>DASZQM010000184.1:0-10892 GCA_035549645.1 Solirubrobacterales bacterium | reverse complement strand
CGCTCCGTGCTTGATCTCGATCCCAGTGGTGGAGGCATTCAGATTGGTGTTGGGGCTGGCCGCCGAGATCACCAGCGTCGGCGAGGATTCGGCGCCGCCGAGCGTCAGCGATTTCATGTTCGCCCCGCTCGTCATCGAGATCGTGTAGGCACCGGGCGCAGTGATGAAGGTGTCGCACGAGGCGCTCGGCCCACCGTTGCTCCAGTTCGCATCGCTGTTGAAGCTGGCGCCGTTAATCCCTTTCCATTCGGTCACCCCGCCAGCGCACGGATCGGCCGCCGCGTCGTCAACCGGCCCGACCATCGCGGCGGACATGAACCCCGCTGCGAGCAGGCTGCGCAGCCCCGTGCGCGCGCCTGCCCCGAACTGCGAGATCCCGAGCCTCATCGGCGCGGACCGTAGCAGGGCGCCCAGCGGTTACACACATTTGCTTCCGTAAAAATGTGCGAAATTCGTACCGCGTTACTCGTCCGAGGGCGAAGGCGCGTGAGGCTCGCCCTCTTGGGGAGAGCCACCCTCCCCGCTCGGCTCGCCCTCGCCCTGCTTTGCGCCGACGCCGACCTTCTCGGGCTCGGGCTTGGACTTCTTCGGCCGCACCTGCTTCTTCGGCTTGACGATCGTCAGGCTGAGCGGACGGTCCTCCTCGTCGCCGGAGGGATCGCGCTCGACCATCACGGTAGAGCCCGCCGGCATCTCGGCGCCCTGGCGCAGCACTTCGTCGGCCAGCGGGTCCTCGATGTAGCGCTGGATCGCCCGGCGCAGCGGACGGGCGCCCATCGACGGATCCCAGCCTTTGTCGACCAGCAGGTCCTTGGCCTCGTCGGTGAGCTCCAGCTGCAGCTCGTGCTCGGCCACCTGGACGCGGACCCGGTTGATCATCAGGTCGATGATCTCCTTGACCTCCTCCTTGGCCAGCTTGTGGAAGACGATCACCTCGTCGATCCGGTTGAGGAACTCGGGCCGGAAGACCCGCTTGAGGTCGCCCATGATCCGGTTCTTCATGTCGTCGTAGGACATGCCGGTCTCATCGGAGACGGTGAAGCCGATCGAGGTGTTCTTCGAGATCTCCGAGGCGCCGATGTTCGAGGTCATGATCACGATCGCGTTGCGGAAGTCGACCGTGCGGCCCTGGGCGTCGGTGAGGCGCCCGTCCTCGAGGATCTGCAGCAGGATGTTGAAGACGTCCGGGTGGGCCTTCTCGATCTCGTCGAGCAGCAGCACGCTGTAGGGCTTGCGCCGCACCGCCTCGGTCAGCTGGCCGCCCTCGTCGTAGCCGATGTAGCCCGGAGGCGAGCCGACCAGGCGACTGACCGCGTGCTTCTCCATGTACTCGGACATGTCGATGCGGACCATCGACTCCTCGTCGCCGAAGAGGAACTCGGCGAGCGTGCGAGCGAGCTCGGTCTTGCCGACCCCCGAGGGGCCGAGGAAGATGAACGAGCCGGCCGGCCGCTTCGGGTCCTTGATCCCCGCACGCGAGCGGCGGATCGCCTTGGAGACGGCGGTGATCGCGACCTCCTGGCCGATCACCCGCTTGTGCAGCTCCTCCTCCATGCGGATCAGCTTCTGCGTCTCGGCCTCGGTCAGTTTGAAGACCGGGATGCCGGTCCACATCGAGACGATGTCGGCGATCTCCTCTTCGCCCACGTCTGGACGGTCGCCGTTCTCACCCTCGGCCCACTCGTCTTCGAGCTGGCGCTTGCGGGTGGTCAGCTGGCGCTCGGTGTCGCGCAGATTCGCCGCTTTCTCGAACTCCTGCGCTTCGATCGCGGCCTCCTTGTCGCGCCGCGTCGTCTCGATTTCCTCCTCGAGGTCGCGGTAGACCGGCGGCGCGCTCATCGACTTGATCCGCATCCGCGAGGCGGCCTCGTCGATCAGGTCGATCGCCTTGTCGGGCAGGAAGCGGTCGGAGATGTAGCGGTCGGCGAGCTCGGCGGCGGCTTCCAGCGCGTCGTCGGTGATGTTGACGCGGTGGTGCTGTTCGTAGCGCTCGCGCAGCCCTTCGAGGATCTTCACCGTGTCCTCGACCGAGGGCTGGTCGACCTTGATCTGGGCGAAGCGGCGCTCCAGCGCCGAGTCGCGCTCGAGGTACTTGCGGTACTCGTCGAGCGTCGTCGCGCCGATCGTCTGCAGCTCACCGCGGGCGAGGGCCGGCTTGAGGATCGAGGCGGCGTCGATCGCGCCCTCGGCGGCGCCGGCGCCGACCAGGTTGTGGAGCTCGTCGATGAAGAGGATGATGTCGCCGCGCTGGGTGATCTCTTTCATCACCTTCTTGAGGCGCTCCTCGAACTCACCGCGGTACTTCGAGCCGGCGACCAGGGCGGCCAGGTCAAGCGTGTAGATCTGCTTGTTCTTGAGCAGCTCGGGGACTTCGCCCTTGTTGATGCGCGCGGCCAGTCCCTCGACCACGGCGGTCTTGCCGACGCCGGGCTCGCCCAGCAGCACCGGGTTGTTCTTGGTGCGGCGGGAGAGGATCTGCATGATCCGCTCGATCTCGGTTTCGCGACCGATCACCGGGTCGAGCTTGCCCTCCTCGGCGAGCTTGGTCAGGTTGCGGCCGAACTGGTCGAGCAGCTTCGAAGACTTTTTGCCCTCGCCGGAGCCCGCACCGGTGCCCGCGCCCTGACGCCGGCCACCGGGGCCGGAGAGCATGCGGATGACCTCGTTGCGGATCTTGTCCGAGTCGGCGTCGAAGTCGAGCAGGATGCGGGCGGCGACGCCCTCGTTCTCGCGCACGAGGCCAAGCAGGATGTGCTCGGTGCCGATGTAGTTGTGGCCAAGCGAGAGCGCCTCGCGCAGGGCGAGCTCAAGCACCTTCTTGGCGCGCGGGGTGAACGGGATCTGGCCGGAGGTGACCTCCTCGCCGGAGCCGACGATGCGAACCACCTGCGAGCGGACGCGCTCGGTGGTGATGTCGAGGGACTCGAGGACCCGCGCTGCGAGGCCCTCCTCCTCGCGCAGCAGGCCGAGCAGGATGTGCTCGGTGCCGATGTAGTTGTGCTTCAGCGTGCGCGCCTCTTCCTGGGCTAGGACGACTACCTGACGGGCTCGCTCTGTAAATCGCTCGAACAAAAAGCCTCTCTATCTACTCAACGCGGCGCGGCTGAGTAAGTATCGGTGGGCGCCCTTCGGTTATCGGTAAGCGCCTATGTGGTCCTTAGAGGATACCGAGCGCGCCTCCCCGGCCCGCGGACGCAAAAAAGCGCTCAGAGCGGGCTTTTGGCCGATTTCGTCCGAACTAGGTACGCATCGCCGGGAAGAGCACGACCTCGCGCACGCTCTTTGCCCCGGTCAGCAGCATCACCAGGCGGTCGATCCCGATTCCGACCCCCCCGGTCGGGGGCATCCCCTGCTCCAGCGCGGCGACGAAATCCTCGTCGTAGGGCTGGGCCTCCTCGTCGCCGCGGGCCAGCTCCTCGGCCTGCTGCTCGAATCGCCGCCGCTGCTCGTCGGGGTCGTTGAGCTCGGTGAAGCCGTTGGCGATCTCCATGCCGCCGGCGAAGGCCTCGAAGCGCTCGACCAGGCCCTCCTCGGAGCGGTGGGACTTGGCGAAGGGCGAGAGCTCGACCGGATAGTCGAGGACGAAGGTCGGCTGGATCAGCCCTGGCTCGACGTGCTTGGAGAGCAGGCCGTCGACCAGCTTGCCCCAGCCCTCCTCGGGGTCGGGCTCGCTGCCGATCGCCGCCGCCAGCGCCTCGCGCGTGGGGTGCTCGGCGATGTCGATGCCGCTGGCCTCGCGGATCGCCTCGCGGAAGCTGACCCGGTTCCAGGGCGGCGCGAAGTCGATCGAGACGCCGTCGCGCTCGACCACCGTCGTGCCGAGAACCCGCTCGGCGACCTCGGCGACCATCTGCTCGACCCGGTGCGCGGTCGAGGCGTAGTCGGCGCAGGCCTCGTACCACTCGAGCATCGTGAACTCGGGGTTGTGCTTGTGCGAGATCCCCTCGTTGCGGAAGTCCTTGCCCAGCTCGTACACGCGGTCGATTCCCCCGACGACCAAGCGCTTTAGGTAGAGCTCGGTGGCGATGCGCAGATAGAGGTCGCGGTCGAGCGCGTTGTGGTGGGTCGTGAAGGGACGCGCCAGGGCGCCGCCGTAGAGCGGCTGCAGGACCGGCGTCTCGACCTCGACGAAGCCGTGTTCGTCGAGGTAGCGGCGCACCTCGCTGACCGTGCGGGCGCGCAGGGCGAAGAGCTTACGGCTCTCCTCGTTGGCGATCAGGTCGAGCTCGCGCTGGCGGTAGCGGGTCTCGACGTCCTCGAGCCCGTGGAACTTGTCGGGCGGCGGCCGCAGGCTCTTCGCCAGCAGCTTCCAATGGTCGATCGCCAGCGAGAGCTCGCCCCCCCGCCGCGTCGCCATCGCCGTGCCCTCGACGCCGATGATGTCGCCGAGGTCGAGGTCGACGAGGACCTCGTAGGCCTCCGGCCCGAGCAGGTCCTCGCGCGCGTGCAGCTGGATCTGGCCGCTGGCGTCGCGGAGGTCGAGGAAGCAGGCCTTGCCGTGGCCACGACGACCGACCAGGCGACCGGCGACGCGATGTCGCGAGTCGGTCTCGACCCCGGGCGCGAGCCCCTCGTGCGCCGCCCGCACCTCGCCGATCTCCTCGCGCTCGGCGAACTCGGGCGGGAACGGATCGATCCCCGCCTCGCGCAAGCGCTCGAGCTTCTCGCGACGGTCGCGGAGAACGTCGGAGAGCTTCGGTTGTTCGGCCTCGCCGCTCATGCGAGCGCGAGCCTACCCGGGAGCCGCGTCAGGCCGTCTCGATCTTGGTGATCTTCAGTTTCTTCTTCGGCCCGCGCGGGACCTCGACCGTGACGATGTCGTTGCGCTTGTGGCCGATCAGGGCTTTGCCGATCGGCGACTCGTTGGAGAGCTTGTGCTCCAGCGGGTCGGCCTCGGTCGAGCCGACGATCTGAAACTTCTGCGAGACGTCGGTCTTCTGGTCCTTGACGTGGACGATCGAGCCGAACTGGACTTCGTCGGTGCTGATGTCCTTCTCGTCGATGACGGTCGCGCGGCGCAGCCGCTCTTCGAGCTGGGCGATCCGCTGCTCGAGCAGCGCCTGCTCGTTCTTGGCGTCGTCGTACTCGGCGTTCTCGGAGATGTCGCCGAACTCGCGCGCCTCCTTGATCCGCTCGGCAACCTCGCGCCGCCGCACGGTCGAGAGGTTTTCGATCTCCTCCTTGAGCTTCTCGAGGCCCTCGGGTGTGATGACGGACTGGCGACTCACTTTGGCACTACCTCGCTTTAGTGGTTGAGAACGGCCGGAACCCGGCTCCTAGACCCAAAAACGCCCGGGTGCAGCGGCTTTGAGTCACCACACCAGGGCCGGAAGTCGCGGGATTATAGCTAGCCGCTTTACGCGGCCAATCCGGTTTAAGCCCCGCTCGCGGTCGGCACGGCCAAATCGGCAATCAGGCGCCGTGCCTGCACCAGGTCGGCGTGGCGCTGCAGCTCGTCGGCAAGCTCCGGCGAAGCGCCCAGCGGCTCCATGTACCAGGGGTAGAACTTGCGCAGATAGCGACCGGCGCGCTCCTCGCCGAGGTGCTCGGTGGCGCGGTCGATCACCCAGAGCAGCTCCGCCGCGACCTCGCCGCGATCCGGCGGCTCCTGTCGCCGGCCGGTCAGCTCTTCGAAGACCCAGGGGTTGCCGAGCGAGCCACGGGCAATCATCACCGCGGCCGCCCCCGACTCCTCGTAGGCGACCCTCGCCGCGGCGGCACTCTTGAGGCCTCCGGAGACGATCACCGGCACCTCGATCCGCTCGACCAGCTCGCGGGTGAGCGCGTAGTCGGGGCTGCCTTTGTGTCCGACGGTAGCGGCCCGCGGGTGGAAGCCAATCGCAGCGACGCCGGCCTCCTCGGCGAGGCGCACGGCGAGGGCGAAGCCCGAGCGGTCACCGACTTCGATCCCGGAGCGCAGCTTCACCGTGACCGGCAGGCCGCTGCCCTCGATCGCACCGCGGGCCAGCGCCAGGGCGAGCTCCTGATCGCGCAGCAGCTCGGCGCCGGCGCCGGTCTTGCGCACCTTGCGCACCGGGCAGCCCATGTTGATGTCGATCAGGTCGGCGCCCGCCTCAGCGGCGATCGCCGCGGCCGAGCGCATCACCTCGGCGTCGTGGCCGAAGAGCTGGATCGAGACCGGGTGCTCGTCGGGATGGATGCGCATCAGCTCGCGCAGAGTGCGCTCGTTGCGGTGGTGCAGGCCAAAGCTGGAGACCATCTCGGAGACCGCCAGCCCGGCCCCGTGGCGCTTGGCCTGCAGGCGCACGAACCAGTTGCCGATTCCCGCGAGGGGGGCAAGGAGGACGCGGTTGGGGATCTCGACGTTGCCGATCCGCAGGGGATCAGTCAGCGGGGGCTGTGGATGCGTTGCGCTCATGGATCAGTCTCAGCCCTTTGAGGGTAAGCAGGTCGTCGACTTCGTCGATCGTCTCGGTGAAGGGAACGACGGTGGAGGCATAGCCGCCGGTGGCCAGCACCTTGGGATTCGGCAGCTCTTCTTCGATCCGGCCGACGATGCCGTCAATCAGGCCGGCGAAGCCGAAGATGAAGCCGGAGTGGATCGCCGCCCGGGTCGAGCGGCCGATCGCCTCCCGCGGCTCTTCGAGATCGATCCGGGTGATCCGGGCGGCGCGTTCGATCAGGGCGCTGAGCGAGGGCGCCAGGCCGGGGCCGATCGCGCCGCCGAGGTACTCGCCCTCGGCGGAGACGACGTCGATGTTGATGCCGGTGCCGAAGTCGACCGAGACGCAGGCCGAGCCAAATCGGTCATAGGCGGCGATCGCGTTGACGAGGCGGTCGGCGCCGACCTCGAGCGGATTGTCGATCCGGATCGGCATCCCGGTTTTGATCCCGGGACCGATCGTCAGGCATTCCGCTTCGAGGTAGCGCCCCGTCATCTCCTCGAACTGGCTGCCGAGCGGCGGCACCACCGAGGAAACGCAGACGGCGCTCACATCGCCGAACGACATCCCGCAGAGCGAGAAGAAGCCGCTGATCCGCTCGGCGAGCTCGTCGCCGGTCGCCCCCGAGCGGGTCTGGAAGCGCCAGTGCTCGACCAAGTCCTCGCCCTCGAAGGCGCCGAGGTGTGTTTGGGTGTTGCCGACGTCGACCGCGAGGAGCACGTCGCGATTATCGCCGACGCCGTAGGATCGGCGCCGTGGAGGCGCGTCTCTACACGATTCCAGGGTCGCATCCGGGGATGGCGGTGCGGACGATGCTCGAGTACAAGGGCATCCCCTACAAGCGAACCGACCTCTTTCCGGTGATGTCGAAGGGCATCCTGCGGGCCCTCGGGTTCCCGGGCAAAACCGTGCCGGCGCTGAAGATCGACGGGCGCAAGGTGCAGGGCTCGCGCAAGATCACGCGCGCGCTCGAGGATCTGCGACCGGAGCCGGCGCTGTTCCCCGAGGATCCGGAGCAGCGCGCCGCGGTCGAAGAGGCCGAGCGCTTCGGCGACGAGGAGCTGCAGCACCCGATTCGCCAGATCACCTGGTGGGCGATCAAGCGCGACAGCTCCTCGCTGCGCAGCTACTCCGAAGGGGCCAAGCTCGGCATCCCGATCGGCCTGGCGGTGAAGACGGCGGCGCCGATCGTCGCCCTCTCCGCCCGCTTCAACGAGGCAACCGACGAGAACGTACGGCGCGACCTCGCCGCCCTGCCCGGCTTCCTCGACCGGATCGACGCCTGGATCGCCGAAGGGGTTCTGGGTGGAGAGCAGCTCAACGCCGCCGACTTCCAGATCGCCCCGAGCGTTCGCCTGGCGATGACCCTGCAGGACCTGCGGCCGGCGATCGAATCGCGACCAGCCGGAGAGCATGCGCGCCGGGTGATCCCCGACTACCCGGGCGACGCCCCGCCGATCCTGCCGCCCGCCTGGCTGCAGCAGCTGCGCGATCAAACGACCGCGGCCTGAACTTCGTTGAAGCATTACCGGGGCTATGGCCCAGGTAAGGCTTCAACGAAACTTGCGGGCCACGCGCTGGCCAGGTCCGAGAGTGTCGAGCGCGTCGGCCAACCGGGTCCCGTCCGGCAGCGTCAGTCCGGGGTCGAGCTCGAGCAACGGAGCGAGGACGAAGCGGCGGCTCGTCACCTCGCGATGGGGAAGCGTGAGGCGCTGGGTGGAGAGCTCGATGTCGCCGAGCAGGAGGAGGTCGACGTCGAGCGGGCGGGGGCTGTGGCGGGGCGCATCGAGCTGGCGGCCACGGGCGATCTCGATCTCCTTGCAGAGGTCGAGCAGCTCTTCCGGCTCGAGCTCGGTGCGGATGCGGATCGCCGCATTGAGAAAATCTGCCTGGTCGAGCACCTCGCCGACGGGCTCGGTCTCGTAGGTCGAGGAGACGGCCTCGACCTCGACGCCGTGCTCACGGAGCAGCTCGATCGCCGCCCGCAGGTGCGACTCGCGATCGCCGACGTTGGAGCCGAGGCCCAGGTAGCCGCTGCGCGTCTCCGCCACGACTGGGCTCAGGCCTCTTCCGCTTCGTCCTCGCCGCCCTCTTCGGCGCGCTCGTGGACGACCTCGACCGCGACCTCCTGGATCGCCAGTGGCAGCGGCGGCTCCGGCTTGGCGGCACGGACCCGCACCGACTCGCTGCCGTAGCGCTCCATCAGGCGCTCGCCGACGACCTGGGCGAGACGCTCCAGCGTCCGGTAGCTGCGCTCGGTCGCGGCGAGGGCGACGATGTCGCAGACCGCCGCATAATCGACCGTATCCTCGATCCGGTCCGTCAGGACCGCGTCGCAATCGGGCACATCGAAGGAGATGTCGAACTCGAGCCGCTGCCCGATCTCCTGCTCGGCATCGCTGACCCCGTGGTGGGTGTAGATCGAGAGGCCGCGCAGCTCGACCTCGACCCGCGACTCCAGTCCGTTGTCGTGCGACTCCATGGCTGGAACCTATCCCAGGATCGCGCTGGTCACCGCCAGCGCCTGGGCGGTCTCGGCGACGTCGTGGACGCGGAGGACGTCGGCGCCCTCGGCCGCGGCGAGCACTGCCGAGGCCAGCGAGCCGCCGATTCGCTCCTCGACGGAGGAGCCGTCGACCTTGCCGATGAAGCTCTTGCGCGAAGCGCCGATCACCAGTGGACGACCCAGCTCGCGCAGCTCCCCCAGCCGCCGCAGCAGCTCCAGGTTGTGCTCGAGCGTCTTGCCGAAGCCGATCCCGGGATCGAGCCAGATCCGCTTCTCGGCGATGCCGGCGGCGAGGGCGTACTCGACGCGCTCGGCCAGGAACGCCTTGACGTCGTCGACCACGTCGCCGTAGCGCGGGTCGTCCTGCATCGTCCGCGGGTTTCCCGGCATGTGCATCAGCACCACCCCCACCCCCCGCTCCGCGCACAACCCGGCCATCGCCGCATCGCCCCGCAATGCGGTCACGTCGTTGAGCATCGTCGCTCCGACATAGATCGCCGCCGCCGCGACAGCGGCCTTCGAGGTGTCGATCGAGACCACCCCCTTCCCGGCGAGCGCCTCGACGACCGGCACCACCCGGCGCAGCTCCTCGGCCTCGCCGACGGGCTCCGCTCCCGGCCTGGTCGATTCGCCGCCGACGTCGAGAATCTCCGCGCCGTCCCGCAGCAACTCTTCGCCGTGCGAGATCGCGGCCTGCGCGTCGAGGTACCGCCCCCCGTCCGAGAACGAGTCGGGGGTCACGTTGACGACCCCCATCAATTTGGGGTGGGCGCTCAGCTCGCGTCGCCGCCGGCGTAGCCCGGCCGCGGGCGCGGGATCGGCCGCGCGCCCTCTCGCTGCGCCCGTTCCGGCTCCGGCGCCGGCTCGACCGGCGCCGTCGGCTCCTCCTCGTCGGCGAAGACCTCGTCCTCGGCCTTGCCGTCGAGCAGGGCGACGAACTGGTCGGCGTCGATCGTCTCGCGCGCGAGCAGGATCTTGGAGATCGTGTCGAGCTCGCTGCGCTTGTCGGTGAGGATGTCCTTGGCGGTCTGGTGGGCGCTCTCGACGATGCGGCGGATCTCGTCGTCGATCTCGCGGGCGATCTCGTCGGAGTAGTCCGGCTCGGAGGAGAACTCGCGGCCGAGGAAGGGCTGGCCGCGATCGTGGCCGAAGACGCGCGGGCCGAGGCGCTCGGACATGCCGAAGCGCATCACCATCTGCTTTGCGGTCTCGGTCACCTTTTCGAGGTCGTTGGAGGCGCCGGTGGTGATCTCGCCGAAGACGATCTCCTCGGCGGCGCGACCGCCCAGGGTCATCGCCATCGTGTCGGTCAACTCGGCGCGCGAGGTGAGGAACTTGTCTTCGGCCGGCAGGCTGATCGTGTAGCCGAGCGCCTGGCCGCGGCTGATGATCGAGACCTTGTGGACCGGGTCGCAGTTGGGCAGCAGGTGACCGACGATCGCGTGGCCGAGCTCGTGGTAGGCGGTGATCAGGCGCTCTTTCTCGCTCATCACCCGGGTCTTCTTCTCGGGGCCGGCGATCACCCGCATGATCCCCTCCTCGAGCTGCTGCATCGAGATCTCGCGACGGCCCTCGCGGGCAGTCAGCAGCGCTGCCTCGTTGATCAGGTTGGCGAGGTCGGCACCGGTGAAGCCCGGCGTCTGGCCGGCCAGCGCGTCGAGGTCGATCGCCTTGGCGAGCGGCTTGCCGCGGGTGTGCACCTCGAGGATGTGCTTGCGGCCCTTGCGGTCGGGGCGGTCGACGACGACCTGGCGGTCGAAGCGGCCGGGCCGCAGCAGCGCCGGGTCGAGGATGTCGGGCCGGTTGGTGGCAGCGATCAAGATGATGTTGTCCTTCATCTCGAAGCCGTCCATCTCGACCAGCAGCTGGTTCAGCGTCTGCTCGCGCTCGTCGTGACCGCCGCCCATACCGGCACCGCGATGGCGGCCGACGGCGTCGATCTCGTCCATGAAGATGATGCAGGGCGAGTTCTGCTTGGCCTG
>DASZQM010000183.1:0-1549 GCA_035549645.1 Solirubrobacterales bacterium | reverse complement strand
CACGGTCCCGGTGCCGTGCGCCTCGACCGCGTCGACGTCGCCGGGCGCGAGGCCGGCGCCGGCCAGCGCTTCGCGTATGACTTTCTCCTGCGAGGGGCCTTTGGGCGCGCTGAGGCCGTTGCTGGCGCCGTCCTGGTTGGTCGCCGAGCTGCGGATCACGGCCAGCACGGGGTGGCCGTTGCGCTCGGCGTCCACCAGCCGCTCGAGCGCGAGCAGGCCCATCCCCTCCGACCAGCCGACGCCGTCGGCGCTGGCGGCGAACGATTTGCAGCGCCCGTCGGGAGCAAGACCGCGCTGGCGGGAGAAGGAGAAGAAGAGGGTCGGGGTGGCGAAGACCGTCGCCCCGCCGGCCAGCGCCAGCGAGCATTCGCCCTGGCGCAGCGCCTGGCAGGCGAGGTGCAGGGCGACCAGCGAGGAGGAGCAGGCGGTGTCGATCGACATCGTCGGCCCCTCGAGCCCGAGCGTGTAGGCGATCCGGCCCGAGGCGACGCTGGTCGTCGTCCCGGTCAGCAGGTGCCCCTCGAGCTCCTCCGGCGCCTCGATGAAGAGCCCGTAGTCAGTCGCGGCGATGCCGGTGAAGACCCCCGTCTGGCTGCCCCGCAGCGACTCTGGGTCGATGCCGGCGCTCTCCAAGGCCTCCCAGGCGCCTTCGAGCAGGACCCGCTGCTGGGGATCCATCGCGGTCGCCTCGCGCGGGCCGATCGAGAAGAAGGGGGCGTCGAAATCGCTGACGCTCTCGATGAAGCCCGCTTCTTCGGCGTAGGTGGTCCGGGGGTGGTCGGGGTCTGGGTGAAAGAGCTCCTCGCCGCCCCAGCCGCGATCGCCGGGAAAGCCCGAGATCGCGTCGACGCCGCCGTCGACGAGCTTCCAGAGGTCGGCCGGGGTCTGCACGCCGCCCGGGTACCGGCAGCTCATGCCGACGATCGCGATCGGCTCGGCCCGCCGCGCCCGCAGTCGCTCGTTCTCCAGGCGCAGCCGCTCCGCGGTCTTCAGCGACTCGCGCAGCGCCTCGGCAACCCGCCCCTCGTCGGTCTTCTCGCCAGCCTCCATCGGTCTCCCTCCGTGATTGGTCGACCGCATTGAAGTGGTCCTACGCCGCTAGCCGCAAATAGGCGAGGTCTCGGCCTGCTGGAACAGCGGCGGCGGCGCGCCGAAGGCGTGCCCGGGGACCAGCGCCGCGGGCTCGAAGCCTGCCGGCCAGCCCCTCGCCCGGACCGGCACGCCGAGCGCGTCGAGCAACCGCTCCGCGGTGAACGGCAGCAGCGGCGTGCTCAGCCTGGCCAGCACGGCGACGAGGCTGACGCAGGAGCGCGCGGCGAGGGCGGCGTCCTCGCGCTCGAGCAGGTGCCACGGCCGCTTGCGCGCCAGGTAGCCGGCCCCCAGCCCCCAGGCGGCGCGCAGCTCGGCCACCGCGGGCCGGAATTCGAGCGCCGCGAAGCGGGCGGCGATCGCCCCGATGGAGGCATCGATGCCCGCCGCCAGCTCCCGCTCCGCGTCCCCGGCCACACCGCCGGCCGGCACCACGCCGCCAAAGCGCTCCCGCGCGAAG
>DASZQM010000182.1:0-17715 GCA_035549645.1 Solirubrobacterales bacterium | reverse complement strand
GCCTGGGACCCGACCAGCCCCGCCTTCATCCTCGAGAACCCGAACGGCTCGCTGCTCTGCATCCCGACCGCCTTCGCCTCCTGGACCGGCGAGGCGCTCGACGCCAAGATCCCGCTGCTGCGCTCGATGGACGCGCTCTCGCGCTCGGCGATCAAGGCGCTCGGGCTGCTCGGCGACAGCGAGAGCAAACGCGTCTTCACCACCGTCGGGCCCGAGCAGGAGTACTTCCTGATCGACGAGCAGTACTTCTTCGAGCGTCCCGACCTGATCTCGACCGGGCGCACGCTCTTCGGCGCCAAGCCGCCCAAGGGCCAGGAACTGGACGACCACTACTTCGGCACGATCCCCGAGCGGGTGCTCGCCTTCATGATGGAGTCCGAACTGGAGATGCGGATGCTCGGCATCCCGGTCAAGACCCGCCACAACGAGGTGGCGCCGGGGCAGTACGAGATCGCCCCGGTCTTCGAGAACTCCAACGTCGGCTCCGACCACCAGCAGCTGACGATGCGGGTGCTCGAAAACGTCGCCCGCCGCTACGGCCTCGTCTGCCTGCTGCACGAGAAGCCCTTCGCCGGCGTCAACGGCTCGGGCAAGCACAACAACTGGTCGATGGGGACGGACACGGGCAGCAACCTGCTCGAGCCGGGCGACACGCCGGCAGACAACGTCCACTTCCTCTTCTTCTGTGCGGCGGTGATCCAGGCCGTCAACAAGCACCAGGGCCTGCTGCGCGCCTCCGCCGCCAACATCGGCCAGGACCACCGCCTCGGCGCCAACGAGGCGCCGCCGGCGATCATCTCGATCTTCCTCGGCTCCGAGCTGGAAAAGGTCTTCGACGCGATCGCCACCGGTGAAGGGGACCCGCACACGCCGGCCTCCTTCCTCGACCTCGGCGCCACGGTGCTGCCGCCGCTGCCCAAGCACGGCGGCGACCGCAACCGCACCTCGCCCTTCGCCTTCACCGGCAACAAGTTCGAGTTCCGGGCGCTTGGATCGAGCATGTCGCTCGCCTTCCCCAACACGGTGCTGAACACGATCGTCGCCGAGGCGATCGACGAGCTCGCCGACGAGCTGGAGACGAAGACAAGCGGCGGCGCCGACATCTCCTCCGCCGTGATCGAGGTCGTCAAGGACGCCTACACCGCCAACAAGGCGATCGTCTTCGGCGGCGACAACTACTCCGAGGAGTGGCACGCCGAGGCCGAGCAGCGCGGCCTGAAGAACCTCAAGACAACGCCGGACGCCCTGCCTGAGGTAATCGCCGACGCCTCGATCGAGGCCTTCGAGAAATACAGCGTGCTCTCCAAGCGGGAGCTGGAGTCGCGCTTCGAGGTCTGGGCCGAGCAGTATGCGCTGCGGGCCAACATCGAGGCGGAGACGACCTTCTCGATCGGCAAGACGATGATCCTGCCGGCGGCGCTGCGCCACCTGGCGCTGATCTCCGAGGCCGGCGTCTCCTCGCTCGAGGGCGAGACCCGCAGCGCGATCGACGACCTCGCCGCGGCCCTCGACGCGCTCGAGGCGGCCAACGCCGAGCCGGTCGAGCTGGAGGGCATCGAGGGCGCGATTCACGCCCGCGACGAGCAGCTCGCCAAGAGCAACGCGGTACGCGAGGCAGCGGACAAGCTGGAGAAGATCGTCGCCGACGATCTCTGGCCGCTGCCGAAGTACGAGGAGATGCTCTTCATCAAGTAGCGGCTGAGAGGGAGGCCGACAGCGCAAGACGCCACCCGTGTCGGCCTCCCTCCTCTCGTCAGCTTGTGTTTCTCGCTAGCTCACGTTGGCGCAGACGGCGTAGACCTGGAGGTCGATCGAGGTTCCGCCGCCGGTCGTTTCGTTGTTGAAGAGCTGGGCGGACCAGCCGGTGCCGGTGCCGTTGGGGGCGCTCATCGAGACCGAGACGCTGCGCTGCTGGCCGTTCTGGGTGGCGTTGGTGCCCAGGTTCGTACCGCCGGCGATGACGCGCTTGCCGGCTGGGCAGCTCACGGTCTTGACTTCGCTGAGGCCGCGCATGCCGCCGCTGTTCTCGATGAAGACTTCTTTGAAGGTCTGGTTGACGACCTCGTAGCCGGAGACGCCGGCCGGGCCCGCCGCGCCTTTGTCCCCCTTCTCGCCTTTTTGCCCTTTGTCGCCCTTGGAGCCCTTCGGGCCCTTGGGGCCTTGCGGTCCCTGCGGACCGGAGGGCAGGCGGCCAAAGGCCTTGCAGGTCACCTTCTTGCCGGTGAGGACCCGGGTCGGGCACTTGACCTTGAGCTTGCCGGCTTTCGAGCTCGTGGCCCCACCAGCTGCCATCGCCACAGCAGCAACGCCGAGGACGGTCACCAGCGCCGCGGCGAAGAGCGGCAGCGCGCGGCGAAGCGAAGTCGAACGGTTGCGCATCGTCCCTCCTTGGTTGGTTTCGCGCCCGCTACCCGCCTACCCCGTTTGGCAACCCCCTCTTGCGCTTTAGGTCGCGCGGCTCCGTCCCACCACGAGCACCGCCAGACAACCGCCTTTGCCGGCTTCATGGGCAGCTTGTCGATCAAGCAATGACTAGCCTCCGCCCGTGACGAGAACTACTTTCACTCGCAGAACCTGCTGCCCGAGCGCATCACCAAATCTCACACTCGCAATCAGCCTGCCGCGATGCGCTTTTCTCAGAGCGTCGAGGCACCTGCCCTTAACCACTATTCGAAACCTGGGTCTCGTTTCGGGAGCGTTCCGCTTCTTCAGCAACGTCTTGCCCAGGCAAACCCTGCCCGCAATTCGCAGGCTCGATTTGATGACTCCGAGTCGACACGGCGAGGTTCCGCAAATGAAGATGGCGACAGTCGCTCGATGTTCCCGGTCAAGTCGCAACCTACCTTTCTTCCCGAAGGCCCTAATTCTTTTGACCCTCGGCGGAGGAAACGGGTTCGGCTGCCAGGTGGGACCTGACCCATCTCCAACGATCCGTGTCACATCCGACCCGTCAGCGTCAATCGTGTATAGCCCAGCTTCCGTGCGATCGCCCGCAAGCAGGGCTGAGTACCCGAACACGATCTTTAGACCGTCGGGAGAAAACCTGGGTGCTTCGACATGGCTACCGTTCGACTCCGACGGGAGGCCGAGAGGAAGAATCGTCAGAAGCCCTCCACTGGCGCCCACCAGGCCGACCTCATGCCCTTCATGGGTAAAAACAATCCGCGACCCACTCGGAGCAAAGTCAGGTGCTTCGTCGTCGGGGCCCGGCGTTATCTGAACCGCCGGCTCGCCGGGAGACGCAATGATGAATACCGCTGATTTCGTGTGAGCGGAAGGGGTCGCCACAAAGGCGAGTGCTCCGGTGCGTGCATAGGTCGGGGATTTGAAATTGGCTTCCGGTGAAGCCGCGGTGATCTGCTGAATCGTTTCTCCGCTCAGGATGCTGACTGCCACGATCTGGGAGGTGCACGTGCATTTCAGCGATGAATCGAAGTAGCTACCCGACACCCCTGGGACGAGACAATTCAAAGCTTCATCCGCGTCAACCGCGCATATTTTCGTCGAAGTGGCTTCTCGGTTCCCTTCGACGACCGCCAGCTGAGTTCCATCCGGTGAGAAGGTCGGGTCTTCGAAAATGCGAGATTTATCGACGCTGGTTTCAACCTTGGCGAAGGGAAGAGTCAACCCATCTGACGTTTCATAATTCCGTAGCCACGTCGTCTTGGATTCGGTCTCGTGCCGGGCTTTAAGCACCTGCCGGATTTCCGATCCATCAGCATTCATCACATCAATGCCGTCATCCCGTTCGAAAACAATTCGCCTCCCGTCCGCGGAGTAAATCGGCCCGTAATCTTCGGCGCCAGTTGTCAGCCTGAGCATCCTTCCACCATCGGGATCGACAGACTCGATCGAGCCTTCGCCGGCTCGTGAATAAGCAATTCGACCATTGAGACCGAGGAAGGTTGCGCCGCATTGAGCGCTCATCGCACACACCAAGATGAAGAGAGCAAGTGAGAAGGCAGCTGCACAACGAGTAACAAATCTCACACCTCGGTTTGCTTTTCCCTCCACGCACCGAAAGTAGCGAGAGAGGTCCCGAGGTTTTATTAAAAACAGTTTATTTGCGCTGGGTCCCGCGACGCTGCAGGCGCGCCTCTCAATCGTCGTCTTCGTCGGTGTCGCGCACCGCCCGCCAGATGATGAAACCGACCGCGAGTGCGCCGAACAAAGGGATGAGGCCACCGAAGAGGACCGGCTCCCAGGCCTCTTCGGCCCGGACCAGGACCAGGGCCAGCGTGTGCAGCTCGCCGATCACGGTGTGGCAGGCAGGCCGGGGCCGCCGGCCAGCGGGTTGAGGTCGGCGAGCAGCTCGAGCAGGCGCGGGTCGCGCTCTTCGTCGTCGATCACGATTGCGGTCCCCGGCCAGGCGTAGCGGAGGTAGCGGGCGTAGGCCTGGCGCGAGCCGAGATCCGGCTCGTAGATCCAGGAGCCGGTGTTCCAGTAGCGGACCGGGGACCCGTTGCCGCAGCGGACGTCGGCGAGGGGCTGGTGGGTGTGGGCGAAGACGATCCGCTCTGCATCCCGGTCCCAGCCCAGGTTGGCGACCACTTTGGCGAACGCCTCGAGTGCGTGCTCGGAGGGATCACTGGGTGAGATCACCGAGGCCGCCGGATAGGCCGGGTGCGGCCAAGCTGCCTGGGGCACCGGCTGCTCGCGGCGCTGGCGGGCGGCCTCGGCCCGCACGACCGCGTCGAAGTGCTCCTCGCTCGGCATTGCCTCGTCCGCGGCCGGACCGGCGCCGCCGCGCTCGCTCAGCTCGGCGGCGAGTCGCTTCACCCCGCGCACCGGCGTGCCCAGGGTCGAGGCGAGGCGCCCGACCCGCTGGACGGCGCGGAAGACGTTCTGCTGGGCGTGGGTGCCGTGGGGCATCTGGGCGGCGATGTAGAGCCACTCGGTGAGCAGGGTGATCGTCGACTCGTAGTCGGCGATCGTCTTCGGGTCCTCCGGCCCGCCGGTGGCGATGCTCCAGAGCACCCGGGTCAGCAGGCGATCGCCGCGGGAGCCAGTCAGGCGGGCGTGAGGATCGAGGTAGTGCCCATGGGTGAGGAGAACCCCGGCGAACTCGTAGGTCGGGTAGGCGATCTCGACCTCGACGCCCGGCAGGCGGCGGAGGAGGAAGGAGCGGAAGTAGCCCGGCCCACTCGACTCCTCACCCTCCGGCTCGCCGCTGAGAAGGGGGGAGCGTCCCGCCGCGAGCTGGGCCTCGAGCCGGTTCTCGGCGTCGCGGTGGACGAGGTGGTGGTCATGGTTGCCGGCGAGGAAGACCAGCCGCTTGCCGCCCAGGTTGGCTGCGATCAGGTCGAGCAGCCCGGCCGAGGCGTCGACGGCCTCGCCAACCGAGCCGAAGAGGAAGTCGAAGAGGTCGCCGAGGAAGATCAGCTCGTCGATGCCCTCGAGCTGCGGCGCCAGCCGCTCGAGGAAGAGCTCCTCGCGGAGCAGGTCGCGGCCCGTCCAGGCTCCAAAGTGAGTATCGGAGATGACCAGCGCCCGCATCGCTGCGGGCAGGCTACCCGCGTGGCAACACGCGCATGCGCAAGCCGCCTTTGGGCGAGAGGGTCGGCATCTGGCGCACCGTCATCGTCCGCCCCGGCAGCGCGTCGAGACGCAGGCGCTGCAGCAGCATCGTCGCCACCAGCTTCACCTCGGTCTGGCCGAAGCGCTTGCCGATGCAGATCCGGCGCCCGCCGCCGAAGGGCACGTAGGCGCCGCGCGGCAGCGCCGCCTTGCGCTCGCGCTCGAAGCGCTCTGGGATGAAGGCCTCGGGCTCGGGGAAGACCTCGGGGATGCGGTGGCTGGCCCAGGAGCAGTAGTTGACGTAGGCGCCGCGCGAGACCCGGTGGCCGCCGAATTCGAAGTCGCGCACCGCCCGCCGCGGGCCGATCCAGGCCGGCGGGTAGAGGCGCAGGACCTCGTCGAGCACCATCTCCAGGTAGGGCATCTCGCGCTCGAGCCGGTCGATGTCAGGGGCGTCGCCGCCGAGCACGCGGTCCTGCTCCTCGCAGAGCTTGGCGAGCACTTCGGGGTGGCGAGCGAGCTCGTGCATCAGGAAGGTGAGGGTCGAGGTCGAGGTGTCATGGCCGGCGAACATCAGGGTCATCACCTGGTCGCGGACCTCCTTGTCGGTGAACCCCTCCCCCGCCTCGTCGCGCATGCCGACGAGCAGGCTGAGGATGTCCATGCGACTCTCGTCGGGATCGGTGCGGCGCTGGGCGATCTCGTCGTAGACGATCTCGTCGAGGACGGCGCGCGAGCCGGTCATCTTCGACCAGGGCGAGCCGGGGCCGCGCAGCAGGCGCAGGTGGAAGTCGATGCCGTAGAAGCCGAGCGCGCGCTCGAAGTGCTCGGCCGCCGCGGCCCCCTTGCCGGCCTCGTCGGGATCGAGGCCGAGCAGCGCCCGCATCGCGATCCGCATTGCCAGGTTCCGCATCCACTCGTAGACGTCGACGACCTCGCCCGGATGCAGGCGCGCGATCGCCGGGGTCACCTCGTCGATCATCGCAGCGACCGAGGCCGCGACCTGCTCGCGGTGGAAGGCGGGCATCATGATCTCGCGGGCGCGGTCGTGATAGGCGTCGTCGATCGTCAGCAGGCCGTCGCCGAGCAGCGGGATCAGGTCACCGAAGCTCGACTCGCGCCAGTGGAAGTGCTCCGGGTGGGCGACGGTGACGAAGTGGTTGGCCTCCGGTCCCAGCATGAAGATCACCGGGCTGTGCAGGAGGCGGACGCTGAAGATCGGGCCGTGCTCCTCGTAGAGGCCAAGCAGCAGCGGCAGCGGATCGCGCGCCGCCTGCAGCGTCCGCCCGAAGCTGAAGTCCTGCGGCCCTGGGGGGTAGGAGCCGGTGAGGCGAACCCGCGCCTCGGCCCGCACGTCGTCGAGCACCCGCACGACCGGGTTGGCGCTCAGCTGCTTCGGCGGCTCGACGTGAGGCGGGCGCTTCGTGGCAGTCCCTGCGTGCACCGCTGAATCCTAACTGGCTGTCCAGCCAACCACTTAGGCGCGAGAGGCGGCGAGCTGGCCGCAGGCGGCGTCGATGTCACGGCCGCGGGTGAGGCGGACGGTCGCGGTCAGGTGGTGCTCGGCGAGGATCGCGCGGAAGCGCTCGATCTGCTCAGGCGGGGAGCCGTCGAAGGCGCCGGTCGGGTTGTAGGGGATCAGGTTGACCTTGTAGGCACGCGAGTCGAGCAGCGCCGCCAGTTCGCGCGCGTGCTCGGGGTGATCGTTGACGCCGTCGAGCATCACGTACTCGACGAAGACCTTGCGCCGGCGGCGGGCGCGATAGCGCTCGCAGGCCGCCAGCACCTCGGCCAGCGGGTAGCGGTCGTTGACCGGCATCAGCTGCGAGCGCAGGCCGTCGTTGGGGGCATGCAGCGACAGCGCCAGGCTGACCGGCATCTCGCACTCGGCGAGGCGGTCGATTCCGGGCACCCAGCCGACGGTCGAGATCGCCGTGCGGCGGTGGGTGACGCCGAGGTCGGGCAGGCGCTCACAGGCGCCGAGCACGGCGTCGAGGTTCATCGTCGGCTCGCCCATGCCCATGAAGACGACGTGGTCGATCTGCTCCTGGCGGCGGAAGTGCAGCGCCTGGTCGAGGATCTCGTCGGCGCTGAGGTTGCGGCCGAACTTCATCTTGCCGGTGGCGCAGAAGGTGCAGGTGAGCGGGCAGCCCGACTGCGAAGAGAGGCAGACCGAGCGTCGCCCGTCGCGGTAGCGCATCAGCACCGCCTCGATCGCCCGCCCGTCGGCGGTGTGGAAGAGCGCCTTGACCGTGCCGTCGTCGGACTTGGCCTCGGCCGCCAGCGCCAGCGTCGAGAGCGGCACCGTCGTCTCGAGTCGCGCGCGCAGCGCCGCCGGCAGATTCGTCATCTCGTCGTAGTCGCGCGCCCCCCGTGCCACCCACTCCCAGACCTGGGAGGCGCGATAGGTGGGCTCGCCCGCCGTGGCGAGCGCGCTTCGCAGCAGGGCACGATCCATCGGGCGAGTGTACGGAGACCGGGCGGGCGCTAGTGGATCTTCTCGCCCCGCTCCAGCATCGCGACGAACTTGCGCAGGCGCCGCTCGCGCGTCTCGGGCTTCTTAGCGTCGTCCAGCCTGTAGAGGATCGCGTAGCGGTTGGCGCCATCGAGCTCGGCGAAGAAATCTGCAGCCGCCTTGCTGCGGTCGAGCTCCCGCTGCAGGTCGGCTGGCACCTTGGCGCTGCGCTGACCGGCGTAGGCGGCATCCCAGCGACCGTCCGCCTTGGCCGCCTCGACCTCGGCCCGGCCGGTCGGACGCATGATCCCGGCCGCGATCAGCGCTTCCGCCTTCTCGCGATTGATCCGGGACCACTTGCCGCCCGGGCGCCGCGGCGTGAAGCGCTGCAGGAAGTACTGCTCGTCGAAGCTGCGCTTCTGGCTGTCGATCCAGCCGAAGCAGAGCGCAAGCTCCAGCGCTTCGGCGTAGTCGACGCTGGCGACCCCGGAGCCCTTCTTGGCGATCTTGAGCCAGAGCCCATCGCTGCCGTCGTGGTTGGCCTCGAGCCAGGCCTCCAGCTCTCCCGCGGAGGGAAAGTGGAGGATCGGCAGCTCGTCCGCCACCCGCGTCTCCGCGCCTCAGAGCCCGACGGCGTCGGCGAGCAGGTCGACCTGATCGGGATCGCTTGCGGACGAGAAGAAGATGAGCTCGTCGCAGCCCGCCTCCTCGAAGGCGGCCAGGCGCTGCTTGATCGTCTCCGCGTCCTTGGCGGCGCCGGCGACGATGTAGCCGGCAATTTCCTCGCCGAGGAAGGCGTAGTAATCGCCCAGGTAGGCCTCGGCATCCGCCTCGGCGTTCTCGCCGAGCGCGTAGTAGGCAAGCCCCATCAGGCGCGGCTCGCCCTCGCGGCCGGCCTCGGCCCAGGCGGCCTTCGCCTGCTCGGCCATTTCGGCGTACTGCTCGGGCGGCGCTCCACCGGCGATCCAGCCGTCCCCAAAGCGCGCAGCGCGAGTGAAGGAGGCCTCGACACTGCCTCCGACGACCAGGCCCGGCGCTCCCTGCTCCGAAGGGCCGATCTCGTCGCCCTCCCAGACCTCCTTGATCCGTTCCAGCGCCTCGTCGAGGGCCTTGCCTCGCCCACTCAGGGAGACGCCGCTCGCCTCGTAGTCGTCATCGCGGGCACCGAGGCCGATGCCGAGGGTGAAGCGCCCGCCGGAGAGCGCGTTGAGGCTCAGCGACTGCTTCGCCAGCTCGGTCGCGTTGGAGCGCAACGGCCCGAGCAGGACCGAAGTGCAGAGGCCGATCCGCTCGGTCACCGCCGCGGCGGCGGCGAGGGCGATCAGCGGCTCGTAGTTGTCGTAGACGACGCGATCGATCGTTCCCAGGCTGGAGAAGCCTCGGGCATCGGCGCGGCGCGCGAACTCGGTCAGCTCCGCCCCACTCGTGCCCGGCACTGCATTCGGCAATCCGATCCCGACGTCCATCCCGCCTCCTCGTTTGCGATCTGCTCGGCGCGTGTGACATTAGCCAAAGGCGACCGCCGACCCAGCGGTTTCCAGGCGGCGACTTCAGGGCTAGAGTGGACCGGTGACGAGCGAGCCGGACGGGATCGAGGCGCTGGGCGAGGCAATCGGCCGCTACAACGACGCCTGGAACGCGCAGGACCTCGAGGCGATCGTGGCGATGCACGCCCCGGACATGGTCTTCGCCAACCACACCGCCGGCGAGAGTGCCAGCGGCGAGGAGGTGCGGGAGCACATCGCGAGGATCTTCGAGTCCTGGCCCGACATGCGGTTCGAGACTCGCCGGCTGTACGTGCGCAAGGGAGTCGTGACTCAGGAGTGGACGGCGACGGCGACGCACTCGCAGACCCTGCGCCGCGGTGAGATCGAAGCGCCCCCGAGCGGTCGCACGGTGAGCTGGGACGGCGTTGACGTGATCCCCTTCGAGAGCGGTCTGATCAAGCGCAAGGACGTCTACTCCGACTCGGTCTCGATCCTGCGCCAGGTCGGCCTGCTCGATTGAACGCCGACCAAACCGGCTAATCGGGCAGCTCGGAGAGCAGGCGGTCGATCGTGTCGCGGGCGTAGGTGAAGACGATCGGGTCGCCGCCCATGCGAAAGCGCGAGTTGGCGCCCATCACGACCGAGTAGAGCTCGAAGGCGAAGCGGCCCGGATCGGGGGAGCCGGCGATGCCCGCCTGCCGCTCGAGCTCGCCGAGCCAGGTGTCGAGCGCCGCCGCGATCGCGTCGTGGACCGCCCCCGGGCGGTCGTCGTACTCGGCCGAGGTGGCCGCCCAGAAGCAGCCGCCGGGGTAGTAGTCGTCGTCCTCGAGGTGGGCGAGGTAAGCGTCGGCGATCGCCCGCAGCCGCGGTGCCCCGTCCGGGGCCCCGAGCGCCGGCTCGATCACGGCGGCGCGAAAGCGCTCCGCGGCAGCCCCAACGGTTGCCAGCTGCAGCTCCTGCTTGGAGCCGAAATGGGCGAAGAGACCGCTCTTGCTCATCTCCAGCTCCTTGGCGAGGCGACCGATCGTCAGCCCCTCGAGGCCGTCTACCGAGGCGAGATCGAGAGCGCGAGCGAGGATCGCCGCCCGCGTGTCCGCCCCCTTGGCAAGCGTCGCCATGTCCCCAGTGTACAAAAGCACGAACGTTCGTTTTTGAGCTACGCTGCGCGACGCGCTCCTAACCTGGCGCGCGAAACCACTTCAGGAGGCGAGAGATGGCGGGACACACGGTGAAGAAGATCGACGACATGGAGGCCGTCTACCTCGGCGCCTTCAAGCGGGTTCGGGCCGAACTGGGGGTCGAGTCGTTCGGCATCCAGGTGATCGACCTGCCGCCCAACTTCGAGAACTACCCCGAGCACGACCACGCCGAAGACGGCCAGGAGGAGGTCTTCACCGCACTGCGGGGCAGCGGCGAGATCGAGATCGACGGCGAGCGCTTCCCGCTCGACCCCGATCACATCGCCCGCGTCGAATCGGGGATCAAGCGGAAGGTCTGGCCGGGCGCGGACGGCATCCGCCTGCTGATCGTCGGCGGCGTCCCCGGTGGCACCTACGAGGCTCCCGAAATCTCCAAGCTCGGCGCCCCCGACCCGATGGCCAGCTCAACCTGAGCCGAGCTCCAGCTCATCGCCGTCCCGGCGCCGCTCGTAACCGGGGCAGGCGAGCACGGGAAGCCGCGGATAGCGCGGATAGCGCGGGTCGGTGCGCGAGCGCCGGCAGAGGGAGAAGACCGACCCGCGCGTGTTGGGCACCAGCTGCTGGTGGGCGCAGCTCCCGCAGAGGCCGGTTGGCGGAGACGGTGCGGCCGTGCTCATGGCCGCACCGTACCTGTGGATCAGGAGTGATTCGGCCCGTCGTCCTGGCCACGACCGTGGTGGTGGTCGTGACCGCGATGGTGATGGTGTTTCCCGCCCTTGGCGTGCTCGTGGTGATGACCCGCCGGATCGTCGGCACCGTGCTTTGCCTGGGCAACGCCGCCGGTACCGAGGGCCAGAGTGGCAGCGATCCCGACCAGGCCTGCCAGGCGAGTGGCTCGCTTGATCATCTTTCTCCCCTTTCGTCGAGTTGTCCCCGGTCTACGACCCAAAGGGGGCCGAGGTTCACGCTAGCTTTGGCCTGTGAACGGCACGGCCACCCTCTTCGGCGCTGACGCGACCGCCTACTCGACCACGGTCGAGGTGCTCGGGGTGATCTTCCGCGCCGAGGACGACGGCTACGCGGTGCTCGAGGTGCAGGAGGTCGAGTCCGGCGAAGGGTTCGCTCTGGTCGGTCCCGTCGCCCACCTCGGCGCGGGCGACCGGGCTGAAGTCAGCGGCGAGTGGCAGACGCACAGCCGCTACGGGCGCCAGCTGCGGGCACGCGGCGCCCTGCCGCTGGACCCGGCCGATCGCGAGGGCCAGATCGCCTACCTGACGACGCTGCGGCACATCGGCCCCTCGCGGGCCGAGCGACTCGTCGACGAACACGGTGAGGGCGTTCTGGGAGCGATCGCCGCCGACCCTCACGCGGCTTTCAGCGGCCTACGCGGCGTCAGCGCCGACCAGGCCGCCGAAGCGGCCGAGTCCTGGCACGCCAGCCGCGCCGTGCGCGAGCTTCACGTTCAGCTCGCCCCCCACGGCCTCGCCCACCTGGCGGCGCCCATCCACGCCCGCTTCGGCGAGAGCTCGATGGCGGTCCTGCACGAGGACCCATACCGGCTGACCGAGGTCGACGGCGTCGGCTTCGTGCGCGCCGACAAGATCGCCCTCGCGGCGGACGTGCCGCCGGAGTCGAGCCGCCGCGCCCAGGCCGCCGCGGCGTTCGTCCTCGGCGAGGCGGAGCAGCAGGGCAACAGCTTCCTGCCGGTGGCCGAGCTGACCGCGCGCACCTCGAAGCTGCTCGGACTGGCGGCCGATCCGGAGGTGCTCTGCGAAGCCGACTGGCTGGTTGCCGACGAGGGCCGGGTCTACCGCAAGCTCACCCACGCCAGCGAGCTGGCGGTTGCCCGCACGCTCGCCTCGCGCAGCGTCGCCCCTCCCTATCTCGACCATGACCCCGGCGAGGCTCCCGCCCGCGACGCGGCGGAGACCGAGCTGACCGACGAGCAGTGGTCGGCGGTGCGCAGTGCCTTCGGCTCGCGCATCTCGGTGCTCACCGGCGGCCCCGGCGTCGGCAAGACCGCCTGCACCCGGGCGCTGGTCGAAGAGGCGGAGCGAGCGCACCTGCGGATCGCCCTCTGCGCCCCGACCGGGCGCGCCGCCCGCCGTCTCGAGGAAGCGACCGGGCACCCGGCGCAGACGATCCACCGCCTGCTCGAGTGGAGCCCCGGCCGCGAGCCGGCCTTCAAGCCTGGCCACCCCCTCCCCGCCGACCTGGCGATCGTCGACGAGTCCTCGATGCTCAACCTGCGCCTGATCGAGGTCCTGCTCGGCGGGCTGGCGGAGTCGACCCACGTCGTCTTCGTCGGCGACGCGGACCAGCTGCCCCCGATCGGAGCCGGCAAGCCCTTCGAGGACCTGATCGAGTCGGGCATCGCGCCCGTGGTGCGGCTGACCCAGATCTTCCGCCAGGCGGCGCGCTCGATGATCACCACTGCCGCGCACGAGGTCAACCACGGCCGCGAACCGCACCTCGAGCCGGGCGAGGACCAGGATCACGACTTCTTCTTCGTCGACCGCCCCAACGCGGAACGAGCTCTCGACACGGTGGTCGAGATCGTCGCCGAGCGGGCGCCGAAGCGCTTCGGCGTCGACCCGGTCCGCGAGGTGCAGGTGCTGGCGCCGATGTACCGCGGAGCGATCGGGATCGACGCCCTCAACGAGCGTTTGCAGGAGGAGCTCAATCCCGACGGGAAGAAGGCGGTCGGCGAGCGCTTCCGTCTCGGCGATCGCCTGATCCAGACGCGCAACTCGCACGAGCTCGGCCTGATGAACGGCTCGATCGTCTTCCTCTGCGAGGACGACCCGGCGGAGCAGGAGATCGTGGTCGAGACCGACGAGGGCGAGACGCTCACGATCCCCTACGGCGAGACCGCGACGCTGCGGCTGGCCTACGCGATCTCGGTCCACAAGGCGCAGGGCTGCGAGGTGCCGGTGGTGGTCGGCGTCTGCCACCGCTCCCACGCCCGCATGCTGACCAGGCCGCTGCTGTACACGGCGATCACCCGCGCGCGCAGCAGCTGCGTTCTGGTCGGCGACCGCTCGGTGATGGGCGCGGCGGTGCGTCGCGACGACGGCGGCAGCCGTCACTCCGGCCTGGCCGAGCGCCTGCGTGGATAGCCGCCCACCCCTGATCGAGCTCGGCATCACCCTGGCCGGGGTGGCGCTGCTGGCGGCGCTCGTCCTCGCCGTGCCGGCCCTGCACGAAGCAGCCGCGGCAGCGATCCACGGCGACACCGAAACGGTCCGCAGCGAGATCGAGAGCCTCGGCGTCGCCGGCCCGCTGCTGATCCTCGTCCTCGCGCTCCTGCACGCCGTGGTCTTCTACCCGGCCGAGATCGTCGACGCGGCAGCCGGGCTCGTCTACGGCTTCCTCCCCGCCCTGCTGCTGATGATGTTCGGCTGGCTGCTCTCGGGCCTCGTCTGCTTCGCGGTCGGCCACTCGGTGGCCCGCCCCCTGCTCGACCGCTGGTTCGGCGCCGAGCGCTTCGAGCGGATCGAGGCCCGCATCGAGCGCGGCGGCGCCAAGGCGCTGATCGCGGCGAGGCTGGTGCCGATCTTCCCCTTCAGCATCGTCTCCTACGCAGCCGGAGCGGCGCGGGTCCCGCTCTGGCGCTTCATCTGGACGACCGCGGTCGGCTACCTGCCGATCACCGCGATCTCGGTCTACTTCGGCACCCAGCTCGACCTGCTCAGCGGGTTGTTCTGACCTTGAAGCGGTAGCTCACGGGCGAGCGGTCGGCGAGACCTTCGGCGTTGCGAGCCGCCACGGTGACCTTGTGCGAGCCGAGCGGGAAGTAGCGCGCCAGGCGAGCGGCGCAGCGCCGGAAGGGGCGGCCGTCGATGCGACAGGAGTAGGAGACGTCTTCCTGGTTGGAGCCGAAGCGGAAGACGGCGAGCGCGCTCCTGTAGGAAGTGAGGACGACTTTCGGCGGGTGCTGCAGGAGCACGGTCTGCGGCGCCGGCTTGGGCTCGGGCGCCGCCTGCGGCTGCGGCGCCGGCGAGGGCGGGGGAACAACCTGGCCTGGGCCTGAGGTTTTCGGCAGGCCGCAGTTTTGCGGCGCGGGTTGCGTGGATTGAGTGCCGCCGGGGAACGGCGTGCCCGTGATGCTCGCGATCGCCTCGGGCGCGTTGACCAGCCCCGAGCCGACCGCCGACGGTGCGAAGGCGCCGACCGGAGAGGCCGTTTCGGTCAGGGCTTCGCGCAGCTGCTGCGGGGTCGCCGCTGGTGCGGCTTGGAGCGCCAGCGCCGCCACCGCGCCCGCATGCGGGGCTGCAGCGGAGGTGCCGAAGAATCGCCAGGTGTGCGAGACGCAGGAGCCGAAGAAGGTGTTCGCCCCACCGTCCGTCGCGGTGAGATCGGGCTTCGGCACGACTTCGGGCGAGGCCAGCGGTTCCGCCGGGGTCGTTCCTTCGACCGGCCCGAAGTAATGCGTCACCGGCCCCCGCGAGGAGTATTCCTCTGGTTCTTCGTCGCTGAAGAACGGGGCCGCAGCCACGCTCACGGCGCTGGCGCTGCCGCTGTGCCCGAAGATCGTCGGCCCGACCACGTCTCCACCGGAGGACTGCGGGTACTCGGTCGCGCTCACCCCGCCGCCGTTCTCCAGCAGGGCGAACTTGAGGCGAGGGTCTTCGCTCCCGCTGTAGCGGTTGATCACCAGGCGCACGACCGCAGCCGCCCCGGTGTCGTTTTCCCATTCGAGCAACTCCACCGGCTCCTGGGTCCCCGAGCGCGAGGCATTGTCGTTGGTGCTCAGTTCCACCACTTCCCCTCCCGCGTTGAGCAGGAAGGCGTCGAGGTCGGTCAGCACTTCGTTGCGAGGTTCGGCCCACTGCAGATCGACCGCCAGCGTTTCGCCTTTGCCGACCGTGATCCCGAAGCCCTCGTCGGTGCCGGATCCAGACCTGAAGTTCATGCAGTGGTGCGGGTTGAGGCCGGCCGCGGGGCCCGAGGTTTTTTCGGCTTCTTCGGAGAGGTGGACGACCGGCGCCGGGCAGGAGCCGGCATCGCGGTAGGCGGGCGCTTCCCAGGAGCCGATGTCGTTGCCACTGCTGTCGATCAGGTTGTCGTTGCCGGCAGCGGAGAGATAGGTGACGCCACCTTTGACCGCTTCGTCGACGGCAACCGCGATCGGCCCTTCCTGGAAGAAGGGCTCGTCGGGGTAGAAGACGTCGTCGACGATCACCCGCGCGCCTTTTTCGGCCAGCTTGCCGATGTTTTCCGCGAACGAGAATTCGCCTTTGAAGGCGCTGGCGAAGGCGATCGCGGCGCCCGGGGCGAGGTCGTGAACGATCTGGGCCATCGCCCGCCCCTCGTCCTCGCCGCTCGAGGGCCCTTCGTCGATCACTTCCACCGGCGTGGTGAACCCGCAGGGATTTCCAGCCCCCGGCAGGTCCCCGGAAGCGATGTCTTCGAGAGCACGCGATCCGGCCGAGACGTCGCGGTTGTAGGAGTCCGAGAGGACTCCCACCTTGACCCCGCTGCCATCGACTTCGAAGCCCTCGCGGGCGGCCATCGCGCTGAGCTGCACGTCGCCCTCCGAGGTAGCAGCGCCAAAGCACGGCGTCGCCGACGCGGCACT
This sequence comes from Solirubrobacterales bacterium, assembly GCA_035549645.1. Lineage (GTDB taxonomy): Bacteria > Actinomycetota > Thermoleophilia > Solirubrobacterales > 70-9 > VRUE01. Next base: position 1,536 of record DASZQM010000182.1, on the reverse strand, counting down.
CGCACCTTCGCCTTCGACCCCGGCGACGATCGGCGGATGCACCGGGGCGACCGAGGCGACCCTGGAGACCGCGGCCACGTCTTCCAGCTGACCGGCCTTGGCCGCGACCGTAACCGTCTGGTAGCGCGGGCTGAAGGCGACGATCTGAGCGCCGGCTTCTCGCAGAGCGGCGACGCCTGCCCTGGCCCCGCCTTCGAAGCGCACATAGACGAGCGCCCTTTCGCCCTGGAGCAGCACCGGTTCGGGGCCTTCTTCGGCCAGTTCCGGCAGGCCCGTGCCCTCCGGCTGCAGAGCGGGATCCGCCAGCGCGGCCAGGCCGGGAGAGAGCTCCGCGGCCCCCGGAGCGCTGAGCGTGGCTGCGATCGCGGCCGAGCCGGATGAGAGCGTCAGCGAGAAGCAGGCGAGCGCAAGCAGGCCCCCCGCGAGATTGAGTCTCCGCTCGCGCATCATCTGGTCAAGGTATCGACTGCTCTCCTCACATCCTGAAACACGACTGGACGGCGATCCGAGCGCTGCGTTCGGGCGCCGATCCTTGCTACGGTCCCGGCGTTAGGTCGGATAGTTATCCGGCAAAAAGTCGTGTCTAGCGCTCGCGTCGTTGCTTTACCGAAGCCTCCGCGTTCGCAGCACATCGAGTGGAGGCAATAAATGCCGACTGGAACAGTCAAGTGGTTCAGCGACGACAAGGGCTACGGGTTCATCACGCCCGATGACGGCTCGAAGGACGTCTTCGTCCATCACAGCGCCATTCTCGGCGAGGGCTTCAAGACCCTTGCGGAGGGTGCCAAGGTGAGCTACGAGTCCGAGGAAGGCCCCAAGGGCCCGGCCGCCGCGAGCGTCCAGCAGACCTCGTAGTCGCGTTCCGAACTTGAGCAGTAATGGGGCCCGCCTTGCGGCGGGCCCCATTTGTGCCAGGCAACTGCGAATCGCGCACTGCGCTAACCCGATGCTTCCCTTTTCATGACTACTCGAAACGACCTGAGAAATATCGCGATCGTCGCCCACGTCGACCACGGCAAGACGACCTTGGTCGACGCGATGCTCTGGCAGTCCGGCGCCTTCCGCAAGGGCCAGGACGTCGCCGAACGGGTGATGGACTCGATGGACCTCGAGCGCGAGAAGGGGATCACGATCCTCGCCAAGAACACCGCCGTCAACTACGAGGGCGTGAAGCTGAACATCGTCGACACTCCCGGCCACGCCGACTTCGGCGGCGAGGTCGAGCGCGGCCTGACCATGGTCGACGGGGTGCTGCTCCTCGTCGACGCCTCCGAGGGGCCCCTCCCCCAGACCCGCTTCGTCCTGCGCAAGGCGCTGGAGGCGCGACTGCCGGTGATCCTCGTCGTCAACAAGGTCGATCGGCCCGACGCCCGCATCGGCGAGGTCGTCGACGAGGTCTACGAGCTCTTCCTCGACCTCGGCGCCGACGACGAGCAGATCGACTTCCCGATCGTGTACGCCTGCGCCCGCGACGGACTCGCCTCCCTCGAACAGCCGGCCGACGGCGCCCTGCCCGACTCCACGTCGTTGCAGCCG
>DASZQM010000181.1:0-5257 GCA_035549645.1 Solirubrobacterales bacterium | reverse complement strand
CACGCGGCGTTGCTGCGTCACGCTTTCGCGCATTGCGCAAGATTCCCCACTGCTGCCTCCCGTAGGAGTCTGGGCCGTGTCTCAGTCCCAGTGTGGCTGATCGTCCTCTCAGACCAGCTACCCATCGTTGCCTTGGTGGGCCGTTACCCCACCAACAAGCTAATGGGCCGCGAGCCCCTCCCAATGCGGAGGCCGAAGCTTCCTTTAGTACACAGACTTGAGACTGTGCACCACATCCGGTATTAGCCCGAGTTTCCTCGGGTTGTCCCGGTCATCGGGGCAGGTTACTCACGTGTTACTCACCCGTTCGCGGCTTTGCCCCAGGGCAAGCCCTGGTTCGTCGCACCACTTGCATGTGTTAAGCACGCCGCCAGCGTTCGTCCTGAGCCAGGATCAAACTCTCCGTGAAAGTACTTCTTACAGAGAGTCGTCATGCCTGGCAGATCGCCAGGTACACATACGTGGCGATCGGCATGACGGGTAAATCAGACCACCCGGCGCGCTGGCGCACCGAGTGGATCGGGCTCAAACATTCCACAGACCAATCCGGTCTGCGGAGTGCACGCTGCTCAGTTTTCAAAGACCGCTGCGCTCTTCGCGACGGGATTCGCCGCTCCTAACGCCAGGGCACGACACCGGTTGCCTTGCCCAGAGGGACGAAGGAGTATAGCGCTCTCGCGGACGTTTGCCTAGCCCGTCTGCGCGGGAACCCGCAGGCGACGGAATCGGCGCTTTCCCGCCTGCAGCACCCTACCGTCCAGAGCGCCCGGGTCAAGGTCCAGGGTCTGCGGCGGGATCGGCTCCCCATCGAGCTTTGCGCCGCCCTGCTTGATCAGGCGGCGGGCCTCGCTGGTGCTGATCTCAAAGGCCCCGGCCATCAGCGCCGGCAGGTGGATCTCCGCCTCGCCCCCAGCCAGCAATGGCCCCAGGTCGAAGTCCTCTACCTCGTCGGGCGCCCCCCGCTCGACGAAGAGGCGGTTGAAGTGGGCCTCGGCAGCCGTCGCCGCGTCCGCGTCGTGGAAGCGCGCGACAACGCCTCGCGCCAGTGCCCGCTTGGCCTCGTTCGGTGGGCCCGCCGGCGGCTCGGCGCCGAGGACGAGCCGGAAGTACTCAGGCATCGCCTCGTCGGGCACCCGCATCGTCTTGCCGAACATCTCCTCGGGCGGCTCGGTCACCCCGATGTAGTTGCCGAGCGACTTGCTCATCTTCCGCTCGCCGTCGATGCCGACCAAGATCGGCATCGTCAAGATCGATTGCGGCTTCTGTCCGTAAGCGGTCTGGATGTCGCGGCCGAAGAGCAGGTTGAACTTCTGGTCGGTGCCACCGAGCTCGACGTCGGCCTCGACCGCAACGGAGTCGTAGCCCTGCAACAGCGGGTAGAGCAGCTCCAACGCCGCGATCGGCGCCCCCGCTGCCAGGCGCTTCTGGAAGTCGTCGCGCTCGATCAAGCGCGCGACCGTGGTCTGCGCCAGCAGTCCCAGCAGCTCCTCCGGCGCCATCCGCAGCCACTCGCTGTTGAAGCGCACCTCGGTGCGCTCGCGATCCAGCACCTTGAAGGCCTGCTCCTGGTAGGTCGCGGCGTTGGCTTCGATCTCCTCCGGCGAGGGCAGTGGACGCTGCGCCGAGCGGCCGCTGGGATCGCCGACCCTGGCGGTGAAGTCGCCGACGATCAGCACCACCTGGTGGCCCGCTTCCTGGAACTCGCGCAGCTTCTCGAGCACGACGGTGTGACCGAGGTGGATGTCCGGCGTCGTCGGATCGATGCCGAGCTTGACCCGCAGCGGCCTGCCCGCCGCGAGCTGCTCGCGCAGCATGCCCTCGGGCAGCACGTCAACCGCGTTGCGCGTCAAATCCGCCAAGGCGGCAATGCTAGACTGCCCCGCCTCCACTCGGCGGGCCCAGACGTCAGCCGAGTCGCGAGCCTTCTAGATGCCCTCCCTAGGACTAAAGCTCCCGCGGCGGGGTGGCCACGCGACGCCGCCGGCCCCATCAGCACCGTCGATGCCGCCACCAGGCAAGCGCACCCGTCCGCGCCTGAAGAAGCTGCGCATCCTCTTCGTCCTGCTCGGGCTCGCCGTTCTCGCCGTGGTCTCCATGGTCTTCGGGATGATGGCCGCGGTCTCCCAGGACCTGCCGGCGATCTACAACTTCGCCCAGTACAAGGCCTCGAAAAACAGCGAGGTCTACGACTCCTCCGGCGAACCGATCGGCACCCTGACCAGCGATCAGAACAAGATCCTGCTCACCTCGGGCCAGATCTCGCCCAACGTCAAGAATGCGGTGGTCTCGATCGAGGACGCCCGCTTCTACGAACACAACGGCGTCGACTTCCAGGGCATCGCCCGCGCTCTGGTCAAGGACGTGCTCAGCCAGAGCGCCCAGCAGGGCGCCTCGACGATCACCGAGCAGTTCGTCAAGAACGCGCTCGAAGCCGAAGGCAGCCGCACCGTGCTGGAGAAGTTCCGCGAGGCGGCCCTGGCCTACCGGCTCGAGCGCCACTGGACCAAGGACAAAATCCTCACCGAGTACCTCAACACGATCTACTTCGGCGAGGGCGCCTACGGGATCGAGGCGGCGGCCCGCACCTACTTCGGCAGCGCCCACCCCGGCTGCGGCACGCCCTCGGAGCCCTGTGCATCGGTGCTCGAGCCGTGGGAGGCCGCGACCCTGGCGGGGATCATTGCCTCGCCCTCGGCCTTCGACCCCAAGGTCTATCCCGAAAACACCCTCGGGCGGCGCAACCTGGTGCTGGAAAAGATGTACGAACAGGGCTACATAACCGAGGAGCAGTACGACGAAGGCCGCCGGCAGGCACTGCCTTCGCCCGATGACATCTCTCCCCCCAAGCTCGAATCCAAGGCCCCCTACTTCACCGCCTGGCTGCGCCAGCAGCTGGTCGAACGCTACGGCGCCTCGAAGACGTTCTTCGGCGGCCTGAAAGTGAAGTCGACGCTCGACCTGCGCCTGCAGGAAGCCGCCGAAGAAGCGGTCAACTCATACCTCGGCTACTCCCCCGCCACCGCCTCGGTCGTCGTGCTCGACAACAAGAACGCCGGGGTCAAGGCGATGGTCGGCGGGCCCAACTTCGAAACCAAGCCCTTCAACCTGGCCACCCAGGGCCACCGCCAGCCCGGCTCCTCGATCAAGCCCTTCACGCTGATCACGGCGCTGGAGGAGGGGATCTCCCCCTACACCACCTTCGAATCGGCGCCGCAGTACATCCACTACGGCAAGCACGACCAGGAAGTCTTCGAAGTCAACAACGACGAGGACTCTTACCTCGGCTCCTGCGACATCGTCTGCGCGACGACCTACTCGGACAACTCGATCTACGCCCAGCTCGGCCTCGAAGCGCTGAAAGGCAAGACGATCCAGGACCGCACCCACTCGATCGCCGGGACGATCCACAAGGCCGGTTATTCCGACCCGATCTCGACCAACCCCTCGATGGTGCTCGGCGGGCTTGAAATCGGGGTGACGCCGGTGGGCTGGACCTACGCCTACTCGACGATCGGCAACAACGGAGACCGGGTCAGTGGCACCCTGGCGCCCCGGCCCGGGGACAGTCCCGTCGCCTACACCCAGGTGACCGACAAAGACGGGCACACGATCAAGGACGGCGACAACGACTCGATCCACACCCAGGTGATCCCGGAAGGGGTCGCCGAAGAAGCGAAGAGCATCCTCGAAACCGTGGTCAGCAGCGGCACCGGCACCAATGCCCAGATCGGCCACTCGGGCCAGTGGGGCAAGACGGGGACGACCGAGAACAACGGCGACGCCTGGTTCTGCGGTGGGGTCGAAGACGAAGTCACCGCCTGCGTCTGGGTCGGCTACGCCGACACGACAACGCCGATGACGACGCTCTACAACGGCGGTCCGGTGATGGGCGGCACCTTCCCGGCCCTGATCTGGGCCAGAGTGATCTCCGCCTGGGAGGAAATCAAGGCCGAACGGGCGGCGGAAGCGAAGGAAAGGAAGCGCGACAACGGCTCCTCGTCGTCATCTTCGTCCGAAGAATCCGGCTCTACCTACACCACGCCGGAATCAACAGGCGAAATCGAAACTCCCGAACCGGAAGCAGCCGAACCGGCCGAAGAACCCGCACCGGAAGAAGAAGCTCCCGAAGCAGCCGAACCGGCTGAACCGGTCGAACCGGAAGCGGCCGAACCCGCAGCGCCCTCCAGCGGCGGCGGGGTCACCGCGGGCTAATCGCTCAAAGCCGCGGGCGCGAGACGTTGGGGTTGCCGGCGGCGCAGAAGCGCCAGGGGCGCTCGACCGCCTTGGTGATGCCGATCCGTGGGCCGGTGACGACCTCTCCCTCCCACTCGCCGGCCGGCGGCAGGAGCAAGAACGGATCGCGCGAGAGGTCCTCGTCGTTGTGCTCGAGGCTGATGCCGAGCGCCTCGGTCAGCTTGCCGGGGCCTGAGCAGAGCTCGGAGTCGGGTCGCGCTCCACGACGCGCTCGCATCTGCTCGATCCCCGTAGTCGGTTCCAGCGCTCGCACCAGCACCGCCGCCGCCTCGCCCTCGGGTTCGGCGACGAAGTTGAGCAGGCTGTGGATGCCGTAGGAGAGGTAGACGTAGGAGCGCCCGGGTGGGCCAAAGAGGACGGCAGTGCGGTCGGTGAGGCCGACGTAGGCGTGACAGGCCGGGTCGTCGCGCTCGTAGCTCTCGGTCTCGACGATGACCCCGCCGCAGCCGTTGAAGAAGAAGCGGCAGCCGATCAGCTCGTGGGCGACCAGGTGAACCGAGCGGTCGAAGAAGTCAGCCCCCAACGGCTCTGCGAGCCGCCGCTTCACCGTTGCTCTTCGAGCACCCGCGCCTTGACCGCGGCCAGGGTCTCCTGCGCCTCCTCGATCTGCCGGGCCAGTGCCTGCGAGCCGGTGCCGCCGGCGATCCGCTTCGACTCGAGCCAGCTGCTGCGCCGCAGGACCTCGTAGAAGGAATCGTCGAGGTGCTCGGAGCGCGCCCGCAGCTCCTCCTGGCTCAATTCGGAGAGCGACTTGTCCTGCTCGACCGCGTCGCGGACCAGGCCGCCGACGATGCCGTGCGCCTCACGGAAGGGCACGCCGCGGCGAACGAGGAGGTCGGCGACCTCGGTCGCGGCGAGCATCTCGTCGCCGGAGGCCGCCTCGAGCCGCTCGCGGTCGAACTGGATCCCGGCCAGCATGCCCTCGCTGGCGTCGAGGCAGGACTCGAGCGTGTCGATCGCGTCGAAGAGCGGCTCCTTGTCCTCCTGCATGTCCTTTCCGTAG
>DASZQM010000180.1:0-7731 GCA_035549645.1 Solirubrobacterales bacterium | reverse complement strand
CTTGAGCGTGAAGGCGAGCTCCTGCTGCGCGGTCGAACCGGCCTCGCGGATGTGGTAGCCGGAGATCGAGACCGGGTGCCAGCGCGGCATGTTCTCGCTGCACCACTCGATCATGTCGGTGACCAGGCGCATCGCGGGCTCGATCGGGAAGCACCACTCCTTCTGGGCGATGTACTCCTTGAGGATGTCGGTCTGGATCGTGCCGCCGAGCTTCTCCGCCGGCACCCCCTGCTGCTCGCCGACCAGGACGTAGAAGGCGAGCAGGATCGCCGCCGGCGCGTTGATCGTCATCGAGGTGGTGACGCCGCCGAGCGGGATGCCGTCGAAGAGCTGTTCCATGTCGTCGAGTGTGTCGACGGCGACGCCCTCGCGGCCGACCTCGCCGAGGCTGCGGGCGTGGTCGGAGTCGTAGCCCATCAGGGTCGGCATGTCGAAGGCGGTCGAGAGCCCGGTCTGGCCGTGGTCGAGCAGATAGTGGAAGCGCTCGTTGGTCTCCTCGACCGTGCCGAAGCCGGCGAACTGGCGCATCGTCCAGAGCCGCCCGCGGTACATCGAGGGGTAGGGGCCACGGGTGAAGGGGTACTCGCCCGGCGCCCCGATTGTCTCCTCGGGGTTCTCGGGAGCGTGCTCAGGCCCGTAGAGCGGCGCGATCGGCTGCCCCGACATCGTCGAGAACTCCGCCTCGCGCTCCTTGTACTCGGGCTTTTCCCGTGGCTCGATCGCCATCGACACAGTCTAGGCGCGGCGGGAGAAGCGCCGGGGCGGGGGCTTGCGGCGGGCAGCGGCGATGCGGGAGCCGCCGAAGCCGGCGAACGTCGCCAGCAGGGTGACGGCGATCGCCACCAGGCGGCGGCCGAGGCGCTCGAAGCGCAGCGTCTGCCAGCCCTCGTCGCGGGCGATCTCGGCCAGCGGCGGGTCGGGGTTGACCACGACCGGGTTGCCGACCGCGCGCAGCATCGGCAGGTCGGAGATCGAGTCGGAGTAGGCGTAGGAGGCGGCGAGGTCGATGTCGTGCTCGGCGGCGAAGATCTGCATCGCCTCGACCTTGCCCTCGCCGTAGACGAAGGGGCCGTCGAAGCGGCCGGTGAGCGAGCCGTCCTCCCCCACTTCGTAGCTGGTGCCGACGCCGCCGTCCATGCCGAGCACGTTGGCGAGCGGCTCGACCACGCCGCTGCCGGCGGCGCTGACGATGAAGGTCGGGCGGCCGGCGTCCTGGTGGTCGTAGACCTCGTCCAGCATCTGGGGATAGACGCGCGGAAGGATCGCCGCCATCACCTCGGGGTTCATCCGTTCGAGCGTGCGGGCGGGAACGCCGGCGATCAGTTCGCGCGCCGCACGCAGCACCTCGTGGGTGCGCTCGTCGGTGGTGCCGCGCAACCGGTAGCGCAGGTGCTCGGCGCCCCAGCTGGCGAGCTGGCGGCGACTGACCAGCTTGTGACGGGCCGCGACGCGGGCGAACTGCATCCCCGACGACCCCGCCATCAGGGTCTTGTCGAGGTCGAAGAACGCCGCGGCGCGGCTCATCGCATCGCTAGTTGCCGTCGACCTCGATCACGATGGCGTCGCCCTGACCGCCACCGGAGCAGATCGCGGCGACGCCGATGCCGCCGCCGCGCCGGTTCAGCTCGTGCACGAGCGAGCCGACGATGCGGGCGCCGGAGGCGCCGATCGGGTGACCGAGCGCGATCGCGCCGCCGTTGACGTTGACCTTGTCTTTGTCGACGTCGAGCATCCGCACCGAGTTGATCGCGACCGAGGCGAAGGCCTCGTTGATCTCCCAGAGGTCGACGTCCTCGGGCGTCTTGCCGATCTTCTCCAGCGCCTGCTTGGCGGCATTGGCCGGCGTTTTCGCCAGGTAGGGAAAGTCATCGGCGACGGTGCCGTAGGCGAGCACGCGAGCCAGCGGCGTGCGGCCTTCCTTTTCCGCCCACTCTTCGGAGGCGACGACGAGGGCACCGGCGCCATCGTTGACGCCGGGGGCGTTGCCGGCGGTGTGGGTGGCGTCCTCGCCACCGATCGCGCGCAGGCCGGAGAGAGTCTCAATCGTGGTCTCGGGGCGAATCGCCTCGTCGGACTCGATCGTGCTTTCGCCCTTGCGCGACTTCACGGTCACCCCGGCGATCTCGTCGGCGAGGCGGCCCGCGTCGGTCGCCTCGGCGGCGAGGCGGTGCGAGCGCTCGGCGAAGCGGTCCATGTCGGCGCGGGTGATCTCGAGCTCGTTGGAGACCTCGCTCGCCTCGTTGATCATCTGCTTGTCGGTGAAGGGGATGGTGAGGCCGTCGTGGACCATCGCGTCGATCGTTTCGACGTGGCCCATGCGGTAGCCGAAGCGGGCGCCGGGAAGCAGGTGCGGGGCCTGGCTCATCGACTCCATGCCGCCGGTGACGGCGACGTCGGTGTCGCCGGCCCGGATCGCCATGTCGGCGATGCCGAGCGAGCGCATGCCGGAGGCGCAGACCTTGTTGATCGTCTCCGATGGCACCTCCTTGGGGATGCCGCCCTTGATCTGGGCCTGGCGCGAGGGGATCTGGCCCTGGCCGGCCTGCAGGACCTGGCCGAAGACGACCTGTTCGACTTGGCCGGGCTCGACGCCTGAGCGCTCCAGCGCGGCGGAGATCGCGTGGCCGCCGAGATCGGTCGCGTCGAGGGAGGAAAGCGTGCCGCCCATCTTGCCGAAGGGCGTGCGGGCGCTGCTGAGAATCACTGTGCGGGACATGGGGACCTTTCTCTGAGTATTTATGCCGGGTCTCGGCTCGATCAGGGCCTCATGGCCCGTATGTAAGAGGGACGATAGCGACAGGCACCGATCACCCGCTGTGAGCGAGGTCATAGACTCGCGAGCCAATGAAGGTCTCCGTCAGCCAGAGCGAGATCCCCGCGGTCGATGCCGACCTGGTCGCGATCGGCCTCTGCGAGGGCGAGGAGCTGCCGGGCGAGCTCGCCGCGGCGCCCGGCGCCGGTGACGCCAAGGGTGGCTTCAAGAAGCTGGCGATGGTCCACCCCGAGCGACCCGCCCGCCTGCTCGTCGCCGGGCTGGGCAAGCGCGAGGAGCTCGACGCCGAGCGCCTGCGGATCGCCGCCGCCCTGGTCGCCAAAGAGGCGAAGCGGCTGAGCGCCGGCTCGCTCGCCTGGGCCCTGCCCGAGAGCGATGACGCCGAGGCGCTGGCCGAGGGCATCGTCACCGGCACGATCCTCGGCGCCTACAGCTTCGACGAGTTCAAGAGCACCGACCCCGACGACCCCGAGCCTCCATCGCTCGACTCGCTAACCCTGCTCGGGCCCGAGAGCATCGGCAACGCGGCCGAGGCCGCCCGCATCTGCTCCGAGGCGCAGAACCGCGCCCGCGACCTGCAGAGCCTGCCCTCGAACGTCGCCACGCCCTCCTACCTGGCGCGGCGCGCCCGCGAGATCGCCTCGGCCCTGCCGATCGTCAAGGTCGACGTGCTGGGGCGCGAGGAGATCGCCGAGAAGAAGATGGGTGGCCTGGTCGCGGTCAGCCAGGGCAGCGCTGAGGAGCCGAAGCTGATCGTGCTCCGCTACGAGAATGGCGGCGAGGGCGAGACGCTCGGCCTGATCGGCAAGGGCGTCACCTTCGACACCGGCGGCATCTCGCTGAAGCCCTCGGCCGGCATGCAGGAGATGAAGATGGACATGTCGGGCGCCGCGGCGGTGCTCTCCGCTGTGCGGGCGATCGCCGAACTCGGGCTGAAGGTCAACCTGATCGCGGTCATCCCCTCGACCGAGAACATGCCCTCGGGCACGGCGATCAAGCCCGGCGACATCATCACCCAGTACAGCGGCAAGATCGTCGAGATCAACAACACCGACGCCGAGGGACGCCTGATCCTCGCCGACGCGCTCGCCTACGCGATCGAGCAGGGCGCCGACCGCGTCGTCGACATCGCGACCCTGACCGGGGCGGTGATGATCGCGCTCGGCTCCACCTACGCCGCCGTGATCGGCAACGACGATGACCTGGTCGAGCGGATCGAAGGCGTCGGCAAGGAGACCGGCGAGCTGGTCTGGCGCCTCCCCCTCCACGCCGAGTACACGGCGCTGATGAAGGGCACCTTCGCCGACCTGACCAACGCCGCCGCCAAGCGCAAGGCGGGCACGATCTCCGCTGCCGGCTTCCTCGAGGAATTCGTCGGCGACACCCCCTGGGCCCACCTCGACATCGCCGGCACCGCCTGGGACGTCGGCCGCGCCTACACCGGCAGCGACGCCAGCGGCTACGGCGTCCGCCTGCTCACGGGCCTCGCCCGCGAGCTCGCCTCTTAGCCCTCGCCGCGCCGGCGGCTCAGCCGCTGAGGATCATGCAGGTGGCGATGCCGTGGGCGAGCAGCTTGCCGCTGTCGGCAGCGGTCAGGTCGGCCTCCACAGTCGCCTGGCGGCGACCGCGGTAGAGGACATTTGCCTCACAGAGGACGCGGCCGGTGTCGCGGGTGATCGGGCGCACGTACTTGGCCTCGAGGCCGAGCGAGGTGTAGCCGACGCCGGCGGGCAGGGTCGTGTGGACGGCACAGCCGAGGGCCGAGTCGAGCAGGGTCGCGGCGTAGCCGCCGTGGACGACGCCGATCGGGTTGTAGTGCTCCTCCCCCGGTTCGCCCTCGAAGACGACGCGCCCCTCCTCCAGCTCGACCGGCCGCAGCCGCATCGTCACCGCGATCGGCGGCGGCGGCATCGTGCCGGTGACCACGGCGGTCATGTACTCCATGCCGGTCATCGTCGCCCCGGCGGCTGCCGTCGGCACCGGGTCCTGCCAGACGAGGGTGCGGCTGCGAGCGTTCTCCGGGTTGGTCTCGGCAAAAGCTTCGGCGACGTCCTGAGCAGTCCCCTCCGGCGCCGTGACGAGAGCTCCGTCCTCGCTCATCGGCCGCTCCGGCGGGCGTAGGCGCCGCGCTCACGCGTGGCACGGGGACTGGCGGGGTAGACCAGGTCAGCGGTGATCTCGGCCTGGGTTATGGCGATCGGTGGTGCTTTCACGCGCTGGTGGCTTCTCTGCCTCGGGATCAGTCTCATGATGGTGCCTCCGTTCTCGCCTTGACTGACTTCGTCATTTCCAGTCCGTATGCCCCGGAAAAGACGAAGTCAGCGGGGACGGTTGCTTGAAGCAACTCTCTCTCCGAGGACCCTAACCGAGTCAGTTGCTTGATGCAACCCTGTGTGCCAAGATCACTCTGTGCTGCGCAACGACTATCCGGATCAGATCTGCTCGATCGCCCGCTCGCTGGAAGTCGTCGGCGAGCGCTGGTCGCTGCTGATCGTGCGCGACGTGATGAACGGCCGCCGCCGCTTCGACGAGCTGCAGAAGGGCCTGGGCGTCGCCCGCAACGTTCTCTCCGCCCGTCTGCAGCGCCTGGTCGAGGAGGAGATCCTCGAGCGCCGCGCCTACCAGGAGAGCCCACCCCGCTATGAGTACTTCCTCACCGAGAAGGGACTCGCCCTCTGGCCGGCGTTGATCGCGCTGATGCGCTGGGGCGATCGCTACTCCGCCAGCGCCGACGGCCCGCCGATGCTGATCGTCCACAAGGAGTGCGGCGGCGCGGTCAGCGACCGCGGCATCTGCGAAGAGTGCGGCCAGGTGTTGAACGCCCGCGACGCGAGGGCCCTGCCAGGCCCCGGCCTCCCCGCCGACCTCGCCCTCGCCGCCGTGGCCGACTGACGACTGGCGACTTAGGCGCCCTATGGTGTGTTCAACTCGCCAGTCGGCGGAGACGAACGGGAACTAGGAGGGCGATATGGCAACCGCAGCGGAGGTTCAGGCGAAGGAGACGATCTTCATCGGCGGCGAGTGGATCGAGCCGGAGGGGTCGGAGACGCTCGAGGTGGTCAACTCGACGACCGAGGAGGTGATGGGGACGATCCCGGCCTGCACCGCGGCCGATGCCGATCGCGCCGTCGCCGCCGCCCGCGACGCCTTCGAGTCCTGGTCGCAGGCCTCGCGCGAGGAGCGCGCCGGCTACCTGAGCGCGATCGCCGCCGGGCTGGGCGAGCGCTCGGAGGAGATCGCGGCGACGATCGCCCAGGAGCTGGGGATGCCGCTGAAGCTGAGCCAGATGATCCAGGCCGGCCTGCCCACCGGCCAGTTCGCGGCGATGCCGAAGCTGATGGAGGAAGTCGCCTGGGAAGAGGAGATCGGCAACTCGCGCGTGCTGCGCGAGCCGGTCGGCGTGCTTGGCGCGATCACCCCCTGGAACTACCCGCTCAACCAGATCGCCGCCAAGGTCGCTCCCGCCCTCGCCGCCGGCTGCACGGTGGTGCTGAAGCCGAGCGAGATCGTGCCGCTCAACGCCTTCATCCTCGCCGAGATCGTCGAGGCCGCGGGCCTGCCGGCCGGCGTCTTCAACCTCGTCACCGGCACCGGCCCCGTCGTCGGCGAGGCGATCGCCGGCCACCCCGGCGTCGACATGGTCTCCTTCACCGGCTCGACCCGCGCCGGCCGCCGCGTCTCCGAGCTCGCCTCGGCGACAGTGAAGCCGGTGGCGATGGAGCTCGGCGGCAAGTCGCCGAACGTGATCCTCGACGACGCCGACCTGAGCAGGGCGGTGCCCGACGGGGTCGCCAAGTGCTTCCTCAACTCGGGCCAGACCTGCAGCGCCCTGACCCGGATGCTGGTCCCGCGTGAGAAGCTGGCCGAAGCCGAGGAGATCGCCAAGGGCGCGGCTGAGAGCTTCACCCCCGGAGACCCCTTCGAGGACTCGACCCGGCTCGGGCCGCTCGTCTCCGAGACCCAGCGCGAGCGCGTGCGCGGCTACATCGAGAAGGGCGAGGCCGAGGGGGCGAAGCTCGTCACCGGCGGCGCCGCAGCCCCCGAGGGACTCGACCGCGGCTACTTCGTCCGCCCCACGGTCTTCTCCGAGGTCGCGCCCGAGATGACGATCGCCCAGGAGGAGATCTTCGGGCCGGTGCTCTCGATCCAGCCCTACGAGGGTGAGGACGACGCGGTGCGGATCGCCAACGACACCGCCTACGGCCTCGCCGGCGGCGTCTGGTCGGGCGATCAGGACCGCGCGATCTCGGTCGCCAAGCGGATCCGCACCGGCCAGATCGAGATCAACGGCGGCATGTTCAACCCGCTCGCGCCCTTTGGCGGCTACAAGCAGTCGGGGCACGGCCGGGAGAACGGTCGCTACGCGATCGAGGAGCTCTTGCAGGTCAAGAGCCTTCAGCTCTAGCGCTCGCATAGGCTGCCCGGCGTGAATTTCGAGCTCAGCGACGAGCAGCGGCTGCTGCGCGACACCGTGCGGGACTTCGCCCGCCAGGAGGTCAAGCCGGTGGCCGAGGAGCTCGATCGGACCAAGTCCTTCCCCTACGAGATCGTCGAGAAGCTCGGCGGGCTCGGGCTGATGGGCATCCCGTTCCCGCAGGAGTACGGCGGCGGCGGGGCCGACACGCTCAGCTACGTGCTCGCGGTCGAAGAGCTGGCGCGGATCGACTCCTCGGTCTGCATCACGATGGCGGCGCACACCTCGCTCGGCACGATGCCGATCTTCCTCTGGGGCACGGACGAGCAGAAGGCCGAGTGGCTGCCGCAGCTCTGCAGTGGCCAGAAGCTCGCCTCCTTCGGCCTGACCGAGCCCGAGGCGGGCTCGCACGCCGGCAACGTGCGCACGACCGCGTCGCTCGCCGACGGCGAGTGGACGATCAACGGCGCCAAGCAGTTCATCACCAACTCCGGGACCGATATCTCCGGCTGCGTCTCGATCACCGCGGTCACCGGCGACGCCA
>DASZQM010000179.1:0-6058 GCA_035549645.1 Solirubrobacterales bacterium | reverse complement strand
AGCCGAAGAGGCGGCGGTGCCAGCTGTCGAAGTTGGGGACCGCGATCGCCAGCAGGCCGCCCGGCGCCAGCAGGCGCGTCGCTGCGGCGAGCGTCGCGGCCGGGTCGCCGACGTGCTCGAGCGAGTGGTTGAAGAGGATCGCGTCGAAGCTGCCCTCTCGCCAGGGCGCATCGGCGAGCGTGCCGGTGACGACCTCGACGCCGGCCGCCCGAGCGTGCTCGGCCGCCTGCTCGGAGGGCTCGATGCCGTGGGCCTGCCAACCGTGTCGCCCGAAGATCGCGGCGAGGTCGCCGGTGCCGCAGCCGACGTCGAGCAGCTTGCCGGGCCCGCGCCGCCAGATCTCGCGATAGGGCCCGTAGCGGACCAGCAGCTCGCGCTGCAGGGCGCCAATGCGTTCGCCCAGCGAGGCGTTGGCGCGGGCATTGGGTTCGTAGGCGTTGTAAGTCTCGGGGTAGTAGACGTGAAAGTCGGCCGGCGCCAGGCGCGGCTGGGTGAAGGCGAGGCCACAGTCGGCGCAGGCGACGACCGAGAACTCGCCCGGCGCGTCGGTCAGACGGTCATGGCCGCGCAGCAGCACCTGCGGCGCGCTCTGCTCTGTCCCGCAGGCGGGACAGCGGGCCTCCGCTGTCGCCGTCGTCGGCTGCGTGGCGGTGGGGGTCATGACTGGTGCACCTTTCTGTGCTGCGCCCAGTCCCGGCAGGAGACGTAGGCGATCGCCGCGATGAAGCAGAGGAGATAGGCGAGCTGGGGGAAGGAGAGGAAGTCGAGGATCGCGCCCGCGACGAGGGCGACGACGATCGCCGTCGCCGCGGCCAGCGCCGGCGGTGCTCGGTCGGGATCGCCGGAGCGGGCGACGGGGTGGGCGCTGAAGAACGCGGCGACGAAGATCGCCAGGTAGGCGAGCAGCCCGATCAGGCCGACTTCGATCGCAAGCGAGAGGTACTGGTTGTCGAGGATGCGGTGCTGCTTTTGGTCATAGCTGCCGTAGCCGCGCCCGATCAAGAGATGACCGGCGACATCGGGCTTGACCGCGTCGTAGTCGTTGGCCCGGTCTTTGGTCGTGTTGACTTTGGTCACGGTGCCGGGGGCGAACTGATCGACCACCGCACCGAGCGCTCCTGGGGCGAAGGCGTGCACGACGACGACGAGGACGATCAGCCACGGCGCCAGCCGCGCCATCGGCCGTGGCCGGTAGGCGCAGAGGACGAGGATGCAGATCAGCGGGCCGACCATGCTGGTCTTCTTCTGGGTCGCCACCGCGCCGCCGATCAGGATCAGCACGGCCGCGCCGTAGAGGATGCGCTCGCGGCGCTCCTTGGCCTCCAGCAGCCAGGCGAAGGCGAAGGGAAGCGCCAGCGAGAACATCACCGCGACCGCGAGCGGTTGCACCGAGGGGCCGTAGATCAGCTTGCGCCCGATCGCGTCGTAGGTGCCGATCCCTTCCGGCCGCACGTAGCCGGGGAAGAGGGGGCCGATCCAGTCGTGGAAGACGTTGATCCCGAACCGGTACTCGACGATCACGGCGAGGGCGGTGAAGCAGGCGAAGCCGAGCATCGCCTTGGTCATCTTCGACAGCTCGCTCGGCCGGATGATCGAAGCGGCAAGGGCGAAGAAGAGGCCGTAGGAGGCCAGGCGCGCCAGCTGTTTGACCGAGAGGTCGAGGCCGCCGACGCGGACCAGCTTCACGTCGCGCAGGAGGACGGAGACCAGGGCGACGAGGATGAAGACCGCGAACGCCCAGTGGATCGGGCTGAAGCGCACCGAGCGGTCGCGCGGCTTGGAGCTCTCGCTGAAGAGCCAGATGCCGGCGAGGGCAACGAGGAAGACGCGGTCGAGGCTGGCGTCCACCGGGGTCCCGACCGGCAGGATGATGCTGTCGAACGGGATCACCCAGATCATCGCGACGAAGCCGAAGAGGGCCCACGGCAGGATGCGGCTGGTGTGCGGCCAGTCGGCGAGCCAGTCCGCCAGGTCAGGCAGGGTGCGGCGCCGCCCGGCACTCGTCGCGGTGGCGGGGGGCTGGCCGACGAACGGGCCGACCCCGGTCGACGCCTCCATTAGCCCAGGTGCTGTGCCGGGTGCCGGGTCAGCGGCTCACGGCCGGCCTCGTCCTCGCCCTGGGCGGCGCCGTAGGCGTCGCCGTGCAGGGATGAGGCGTGGTCGACGACCGTGGGCTGATAGTGCTCGGAGAACGTCTGGCTGTGGGCGCGGTCGACGTCCTCGAGCGCTCGCCAGCGACGGGCGAAGCTGGGGATCAGCAGGATCGCGGCGCAGCCGAGGCCGGCGACGGCGAGGAAGGCCAGCACCATCAGGATCTTTCCGTTGGAGCTGCCGAGCGTGCCGCCCTGCGGCGTGCCCAGCTCGCGCACGGTGACTTCCTCGCGGACCGGTTGGTCTTCGGCCTCGAGGCTGTCGACGTAGTCGGTGAGGACCTTGAAGGAGGCGTTGGCAAGCGCGACGGCCTGGTCGGTGGTCGGCGCCTGGGCGCTGACCGAGAGGATCGGCACGCCTTCCTGGGCCGAGAAGACGAGGCGGTTGGTCGCCCCTTCCTTGAGCAGTTCGCTGGCCCTTTCGCCGGCCGGTTGCGCTTCGTAGTTGATCGCGCCGGTTTCCGGGCTGTATGGCCCGGCCGTCGCCAGCGCTTCGGGCGGGATGCCGACGAGCTTGGCGATTTGGCGTCGCGCCTCGAGGCTGCTCAGGTACTGGCCGTAGATCTTGGCCCGGGTCGAGAGTGCGTTGAAGGTTTCGGCCGAGGCGCCGTTGACCAGGGTCGACTTGTGCGAGTCGACGAGGATCTGGCTCGAGGCCGCGGACACCTGCAGCGTGCGCTTGTGCAGGCCGGGGGGCGAGATGCTGACCTGGTAAGCCGTGAGGATCGCCGCGAAGACGGCGACCACGAGCACCAGTCCGACCAGCAATTTGCGCTGCCAGAGCTGCCTGATTGTGTCTACGAATGCCATGTCTACCTACGAACGGGTGAAAAACGTAGAACTTTCGCGGGGGTCAGACGACCGCGCAGCTCACGCGAGACGAAGCGCCGGAAGCGCTCGTCCTCGACCCTCTCCTCGCGGCGCAGCAGCGAGCGCAGGTAGCCGTAGAAAAAGGCGATCCCGGAGAGGACGTAGGGCCGCGAGCAGGCGACCTTGAGCGAGCGCAGCGCCACCCACCAACCGCTGTAGCGGAGGATGTAGGCGCACTGGCCGTGGCGGGCGCGCCCGCGCAGGGTGCCGTTGCGGGTCGCGACCGGGCGGTGATGGCGGGCAGTCAGCTCAGGGAAGGAGCGGGTGGCGTAGCCGTGCATGCGGGCATAGGTCTCGTCGATCGTGTCCCAGCCGAGTCGCTCCTCGATCCCGCCGATCGAGGCGAAGCACTCGCAGCTGTAGGTCTTGAGCGCGCCGCGCACGTGGTAATCGGGGATCCGGGGTGGCTGCCAGCCGGTGGGCCCGTGCTCGAGCAGGCGGCCACCGGCGACGCCGAGCTCAGGTTCGTCCTCGAAGTGGCGCAGAAGGCGCTCGACGTACTCGCTGGAGAGCTCGATGTCGGCATCGAGCTTGCCGACGTGGGTGTAGTCCCCGAGGTCGACCTGCGCCAGCGCCCAGTTGAAGGCCCGCGCCTCGGCGGCGAGGGCGAGCCGGTCGCCGCCGTGCTCGTCGTGCTGGGGCGCCTGCACGACCCGCAGGAAGGGGAGCTCGGCGGCGGCGCGGGCGAGGATCTCCGGCGTCGCGTCGGTGGAGCCGTCGTCGACGATCAGCCAGAGGTCGGGACGCTGCGTCTGCGCAGCGACCGCACGAATCGTGCGCTCCAGGTGGGCGGCCTCGTCACGGGCGGGGGTGATCAGAAGCAGCTCGGCCATCCTCAGCTCCGCACGCGACTGACCAGGCCGTCGACCAGCTGCAGGTATCCCTCGCGCTGCTGGCGCCACTCGATCTTGGCCAGCCGTTTGGAGGCGCGATCGGCGCGCGATTGCGCCGCGACCGGGTCGGCCCGGACGCCTTCGATCGCGGCCGCGATCGAGGCGGCGTCGCCGGGCTCGGCGAGCAGGACGTCGTCGCCGAAGTAGCGCTCGATCACCGGCAGGCGCGAGGCGACGACAGGCAGGCCCATGTGGACGTACTCGAGCAGCTTCACCGGCAGCAGCAGCTCGGTGAAGTCGTCGCGCAGGGTCGGGACGACGCCCAGGTCGGCGTCGGCAAGGCGCGCGGGAATCTCGTCGACCGGTGTGGGCCGGGGAGCGATCCGCACGCCTTCGGGCGCCACCTCGGCGGCGACGGCGGCGAGGCGCGCGGCTGCCTCCGCATCGGAGCCGTAGACGTCCAGCTCGATCTCCTCGCCGCGACCGCGAAGCATGGCGACGGCGCGCACCAGCGTCTCGACGCCGAAGCGGTCGGCGAGGCCACCGTGGTAGACGACCCGCAGGGCCCCGCCGTTCGGCGGTGCCTTGGGCTGGCGCCGCTCACCGAATACGCGCTCGTCGGGCGTGTTCATCACCACCTGCGTGTGCTTGGCCTCGATCCCACGCTGCTTGAGCAGCTCGCGTGCCTCGTCGGTGACGAAGACGTGACCGTCTGCAAAGGCGGCGCTGACTCGCTCCTCGGCCCGGATCAACCGCACCAATGGGTGATTCGGCGGCCGGTCGAAGAGGGTGGCGAAGAGCTCGGGAAAGGTGTCGTGGAAGTTGAGGATCATCGGCGCGCCGCGAAGCTTCGGCCGTAGCGCCGAGAAGACGAGCGCGTCGGGCATGTTGTGGATCTCGATCAGGTCGAAGCGGCCGCTGCGGTCGAGGGCGCTGACCTTGCGCGCCGCGCCGGCGAGGAAGCGGGCGTTGCCCTCGAGGTAGGCGCGGGCGCCGCCCCGCGGCTTGCCTGCGGAAGCGCGGTGCAAGGCGATCTTGCCCTCGCCGACGTCGAGCTCGGCGTCGTCGTTGAGGCAGACGCAGTCGACCCGGTCGCCGCGCTCGGCCAGGGCGCGCGCCTGCCGCTGGATGCGCGAGTCGACGACGAAGTCCGAGTAGTGGACCATGCAGACGCGCAGCGCGCGCCGGCCGCTCGCCGCCTGCTGCTCAGCTGTTGCCGGTTGCGCCAAAGCTCTGCACGGCCGCGGCGGTCTCGGTCAGGTGCCAGTCCTCGATCGCCGGGAAGACCGGCAGCGAGCACGATTCGCTCGCCAGCCGCTCGGCGACGGGCAGCGAGCCGGGACCGAGGCCGAGCTCGGCATAGGCGGGCTGCAGGTGGACCGGGGTGGGGTAGTGGATGGCACTGGCGACGCCCCGGGCGTCGAGGTGGTCGCGCAGCGCGTCGCGCTCGGGCGTGCGGACGACGAAGAGGTGGTAGACGTGGTCGCAGGTCTCATCGGCGGCCAGCGGCAGCTCGACGTTGGTGTCTGCCAGCGACTCGGCCAGCGTCGCCGCGGCGCGCTGCCGGCTCGCGTTCCACTCGTCGAGGTGGCGCAGCTTGACGTCGAGGATCGCCGCCTGCAGCGCGTCGAGGCGATGGGTGCCGGTGACCAGCTGGTGGTTGTGGCGCGGCGACTCGCCGTGCGAGCGCAGCAGCGTCACCTTCGCCGCCAGCTCGGCGTTGTTGGTGACGAGCGCGCCGCCGTCGCCCCAGCCACCGAGGTTCTTGGTCGGGTAGAAGCTGAAGCAGCCGGCGTCGGCGAGTGAGCCGACCCGCTTGCCCTTGTAGCGGGCGCCGTGCGCCTGGCAGGCATCCTCGATCACGGCGATGCCGCGCGGGCGGCAGAGGTCGAGGATCGGGTCCATGTCGACGGTGCGGCCGAAGAGGTGGACCGGAATCACGCAGCGGGTGCGCTCGGTCAGCGCGGCCTCGACGATCTCGGCTGTGATCGTGGCGCTCTCGGGGTCGATGTCGACCAGGACCGGCGTCGCGCCGACGGTGCTGACCGCCTCGGCGGTGGCGATGAAGGTGTAGGTCGGCACGATCACCTCGTCGCCGGGCCCGATGCCGAGCCCACGCAGGGCGAGCTCCAGGGCCATGGTGCCCGAGGAGACGCCGATCGCCGCGTCGGCTTCGCAGTAGGCGGCGAAGTTGTTCTCGAAGTC
>DASZQM010000178.1:0-1632 GCA_035549645.1 Solirubrobacterales bacterium | reverse complement strand
GGGCCGTCTATGCGGCAAGCGCCACAGGCGCTCTCCCGGCGGGGGTCGGCTCTATGCGTTCCCCCGAGATCTTCGACGGCCTCCCTTCGGTCGGCCTCTCAATCTCAGAAGAACAAGTGGGAGGTTGTCCTATGAGCGTCGCCGCCCTCAGCACCTCGATCCACGTCACGCCCGGCGAGGTCGCCGCCTCGCTTGCCCTGGTCGCCCTCGCCGCCGCGATCTCCTTCTGGCGCAAAGCCGACCTCGAGCGCGACATCGGCATCGCCACCGTGCGCTCCTTCGTGCAGCTGACCGCGATCGGCTACGCGATCAAGCTGATCTTCGAGGCCGACACGCTCTGGCTCGTCTTCGGGCTGCTGGCGGTGATGGTGCTCTTCGGCGCGCTCACCGCCCGCAGCCGCGCCAAGCGGGTGCCGAACGCCTTCGGGCCGCTGCTGATCGCGCTCGCGGTGGCGGGCGCGAGCACGCTCGGCCTCGTCGTCGCCCTCGGCATCTTCGAAGCGACCGCGCGCTACCTGGTTCCGGTCGGCGGCATGGTGATCGGCAACGCGATGACCGCCTCGGCCGTGGCCCTCAACCGGCTCGGCGACGAGATGGCCGACTCGCGGGCCCGGATCGAGGCGACCCTGGCACTCGGCGCCAGCGCCGAGGAAGCAGCGCAGCCGATCGTCCGCCGCTCCCTGCGCTCGGGCATGATCACCCTGGTCGACTCGACCAAGACCACCGGCCTGATCTTCTTCCCCGGCACGATGGTCGGCATGCTGCTGGCCGGCGCCGAACCGACCGACGCCGTCCGCCTGCAGCTGATCCTCCTCTACACCTTGCTCGGCAGCGTCTCGATCGCCGCCCTCGTTGCGACGCTGCTCGCCTACCGCAGCTTCTTCACCCCAGCCGAGCAGCTGCGGGAGCCGGAGGGCTAGCAGCACCAGCCGTCGACTTGGGGGAACGCGGTCGGGCCCATTTGGCCAGGCGAGAAGACGGCGGAGACGTTGCCAATCGCTTGCAGGCGCGGACCCCTCGCGACTGGCACGAAGAGCCACTGGTCGGCCGCCGGCCAGGCGAGCAGCAGGCGGCGGCCGTCGGGCGACCAGGAGAGTTCGGTCAGCCGCCCCGAGACGGCGAAGAGGCGGCGCGGGGGGCCTCCCGCCGGGTCGAGGAGCAGGAGTTCGCTGCGCGGGCCGGTGGTGGAGTGGCGCTCCAGCAGGACGGCGATGATCCGCCGGCGGGGAGCGAAAGCGGCGGCGCGGACCACGGCGCCGTCGGGAAGTCCGAGGCGGCGAGTCCTCTTGGAGAGAAAGAGACCCGTGAGCTTGCCGGGGACGACCTTCCGCAACCACAGACCGCGTCCGGTGATTTCGAGCAGCTCGCGGCCATCGGGGGACCAGCTCAGGCCGGCGACGGCGGGAGACGCGGCCGCCGCGTCGATCGTCTTGCCGTTGTCGGCCTCAGCGAGGACCAGGCGGCGCTTGGCGTCGACGAAGGCAAGCAGGTGCGGGCCAGGCGGGTACCAGGCCGGCGCCACAGCGGCGCTGGAGGCCGCGACCAGAGTGCCTCCCGACCCGTCGGCGCGCACCACCCGCAGCGAGTGGCCCGCTCGGTAGGCGATGCGAAAGCCCGAGGGCGACCAGCGTG
>DASZQM010000177.1:0-1541 GCA_035549645.1 Solirubrobacterales bacterium | reverse complement strand
GTAGCCCGCCGTTTGATACCGCTGATCCGAACTCTAAAGCGAGTCGGGAATCGCCCGGAATCGGCGTACATCCCCGCATATCCGATGCGGTTTGGGCACTAGTAGACCCGTCCGCAAGTTCGCTCAGGCCGCGAGCCTCAGTTTCGGCTCGCGGTCGTCGACCCTCGCGATCACCCGCTCCAGGTCGGACCGCGTGAACGTCCACTCGAAGGGCCGGGCGACCTTGGCGTAGCGGGCCTGGAAGGCGAGCAGGCGGTCGGTCAGCTCCTCCAGGGAGCCGAAGTCGTTCGGGGTGAGCGCCTTGCGCTGGACGATCGAGAACCAGAGCTCGATCTGGTTCAGCCAGGAGGCGTGGACCGGCAGGTGGATCAACCGCAGCTTCTTCCACCTTCCCTCCAAGCGCTCGACCGAGGCCCGACCGGCGTGGGAGGAGCCGTTGTCGACGACCCAGAAGACCCGCCTCGCCGAGGCGTAGGGCTCGCTCGTCATCACCTCCTCGACCAGCCGGCCGAAAGGCTCGATGCCGGTCTTCTCCTCGACCCGGCCGAAGAGGTGTGCGTGGTGGACGTCCCAGGCGGCGAGGTAGGCGAGGGTGCCGCCCCGGTCGTAGTCGAACTCACGTCGCATCGCCCGGCCCGGCCCCGGCGGCGTGGTCGGGTGGCGGCGCCCCAGCGCCTGCAGCTGGGACTTCTCGTCGGCCGAGATCACGTACTCGTCGGGGCGCAGACGCCGCCCCTCGAAGCGGCGCGCGTAGAGGTCGAGCACCCGCGAGGCCTTGGCGAGGAAGTCGGGGTCGCGGCGGAAGATCCACGAGCGCACCTGCCAGGGGCGGATCGCCGCGTCGTGCAGCCAGCGCCAGATCGTCGAGGCCGAGGCGTCGGTGAGGCCGCGCTCGATCACCAGCCGGTGAAGCTCAGTGCGGCTGAAGCGCGAGAGCGGCAGGCCGTGGGTGGCCGGCAGCTCGCAGGCGATCGCCTTCACCTCGGCGACCTGCTCCGGGGGGGAAACGGCGCGGGCGTCCCGCGCGCTTGAGATCGGTGAGCCCCTCGAGCCGCCCGACGGCGAATCTTCGTCGCCACTTGCCGACGCACTCCGGGGTGCAGTCGAGCCGCTCGGCGATCTGCAGGTCGGTCATGCCCTCGTCCGAGTAGAGGACCATCCGCGCCCGCTGGACCTCGCGGAAGGGGCGGGTCTCCGAGCGGGCCAGGCGCCGGAGCGCCTCGCGCTCCTCGCCGCTCAGCTCGATCTCGACCTTCTGGGGCACTGGCCGGAGATTCGCCTCCCGGCCGCCGATTCCTTCCCGGATCGCCTGAACGTATTTCCGGATGCGTCTACTAGCGCCTCAAACGAGGGCAGATTTCCGGACGATTCGAATGGCTTGCCGGAATCCGATAAGGCCCGTTTGCAGGGCTTCCTCGTCGATGGACCTAGTCGGACAATGTTCGAACGCACGCCTTCAGCGGTCATGGGCCACTTTGGCGCAGCTGATGGCAGAAGTCCGGGCTTCGGGAGCGCCTATTCGTCGTGCCAAGCGCGAGTAC
>DASZQM010000176.1:0-4306 GCA_035549645.1 Solirubrobacterales bacterium | reverse complement strand
GCCCCGGCGAGCGACGGTCGCCCGGTTCGTAGCTGCGGCGACGTGAGTCCTCGGGGGCCAGGGCCGGCGTGCGGCGGGATCACCCGCACGCCTCCCCGCAACGGCCCCGACCCCCGAGGGCTCACGTCGACGGCGGCTCTTCGAGGGCCGGAGCAGGAACGGGCGGCTCCCGCAACGACTGCGCGAGCTGCCCCTCCTCCCTGTGGCCTGAGCTCCGGCCCTCGAACAGCCGCCGACTGACGCGGCGCCTCAATCATGGGATTCCCCGAGGCGGTCCAGCACATCGCGGTCTTCCTCGAGTCGGCGCGCGAGCCGCTTCGTGAACTCCGGGTTCTTACGCCCGGCAGCGATCTGCTCATGCAGGCGCTTCCGGGCGGCGGCTACTTGCTCTTCGGGATTGAGGCCAAGGGCAGCTGCGATCTCCGGCGACAACCTGACCCACCAACTCGCTTCGTGAAGGTCCGCGGCGCAGCCGGGCAGATCGCCGACCTTCACAAGAACAATCGCGAGATCGCTCTCCAATTCGCGGACGTGGTGACTGACGACCGAAAGCGGCTCTCCGAGCAGATGGGCCAGATCCCTGGAGTTGAGCGGGCCGGTTGTGTCCACGTAGCGGCGCAGCAACTCCCTTCGGAGCGGGTGCTGCAGGGCGCCCAGGAGTTGCTCGGTCGCCTCGGCCTCGTCCTGATACCCCAGGAATCTCGGCAAACCCTGCGACGATCGCCCAAGGCCCGACAACCGTGAAAGGGCGCGAGCAGCCCGGACGCCGAGGAATCGCAGGCACCGCCGGGCGGCCCGGTCGAGGCGCGAGCCCGTTGATCGACGGTGGTTCACTACTTCCCCTCGGCGAGCGCGTATTCGCGCGGCTTCGGCTTCACCAGGCGCACCGTCTCGGCTTTCACCTGGCGCTCCAGGCAGTTGGCGACCGCGCCGGATGAGCGCTTGATCCCCTTGCCGATCGCGCTGGCCGTGTGCGGGGAATCGGCCTTGTGCTTGCGCATGTAGTCGAGCACGAGCTTGTCGAGCTGCCCTGGCCCGAGGCGCCCGTCTTTTGATTTCGCGGAGGACGACTCCCCCCGTTTGCCAGCCGCCTTTTTCTTGCCCGGCAGGGAGAAGACGTCCGGCAGTTTCCGACGCCCCTCTCGGCCTCCGGCCTCGCGATTGACCTTTTTGTCGACCGTTAGGCCGGCGAGGTATTTGCGCACGCTGGTGCGGCCGATTTTCAGCGCATCGCAGATCTCATCGACGGTCGCGGTGCCTTTCTCGCTGAGGAACTCGATGATCCGCTCGTCGGTTGATTGCTTCTCGGTCATGCCGGGCCTCCTAGCTCGGTGGTGGTCAGATCCCACGTTGAAACCGCGCGGCGACCGGGACTCGGCCCCGGGTTTTCGTCTACGTCTTGAATGTCGTCGTCCGGCTCGATCCACTCTTGGAAGCAGTGGATGGCCGAGCCCAGCCGCCATGCGGCTGGCGAAAGGCGCTCGCTGAACTCGAACCATTTGGACGAGTGAGGGCGCGGCGTCTCGTCTAGGAGATCGTTCGCGTCATCGAGAAGGGTGGCCAACTCAGCTTCGAACCCCTCGATGCGAAGGGCGGCCTGCACGCGGGCCTCGCGCCAGGCGCGGTGCTGCGGAGACTCCGGCAGCTCGCCCACCTCGCTGGCCTCGTAACCCTTATCGAGTCCATTCCGCCCCTCAGAGGTCAGAATCCAGCTCTCGCCGCCATCCCTGGCGACACGCGTGAGGTCGCCCTCGTTACGGAGCCTGTCCAGGCGCTGATGAATGGCACGCACGGTGCCCCGATCAGGCTCAAGCCCGAGGTGTTCCGTCACCGCCACCGTGTCGATCTCGTCGGTGCCCAGGTGGCGAGCGGCCCGCTCGACGGCCGCCAAGATGATGATGTTCGGCGGGTCGACCAGCAGCCGATCGGCGCCGCTGAGCGAGACCGCGCACCCGGAAGGCTCATTGAGCTCATCGGCCGTTCCGGTCCCCGAATTGCCACCTTCTCGCTGATCGAGGAGATCCAGCACTTCTTCGCAGGCGTCCACCGCCGCCCGAAAGCGCTTCCAGCGCTCATCATCCGCTTCCTTCGGCTCGTGCTCGCGGGGCGTTTCGCAAGGGGCGCTTCGAGCGTTCCGGCGAAGCCGCTTGATCGTCTTCACGAGGCGGTCGGCCGGCATGGTCAGCTCAACCGTCTTCCGAGCGTCCTCGACCTCCCAGCCAAGGATCTCCATCAGTTCTAGGTCTTCACCGAACTCGCTGGCGAGTTGGTCGAGGTCGACGCCCTCGCTGAGAGCAAGCGCAGGAGGATCTTGGCCCAAGATGAATAGCCGCCGGGCCATGAGCCAGTGGAGCGTGTCGCGCTCCCCCGAACCGATCGTCACGAAGCCGCCGCTCATGCGCGCTGGCTCCCTGACGAATCGAGGTTGACGAGGACGGTCTCGCAAGCGTCCAGACCGCGGAGGAAGCGCTGGTTGGTCTCGGCGTCCTCGGGGCTGGGATTCGCCCCGGCAAGGACGACCTCGGCTTCGCCGTGCAGGCGGTTGAGGACTTCCATGAGGTCATGCGGTGGCATCGTCAGCTCGACGCTCTCGCGCGTATCGCGCTCGCCCCAGCCGAGATCCTGAAGCAGGCGGAAATCTTCGGCGAACTCGATGCCAAGCCGCTCCGCTTCCACGAAGTCTTTATCGCGCTCCAGGGCATCGAAGAGATCCCCTACGGAGCCAAGGTGATTGCGGACCAGTTCGTACAGCCCCTCGCGCTGGTCGCTGGTAACGGTGATCGTGGTGGCGGGCACGGTGCCCCTCCTCTCGGTAAGGCACCGAAGCCGGTTCCCGATGCCGCCCCGGTGAGGGCAACGGCGAGTACCGTTCTTCTTGCATCGAAGTTATGGCTTCGGTGCCGGCCCCGGGGCGCTCCAACGCCGCCGGGGCACTTGCTTATGTCGGCGCGGCGACCGTAGCTCCGCCGCTGGCGCAAAGCGAGGCGGAATCGGGCGGAATCGCCGCTAATCGCCGCACATCGGCGTCATTTTGGGCACTAGTGCCCAAAATGGAGGCGATAGGAGGGGATGGTTCCATTTCCCCTTTGCGCCCCCAGAAACGACGAAATCCCGCCCTAGAGCGAGATCTCGTTCGAAGCGGCTGATCGGATTCGAACCGACGACCTTCTGCATGGCAAGCAGACGCTCTAGCCAGCTGAGCTACAGCCGCGCGCGACGGCGAGTATAGCTGCGGGTTCGGGGTAGCTCCTGCGTGGGTTGATTGGTGGAGTGGATGGGCGATTTGCGGGCTACTTAAAATTTGGTAGGCTGGTTGAGCCCGGTGGGACGGTCGCCGGCTCAGCAATCAGGTTGAGGCGCAGATGTGATCGATAGACCCTCATTCCGTTGCTGGCGGGGCCTCGCGTTCTGGCGATACTCCCTCCCTCGCCAGTGCGTGGGCGCCGATTGAGCAGGCGGCCGTCCAGCCGGGCTAAGCGAGCTCGGCGAGCAGGTTCTCGAGGTCGAGGGGCCGTGTGTACATCGCCACCTTCTCGCCGGGTGCCGGCTGCGGCCACTCCTCCTTGGGACGGTCCCAGTAGAGCTCGATGCCGTTGCCATCGGGATCGCTGAGGTAGAGCGCCTCGCTGACTCCGTGATCGGAGACGCCGCCGAGGGGGACGCGGTTTTCGATCAGGCGCTGCAGGGCATCTGCGAGGGCGCGCCGGGTCGGGTAGCGGATGGCGAGGTGGAAGAGGCCGGTCGTCCCCGGTGCCGGCGGCGAGCCGCCCTTCGACTGCCAGGTGTTGAGGCCGATGTGGTGGTGGTAGCCACCGGCGGAGACGAAGGCCGCTTCGTCGCCGAAGCGCTGCTGCAGCTCGAAGCCGAGCACGTCGCAGTAGAAGGCGAGGGCGCGGTCGAGGTCGGCCACCTTGAGGTGGACGTGGCCGATGTCGACGCCGGGGTCGATCGGCCGCTCAGCCGCCATCGAGCGCCTCGTTGACGAGGCGGTCGGCCTCGGAGTTGTGCTCGCGGCGCACGTGGCGGATCGACCACGCGTCGAAGTCCCGCAGCGCCGCCTTCACCTGACCGTGCAGCTCGCGCATCGTCGCGTCCTTGACCTTGTACTCGCCTTTCACCTGCTTGACGACGAGCTCGGAATCGCCGACCAGCTCCAATTCGCTGGCACCGAGGGCGGTGGCGCGCTCGATGCCGAGCAGCAGCGCCCGGTACTCGGCGACGTTGTTGGTTGCGCGACCGATGCGCTCGCCGTGCTCGGCGAGCACCTCTCCCCCCTCGTCCTGGACGACGGCGGCGATCGCCGCCG
>DASZQM010000175.1:0-24385 GCA_035549645.1 Solirubrobacterales bacterium | reverse complement strand
CTGCCATAGCGCTCAGCTTCGCTTCGTCGGCGAACAGCGTCGAGACGTGCCCAGCGAGGGCCGCCGCGCTCAGCGCGGAGTCCTCGATCGACTCCGCCGCCCCGGCCTCGACCATCCAAGCCGCGTTCGCCGTCTGGTGGTCTGCCGTCGCGTACGGATAGGGGACGAGGATCGCCGGGCGAGCCGCAGCGACCACCTCGAAGATCGAGCCGCCGGAGCGGGCCAGGATCAGATCGCAGGCGGCGAGGACGTCGCCGAGGTCGGGCTCGTAGGCGAGCAGCGTGTAGCGATCGGCGTGGGGCGCGGTCTCGAGTCGCTGCCGCAGCTCCTCGTAGTCACGGCGACCGGCGAGGTGGAGCACGTGGAAGTCGCGGGTGAACTCGGCGTCGGGCCCGCCTGCGCCTCCCTCGGCGAAGGCCTCGATCGCGGCGAGGTTGATCGAGCGCGCGCCCTGGCTGCCGCCCATTACGAGCAGGCAGCGGTCCCCGGGCGCGATCCCGAAGCGGCGCCGGGCCTCCTCCCGATCTCCCCGCAGTACCGCCGCCGGCACCGGCCGTCCCGTCACCAGGTAGGGATCGCCCTCGCGTCCCGCGATCGGGAAGGAGAGGCAGACGCGGCGCGCCCGGCTCGCCAGCAGCCGGTTGGCGAGGCCGAGGTGGCTGTCGGCCTCGCTCAGCACCAGCGGCGTCCGCGTCAGCAGCGCGGCCAGGCCGGCCGGGCCGGCGACGTAGCCACCGCCGCCGAGCACGACGTCGGCTTCGCGCCTGCGCAGCGCACTGCGCGCGGTCCTCACCGCGCCGGCCGCCAGGACGACGGCACGCGCCGCCTTCAGCGGGTTGCGGCGATCGATCCCGCGCACCTCGAGGAAGTCGATCTCGTAGCCGGCCGCCGGCACCAGCTCCGCCTCGATCTTCTCGCGGGTGCCGAGGAAGGAGACCTCCGCCCCGCTATCCCGAAGCTCGTCGGCGACGGCCATCGCCGGCACGACGTGGCCGGCGGTTCCCCCCGCTGCCACTACGACTCTGGGCGCTCTTTCCACGGTTCGCTCGACTCCTTTTTGCGGCAGGCGAACGCCCGCCCTCGACGACGCGCAGTTTGCCAGCGCCGGAGGCGCGACCCGGACGGGCCGCGGCGGTGGCGCGGCCACCGCGGGCGACGTTGAGGATCAGGCCGACGGCGAGCAGGGTCGCCATCAGGCTGCTGTTGCCGTAGGAGACGAAGGGCAGCGGCACGCCCGTGAGCGGCGCCAGGCCCATCACGGCGAAGAGGTTGATCGTCGCCTGGACGACGATCATCGAGGTCAGCCCGGCGACGAGCAGCTTGGTGTAGCGGTCGCGGGCTTTCTGGGCGACGCGCAGGCCGGCGTAGCCGAACATCGCGAAGAGGCCGACGACGCCGAGGATGCCCATCATCCCCAGCTCCTCGCCGATCACGGCGGAGATCATGTCGGTGTGCGCCTCGGGCAGGTAGAAGGCCTTCTGCACGCCGTTGCCGATGCCGACGCCGAAGAGGCCGCCGGAGCCGAGGGCGATCTTCGCCTGGGCCGCCTGGAAGCCGGCGCCGGCCGCTTCGGAGCCGGGATTGAGGAAGCCCGTGAGCCGGGCCATCCGGTAGGGCTCGACCAGGGTCAGCAGCAGGGCGATGCCGCCGAGGCAGAGCGCGATCTTGCCGAGGTCGGCGGGCCTGGCGCCGGAGGCGATCAGCAGCGCGCTGACCGAGAAGGCGATCACCATCGTCGTCCCCATGTCGGGCTCGGCCATGATCAGCAGGCAGGCGGTCCCGACCACGAGCAGGAAGGGCATCAGGCCCTGCAGAGAGCGCACCCGTTTCGGTTCGCGGGCGAGCAGGTCGGCGCCGTAGAGGATCAGCGCGACCTTGGCCAGCTCGGAGGGCTGGAACTGCAGCGAGCCCGGGCCGAGCCAGCGGCTGGCGCCGTTGGCGCTGGTGCCGGCGATGAGGACGACGAACAGCAGGAACATCGAGCCGACGAGCAGCACCGGCGTGAGGCGCCTGATCGCGGTGAGGCCGTGGCGCGCCGCCAGGTGCATCGCGACCAGGCCGACGGCGCCGAACATCAGCGTGCGCTTGAGGTAGAAGGCGCTGTTGGCGAGGCTGCCGTCTTTCAGCACCTGGGTCGTCGAGCTGGCCGAGAAGACCATCACCGCGCCGAGAGCGAGCAGGCAGAGCGTCGCGGTCAGCAGCAGGTTGTACTCGGTCGAGTGGGCCGCGGCGCGCGAGCGCTTTTTCTTCTTCGACTTCGCTTTCGAGCCCTTGCCCGCCTTGGCGCCGAAGACGCCGCCGAGGCTGAGCGCGCGGGCGCTCACGAGGCCAGCGCTCCGACGATCTGGCGGAAGCGCTCGCCCCGTTCTTCGAAGTTCTCGAAGGCGTCGAAGCTGGCGCAGGCGGGCGAGAGCAGCACCGTCTCGCCGGGCTGGGCCGCGTGGGCGGCGAGGCGCACCGCTTCTTCGAGGTCCTCGCAGAGGTGCAGCTCGACGCCGCTCGCGATCGCGGGCGCCAGCGCCTCGGCGAGGCGCCCGGCCGAGGCGCCGGTCAGGTAGCAGGCGACGCAGCGCTCTCGCACCGGGTCGAGCAGCGGCGCGTAGGGCTCGCCCTTCTCGCTGCCGCCGAGGATCGCCCGCACGCCGCCCTCGAAGGCGCGCAGGCCGACGGTGGCGGAGGCGACGTTGGTCGCCTTCGAGTCGTTGACGAAGCGCACCCCGCCGAGCTCGGCGACCGGCTCGAGCCGATGCGGCACGCCGGCGAAGCTGCGCAGACCCTCGCGGACCGCCTCGCGGTCGACGCCCATCGAGAGCGCCGCGGCGGCGGCGGCCATCGCGTTGGCCGCGTTATGCTCGCCGAACAGCCCCAGCTCGTCGACCGCGAGCAGCGGCTCGCCGTCGTAGAAGATCGTCCCCTCGGCCAGCGCCACCTCGCAGTCCGGCCCGGCACCGCGGCAGAAGGCGACCCGGCGGGCACAACCGCCGAGGTCGACGCCGGCCAGCTCCGGGTCGTCGGCGTTGTAGACAGCGACGTCGTCGTTGCCCTGGTTGGCGAAGATCCGCAGCTTGGCCGCGAGGTAGTCCTCGAGCGTGCCGTGCCGGTCGAGGTGGTCGGGGGCGAGGTTGAGGAAGACCGCGCACTCGGGCGCGAAGGCGACGCTGTCCTCGAGCTGGAAGCTCGAGGCCTCGCAGATCACCGTCGCATCGGCGTCGATATCACCCGCCAGCGCCGAGAGCGGCGTGCCGACGTTGCCCGCAACCGCGACCGGCTCACCCGCCGTGCGGTAGATGTGCCCAAGCAGCTCGACCGTGGTCGTCTTGCCATTGGTCCCGGTCACGGCGACGAACCGATTCGGCATCGCCCGCCAGGCAACCTCGAGCTCCCCCATCACATCCAGCCCCTGCTCCAGCGCCGCAGCGATCACCGGCGCCTCCCGCGGCACGCCCGGGCTCTTGACCACCGTCCGCACCCCCTCGAGGAGCGCCACTCCATCTGCATCCAGAACAACTTCGACGCCGACCTCCCGAAGTCCTGCCGCCCCTTCCGGATGCCCAGAATCGACGGCAACGACCTCGCCTCCCCGCGCGGCGAGCAGCCGCGCCACAGCCTGGCCGGAACGCGCCAGGCCCACGACCAAGAAGTGCCCACAAGGGAGGCCCGACCGCCGCTTCGATGGCGAGGAGGAGGTCACGCCCCCATCTTCGCTCCCGACTCCCACGAACCTCCAGGCTCGGCCCCTTGCCCAGCCCGCGCCATTGGCGCGGGCTGGGCACAGGCAGTGGTTACTCCCGTCTACTATTCGTTCTGCGGCCTAAAGACCGCTGATACTCCACAGCTGGCTCGCGTGTTCCCCACCCAACTTGGCCCAAGCGCTACCCAATGGCGTTGCTATGTGTTCGGCAGTTTTGCTGATGACCCATAGTTTAGTTAATGGTTCGAATGGATCTACTAAGTGTTTAACCAAGTGAGTTAATGCCAAAGTTTGGCAATCCTTGACCACGAGCGTACCGATCACCGGTACCGAGGTTCCGATCGGACATGAGGCAGGCAGCGCGATCGTTGCCATGCCTTCGCCTTCATCGGGTAAAACGACGAAGACATCGTCTTTGACCCCTGTCCCTAATGTATGTAACCCCGCTAAAATGTGAAGCGGTTTGGTCACAATGAAACCTTTGCCATCGGTAGGATCCGTCGGCACGCATTCGGGAGCTATTTCCTCGTTGAGCAATGTGACGCACCCACTAAATAATATTTTGGTTTCCCGCTCTTCGCCGGGCCCTTTTCCGACCGCTCCCGCGCCGAAGATCTTAGCATTTACAAATGCGATGCCTTTACATAAAAATAAGACTTTAATTTTAAGTATTTCCGTGCGTAGGACGTAGTGTTCCGAATCGTTTTCAAGTTCGAGCACGGCTGGTAACTCCCCGCCGGTTTTCACTACACCGTGAGGGTCTAAGATTAACCACGTTCCTTCGGCGTCTGCACCTGCGGCACTGAATGCCATCAAGCCAAGGATCGCAATGCAGATTCCGAACAAGCCAAGCTTTGTAAGCGTCATCGCTTGATTCCTCCCGCGTTGGTTACGGTTTGATTCCTGCTATGACCAGAAGCCCCACCACCCCACCACCTCCGTTTACCCAGATTCATCCTCTCATGGGGTGCGGTGAAATCAAGCAAAACTGAGCGGGGGTTTTTTATCCGAAACTATCTCGCCTCCTCCCGCGAATCCGAGCGCCCTAATTAAAAAATGGGAGCGCGGCCTAGCGACCGATCAACAGCTGGTACGGGGTAGATCCGATTCGGGAACCGACGGCGGCGAGCCAAGGCGGAGCATGGTCTCCAACCAGGAGAAGATCTGGACACACCGGGAGGCCTCGATCACAAACCTTCCGACTTCTGCCTGCCTGTCCCATTACCGCCCGATGCTCTGCTGGTAGAGCGTGAACCCGATCCCCGAGCAAACCGCCGCGACGATCCAGAAGCGGAGCATGATCTTGGTCTCTGACCAGGCCATCATCTCGAAGTGGTGGTGGAGGGGGGCCATCAGGAAGACGCGGCGGCGGAAGGTCTTGAAGGAGAAGACCTGGATCGCTACCGAGAGAGCCTCGATTACGAAGATGCCGCCGATGATGAGGAGCAGAACCTCGGTTTGGGTCATCACGGCGAGGGCGCCGATGGCGCCGCCCAGGCCGAGCGAGCCGGTGTCGCCCATGAATATGGATGCTGGGAAGGCGTTGAACCAGAGAAAGCCGATGCAGGCGCCGACCAGGCAGGCGGAGAGCAGGGCCAGGTTCTGCTGCTCGTTGGTGACGAAGGAGATCGCCGTGTAGGCGAGCAGGACGATCGCGCAGGAACCGGCGGCGAGGCCGTCGAGGCCGTCGGTGAGGTTGACGCCGTTGGAGGTGCCACCGATGACGAGGAAGACGAGCACGAAGTAGAGGACCGGGCCGAGGTCGAGGGAGGCGTCGCCGATGCGGAAGTAGAGGATCGGTTCGAGCCCGACCTCGTGGCGGGCGACCCACCAGAGGCCGAGCGCGAGGAAGATCTGGAAGAGGATCTTCCAGCGGGCCGAGAGACCGAGCGAGCGGCGCTTGACGATCTTGATGAAGTCGTCGGCGAAGCCGATCGCCGCGCAGCCCATCGCCACGCCGAAGACGGCCAAGCTCTGGGCGTCGCGGTCGGAGAGGACGAGGTAGGGCACGCAGATAGAGGCGAAGATGATCAGCCCGCCCATCGTCGGCGTCCCCGCCTTGGCGTGGTGCTCCTGCGGCCCCTCCTCACGGATGTGCTGGCCGAACTCCTTCACCCGCAGGTACTCGATGAACTTGGGGCCGAGGAAGATGCAGATCAGCATCGCCGCCATGCCGGCGATCAGGACTTCACCCATCGCCGGCTTCCTCCAGCAGCTCCTCGAGGGTCACGGCGACCGCCTCGAGCCCGGCCGAGCGCGAGCCCTTGACCAGGATCGTGTCGCCGGGCTCCGCCTGGGCGGCGAGCCATTCGGCCGCCTCTTCGGGGGTCGCGAGGAGCTCGTCCGGGGCGTACTCGCGGGCCGGCTCGCCGACCCCGATCAGCAGGTCGATGCCCTCTGCCCGGGCGCTTTCGCCGATCTCACGGTGGTACCCGGGTGCGCCGGGACCGAGCTCGCCCATCTCACCCAGCACCGCGATCCGCCGCTCCCCCTGCAGCGAGGCAAGGTGACTGAGCGCGGCGCGCATCGAGACCGGGTTGGCGTTGTAGCAGTCGTTCACGAGGACGATTCCGTCGCCCAGCTCGAGGCGCTCGCCCCGAAAGCGTGAGAAGCCTATGTTCCCAGCGCGATCGGCCATCTCCGCCAGCGGCGCGCCCAGCGCGATGCCCGCGGCGATCGCCGCCAGGGCGTTGGTCAAGTTGTGCTCCTCGGCGAAGGGAAAGCGGAAGCGCTGGCTGCCTGCGGGCGTCTCGATCAGCGCCTCGGTGATGCCGTCGGCGACCGTGCTCTCGACAGCGAAGACGTCGCCGCCGGGACCGAAGCGGAGCAGCCGCGGCGCGTCCGCCAGGTGGGGCTCGAGCAGGCCGGCCTGCGCCGGGGCCACAGCGGTCCCGCCGGGCGGCAGGGCGGCCAGCACCTCGGCCTTGGCCGCCGCGATCGCCTCGACCGAGCCGAGCAGCTCGACGTGGACAGGGCCGACGTTGGTTATCACCGCGACTTCGGGCTCCGCGATCGCCGCCAGTTCCGCGATCTGGCCGGCACCGCGCATCGCCATCTCCAGCACCAGCGTCTCGGTGTCATCGGGAGCTTCGAGCACGGTCAGCGGCAGGCCGATCTCGGTGTTGAGGTTCTCGCGATTGGCGTGCACCCGGCCGGGCAGCAGCGCCCGGGCGATGTCCTTGACCGAGGTCTTGCCGACCGAGCCGGTGACGCCGAGCACGCGCGCGCCGAGCACGCGCCGCCAGGCGAGCGCCAGCGCCTGCAGCGCGGCAAGCGGGTCGGCCGCGGCGAAGACCCAGGCGCCCTCGTCGCCGTTGCGGTCGCGCTTTCCACCGGATAGCGGAAGGAGGTGCGACATCTCGGGGTCGACCAGGACGCCCCAGGCGCCGGCCTCGACCGCGGCGGCGGCGAACTCGCCGCCGTTGACGCGCTCGCCGCGGAGGCCGAAGAAGAGGTCGCCGGGGCCGGTCTCGTTCGAGCCGATAGTCGCCCGCAGCGGCGAGCCGGCCCCACCGCGCGCGACGGTCTCCGCGCCACAGGCGGCGGCGATCTGCTCCCCGCTCAGCTTCAAAGCCGGCGCAGCTCCTCGCGCGCGACCTCACGGTCGTCGAACGGGACCTTGCGACCATCCTCGAACTCCTGTCCCTGCTCGTGCCCCTTGCCGGCGACCACCACGGTGTCGCCGGCGCGCGCTTGGCCCAACGCCAGCGCGATCGCGGCGCGGCGGTCGGGCTCGACCTCGTAAGTGGCCCCGTTCTCGATCCCCCCGACGACTTCGGCGATGATCGCGTCCGGGTCCTCGGAGCGCGGGTTGTCGGAGGTGACGACCGCGAGATCGGAGAGCGCGGCCCCCGCCCGGCCCATCTTCGGCCGCTTGTCCCGATCCCGGTCACCGCCGGCGCCGAAGACCGAGATCACTCGGCCACCGGTGAGCTGCCTCGCGGCGCGCAGGACGTTCTCGAGCGAATCTGGCGTGTGGGCATAGTCGATCAGGACGGCAAAACCCTGCCCCTCGTCGATCGGCTCGAATCGTCCCGGCACCCGCTCTGCCTGAGCGAGGCCACGTGCGGCGACGTCGGGCTCGACTCCAAGCTCGGTGGCGGCAACGAATGCACCGAGGGCGTTGGCCACGTTGAAGTGACCGGGCAAGCGCGTCCGGACCACCCCCGTCAGGGGCTTGTGCACCGCGTCCGCCGCAGCCTCCTCGCCTCCCAGCGACTCCTCGATCGTGAACTGCGCGCCCGCGGGGCCAAACTCGACGCCGGCCGCACTGAAACGAGCCGCGCCACCGGCGGCCGAAAACGTGACGCAGTCGAAATCATTCGCCAACCGGGCGCCATAGGGGTCATCGACATTGACGATCGCCGACCGCGGCCCCATCTCGAAGAGCAAACGCTTGGCCCTGAAGTAGTCCTCCATGTCCGCGTGGAAGTCGAGGTGGTCCTGGGTCAGATTCGTGAACAGCGCCGCCTCGAAATGAATCGCATCTGCCCTGTGCAGCGCCAGCGCGTGCGATGACACCTCCATCACACAGGCCTCGTCCCCAGCCTCGAGCATCCGCCTGAAGGTCCCCTGCAGGTCGATCGCCTCCGGCGTGGTCCGCTCGACCTCCTCCTCCACCCCACCGACCACCTGCCGCACCGTCCCCAGCAGCCCCGTCTGCACCCCCGCCGCCTCGAGAATCTCCCGAATCAAGAACGCCGTCGTCGTCTTCCCATTCGTCCCCGTAACCCCAACGACCCGCAGCTCCCCACTCGGATCCCCGTAGAACGCCGACGCCAAAGGCGCCATAGCCGCCCGCGCATCCGCCACCACCACCTGCGCCACATCCAAATCCAGCTCCCGCTCCACCACCAGCGCTGCCGCCCCAGCCTCGGCAGCCGCCCCAGCAAACTCATGCCCATCGACCCTCTCACCGGGCACGCAAAAAAACAGCGTCCCCGGCCCGACTTTTCGGCTGTCATAAGCCAAAGAGCCCACATCCACGGAGTCATCCCCCACGACCCGTCCCTCCGGAATCTCCGCGGCCAGCGCTGCCAATCTCACGCCCCAGAGTCTAGGTAGCCGGTCGGTGCCTTCGAGGTGGGTCGATTGCCCCTCGACGGAAGGCTCAGCTGAGCGAAATCGAATCGCCGAGCCGATCCAGCTGCGCGACGGCCTTTAGGCGAGGGGCAATCGACCACCCCACGCCCCCGTCCCTCTCTATTCCTGCGGCACCCCGAGATAAGGCAACGCAAACGCCGCGATCTTGCCGAACGCCGGAGCCGCCACCGACCCTCCATAGATTTCCCCCTGCGGCTCATCCACGATTACCGAAACGAGCAGCTGCGGATCCTGCGCCGGCGCGAACCCGATGAACGAAGCGATGTACTTGGTTTCCGAGTAGGTCCCGTTTTCGGCCACCTGCGCCGTGCCGGTCTTGCCCGCCAGCGTGTAGCCGGGCACGCTCACCTCTGACGCCGTGCCGCCGGCCTGCAGCACGCCCTCGAGCATTTCGCGCACCTGCGCGGCGACGCTGGCGTCGATCACCCGGTGGCCCTTCGGCTCGTGCACGGTTTCGTCGCCGATCTTCTCGATCAGCTGCGGGCGGCGCAGGATGCCGCCGTCGGCGATCGCCTGGTAGCCGGCCATCATCTGCATCGGCGTCACGCCGAGGCCCTGGCCGATCGGCAGGTTGCCCATCGTCGAGCCGGAGTATTCGTCGAGCTTCGGCACCAGCCCCTGTTCGTCGACGGGCAGCTGGACGCCGGTGGGCCGGCCGAAGCCGAAGCGGTCGATCCACTTGCTGAAGCGCGTCGCGCCCAGCTTGAGGCCGATCGTGGCGGCGCCGACGTTGGAGGACTGGGCGAGGATCTGCGCCACGGTCAGCGTGATCGGTGGCCGCGCCTCGGCGTCTTCGATGATCCGGTCGGCGACGTGCAGCTGCG
The DNA here is from genome assembly GCA_035549645.1 of Solirubrobacterales bacterium. Classification (GTDB taxonomy): domain Bacteria; phylum Actinomycetota; class Thermoleophilia; order Solirubrobacterales; family 70-9; genus VRUE01. The sequence goes on along the minus strand of DASZQM010000175.1, from coordinate 14,767 downwards.
AGGGCAGGTAGAAGGACGTTTCCGGGGTCACTTCTTTTTCCTGCAGCGCCGCGGCGACGGTGAACGCCTTGAAGGTCGAGCCGGGCTCGTAGGTGAATTCGGTCGCGCGGTTCCTCAGGTCTTCGGGTTCGGCGCTGCTGAGGTCGCTGAGGTCGACCGGCGGCCAGTTGGCCATCGCCAGGATCTGCGAGTTGCGCGGGTTCATCACGATCGCGGTCGCGCCTTTGGGCGCGTAGGTTTCGCCGACTTCGGCCAGCACTTCCTCGGTCTTCTGCTCGATCGCCGGGTCGAGCGTGAGCTGGATGTTTTCGCCGTCTTCGGCTTCCTGCGCGGTTTCGAGGCGGATCGGTTCGCCGGTCGCGTCGGTGACGATGCGCCGTTCGCCGTCGGTGCCGTGCAGCACGTCTTCCTCGCCCATCTCGAGCCCGGTCAGGCCCTGGTTTTCGGAGCCGACGGCGCCGATCACCTGCGCCGCCAGCTCACCCTGCGGGTAGGTGCGGCGGCTGTCGGGGTCCTCGCCGATCCCCTGCAGCTCCAGCCGTTCGATCCGCTTGGCGGTCGGCAGCGGGACCTGTTTGGCCAGGACCGCGTAGGTCGTTTCCCCGGTCACCGCGCCAAGCACCTTGCTTTGGCTGAGCTTGAGGATCGGCGCGAGCTTTTCCGCCGCCAGGGCCGGCTTGGTCACTTCCGGCGGCACGGCGAAGACGGTCGCGGTGTCTTCGGAGGCGGCGAGGGCGTTGCCGCGGCGGTCGAGCACGCTGCCGCGCAGGCTGGGCAGCGGAACCGCTTCGGTCTGCTGGCTGATCGCCTCCGAAGCCAGCTTCGACCCCTGCACCCCCTGCAACCAGAAGGCGCGGGCGCCGATCACGACGAAGCAGAAGAGGAAGCCGGCGAAGAGGAGGCCGATCCTTCGCTCGATCACCTTCATCCAGGCTGACCTCTAGTAACCCGAGGCCGCCGACAGCCGCTGGGCGGCGATCGCCACGTCCTGCTTGGAGGCCTGCAGGTAGCCGATCTGGTCCGAGGAAGCGGCGGCGAGGCCCTGCCCGGCCGCTTCGTGGCGGATCCGGGCGGAGCCGTAGAGGTGGGATGCCCTGGCGGTGAGCAGCGAGTTCTCGTCTTCGAGGGCGCCGATGTTGCGGTCGATGTGTCCGGCGTTCGCCGAGAGGCTGAGCGTGACCACGTTGATCGCGACGATGCCGACGAGCAGCACGCCGAGCACGGCGATCCAGGCGCGGCCGCGGGTCATCCGCACCATCAGGCCCGAGTCGGGTAGCTGGCGCACCGCCGTCGCGGCGCCGGCGGCGATCGGGATCAGCTGGCCGCCGGGACGGCGAGCCGGGGCTTTGCGCCGGGCGGGGGCTTTGCGGGCCGGTGCCTTGCGCGCGGGAGCGGCGGTGGACGCGGCTTTGACCGGCCGCGGCTTGCGGCGCGGCGGCGCGGCGGCAGGCGCCCCACGTACGGTTGCCGCCTCCATCAGGCCACCGCCTCGTTGGGCTCGGCGATCTTCACGGCGGCGCGCAGGTGGGCGGACTTGGCGCGCGGGTTGGCGGCGATCTCGTCCGGACCGGGCGCCACGGCGCGGCGGATCAGCAGCTCCGCTTCAGGCTCGCGGCCGCAGACGCAGACCGGCAGCTCGGGCGGGCAGATGCAGCCCTTGGCCCGCTTGGCGAGGAACCGCTTCACCGGGCGGTCCTCGAGCGAGTGGAAGGAGATCGCGGCGAAGCGACCGCCGGCAGCGAGCATGCCCCACGCGGTCGGCAGCGCGTCCTCGAGTGAGTCGAGCTCGCCGTTGACGGCGATGCGGATCGCCTGGAAGGTTCGCTTGGCCGGGTGGCCGCCGCCGAAGCGGGCCGAGGCCGGCATCCCGGCTTTGATCGCGTCGACCAGCTCGGACGTGGTCGCCAGCGGGCGACGGCGGACGATCTCGCGAGCGATCCCACCCGCGTAGCGCTCCTCGCCGAAGCGGCGCAGGGCCTGGGCCAGGCGGGACTCCGGCCACTCGTTGACGATGTCGGCGGCGCGGAGCTGCTGGCGGGTGTCCATGCGCATGTCGAGGGGGGCGTCGTAGGAATAGGAGAAGCCCCGCTCCCAGGCGTCGACCTGCATCGAGGACATTCCGAGGTCCATGTAGACCATGTCTGGACGCATGCCTTCGCCGTGCAGGGCCCGGAGACCTGCCGCAAAGTCGCTGGAAATGAAGCGGGTTTGACAGGGAGCGTCGGCCGCGAAGGCTTCGTAGCGGGCCAGCGCGTCGGGGTCGCGGTCGATGCAGATCAGCGTTCCCGAGGGTCCCAGCCCCTCCGCGATGCGGCGGGCGTGGCCGCCGGCGCCGAAGGTGCAGTCGATCGCCAGCTCGCCGGGGTGCGGGTCGAGCAGCGCGGTCAGCTCGGGTGCGAGGACGGGCTCGTGTTCGGCGGCCATGAAGAAAAGGGTTGCGGGTCTTAAGGACGGGCCGGCGGCTGTGGTTGGACGGGCGTGGATGGCCATCTCACTCAGGCGCTCCGTTCGCGGCGAGGCCCTCGGCGATCTCCGGCGCGGCGGCGTCGAGATCGGCCTCCTGCTTGGCCCAGGCCTCGGCGTTCCAGATCTCCAGGTACTCCCCCGCCCCGACCACGACGCAGGCGCCGTCGAGGCCGGCGTGCTCGATCAGTGGCTTGGGCACGCGAATGCGACCGGCGGAGTCGAGCTTCTCGTCGAAGGAGCCGCCGTGGAAGCGGCGGCGCAGCTGGCGCGCGTCGCGGCCGAAGGGGCTGTGCGGCGAGAGGAAACGGTCGGAGAGCTGCTCGAACTCGTCGGTCGTATGCACCCAGACGCAGGGGTCGAAGCCCTTGGAGAGAACGATGCCGTCAGCAAGGGAGGCCCGGAACCTGGAAGGGACGGTGAGGCGATCCTTCGAATCGAGACTGTGCTCGTAGAGGCCCCGAAATGCCACCGCCGGTTCCTTTCGTCGCGAGCTGTCGAGATGGACCAGGAAAAGAGTTAGGACCGAGGTGATGAGGTGGGAGGAGCCTCACCACCCCGGTCCTTGGGCTTCAACTCGAGCGGCACAGTACCCCACTTTCTCCCACTTTGCAACACGACCCCACAATGCAATCCCATTTGCACCACTGCGTTAGGTTGCCCGCGTGAGCGCGGCGCCTGCCCAGTCGACCCCCGAGTCGCCCCCCGACGACGCCGACGACCTGCGCGGCTTCCATTTCAAGCGGCTGCTGGGCAAGCCGCTGACCTGGGCCCTGATCGGAATCGAGGTCTTGCTCGTCGGTGTCCTGCTTGCCGTCTACGTCGGCCCGGCGATCGGCGGCGCGGCCGCCGTCCTCGCCTTCCTGCTTGGCCTGCTGGCCGTCTTCGCGATCGCCGACTCGCGCGCCGAGCAGGGCTTCTTCGAAACCTACGCCGCGGAGAACGGGCTGGAACTGGGCGGCCGCAGCGCTCTGCCGGAAACGACGCCGCTGCTGCGCAAGGGCGACGACCGCTATGCCGAGCGCAGCCTCTCCGGCCGCCTCGACGAGGGAGTCGGCGGCATCGAAGGCATCCTCGCCCTCTACACCTACGAGGAGGAGAGCACCGACGCCGACGGCGACCGGCAGACCAACTATTACCACTACACGGTCTGCCTGATCCCGGTTCCCGAGTGCGTCCCCCACGTGCCCGAGCTCTACTGCCGCCGCAAGTCGGGGCTGCGCTCGCTGGAGAAGCTCGAGGACGTCTTCCGCTCGACCGAGCGCGTCAAGTTCGAGAGCGAGGCACTGGAGGAGCGCTACGAGATCTTCACCGGCAAGGAGCAGGACCAAGTCTGGCTGCGCCGCCTCTTCTCCCCGACCTTCATCGTCTGGCTCGGCGAGGAAGCGCCGAAGAAGTTCGCCTTCGAGCTGGTCGACGGCACCCTCTGCTGCTTCGTCAACGGCCACAAGAAGTCAGCCGCCGAGCTGGACACCATGCGCGCTGCCTCCACGGCGGTCGCCCGGCGCCTGCTGGAGGAGTCAGCCGAAACGAGCGGCGCCTCCCCGGAGCCGACGGGCACTAACTAAACCCTGAGAGCAAGACGTCCGCGTTGGCGATCAACGCAGCGGCGATCATCAGCAGTACCGAGGGCACGAGGACGAGGGCGATGACGAGCTGGATCTTCGGCGCGGCGCGGGCTGCGTGCTCCTCGACCAGGCGGCGTTGATCGCGGCGCAGGGCGCTCGACTGCCTGCGCAGCTGGTCGGCGAGCGGCGAGCCGTAGCGGCGCGAGCGTTCGATCGCCGCGCAGAGAGCCGCCACCTCACCCCCCGGCGCCCGGGCCCGGAGCGAGCGCAACGCCGCGGCAAGCGGCCGGCCGCAGGAGAGCTCCGCGACCGTCACCCGGACCTCGTCCGCGAGCGGCCCGCCCCCAGCCGCGGCGATCTCGGCGAAGCCGGCTGCGGTGCTCCGCCCCGCGGTGGCGTCGACCGCAAGCAGGTCGCAGGCGTCGGGAAGCGCCCCGCGCAGGCGCCGCTCGCGCAGGCGGGCGCGCCGCTCGAGCAGCGCGTCGGGAACGAGAAAGCCCGCCGCCGGAAACCCGAAGGCGACCAGCAAGGACAACCGCCCCGGCGCCGCCGGGGCAGTCGTCGCCGCCATCAGCACCCCCACCAAGGCGCCACAGGCCTTGCCCGCGAGCACGGCCGCAAGCGGCAATCGCCCCTGAAGGCCGGCGCGACGGATGCGAGCCGGCAAGCCCAGCCGCAGCGCCGCCTTTGCCGCGCGACGATCGAGCACGCCGCCAACGGGTAGTCCGGGCAAACCACGCCCGGCGGCCAGCTCGCGTGCCGCGGCGGCCAGCAGCAGGGCGGCCAGAGCGGCGAGGACGGCGGGCGGGCTCACTCGACCACCTGGGCGAGCCGGCGGATCGCCAGGAAGCCGCAGAGCTGCAGCACACCGGCGAGGGCAAGCAGGACCGCGGAGCCAGGAGCGCCCATCACCTTGGCCAGGAACCCGGGCTGCAGCAGCTCGGCAAAGAGGGCGCCGCCGGTCGGCATCGCCACCACGAGCAGGCCGGTGAAGCGCGCCTGCGAGGTCGCCGCCCGAGCGTCGTCGGCAGCACGATCGCGCTCCGCCGCTCCCTCGGCGAAGCGGCGCAGGAGGCCGGCGCGGTCGCCGCCGGCGAGTCGCTGGCTGAGCAACGCCCCGGCCAACGCATCCACCCTGGTCGAGCGCATGCGACGGCGCCAGGCCGCGATCGCCCCGCCCGTCGGCGCGCCGAGCTCGAGCTCGGCGCCGAGGCGCACCAGCTCGACCGAGGCCGGCCCGTCGAGCGAAGCGGCGGCGGCGGGCAGGGCCGCTCGCAACGAGCTGCCGGCGCTGAGCGAGTCGGCAACCGCGTGAGCGACCTCCGGCAGCGCCCGCTCGACGTTGCGCCGGTAGCGGCGGCGGCGCGCGGCGAGCAGCCAGGCGCTCGTAGCCGGACCGGCGACGGCGAGCGGCAGTGCCAGCCAGGGGCCACCGGCAAACCACCCGGCAGCGATCGCGACGACCGTCGCCAGCGCCGCCAGCCGACGCCGCTCGACGGTCGATGGCGAGTAGCCCTCTCGTCCGGCCCGCCGCAATGGCTCCAGCGCCCAGCGCAGCCAGCGCGCCAGCGCCGGGCTCGCCAGCAACGCCTCGCGCCCGGCGACGGCGAGCAGCGCGCCCGCCGCGGCGCCGGCGAGCGGCACCAGCAGTCCGGAGACGGCGCTCATCGCCCTACCCGGGAATCGAGCGTGCGCACGGCCGTCTGCCCCGCGACCCGGACGACCTCGGCGATCTCCGCCACCGCCCGCGAGCCGTCGCCTCGGCGCTCGAGGTGGACGACCAGGTCGATGCCGCGCTGAACCTGCTCGGCGATCGCCTCGTGCGGCAGGCCGACACCCGCCATCAGCGCCAGGGTCTCCAGCCGCGCCACCGCGTCGACCGCCGAGTTGGCGTGCACGGTCGAGAGCGCCCCGTCGTGTCCGGTGTTGAGCGCGGTCAGCAGGTCGAGTGCCTCGGCGCCGCGCACCTCGCCGATCACGATCCGGTCGGGCCGCATGCGCAGCGCGTTGCGGAGCAGGTCGCGGACCGTCACCTCGCCCCGGCCCTCGACGCTCGCCGGCCTGCTCTCCAGGCGCACCACGTGGCGCTGCTGCAGGCGCAGCTCGGCCGCGTCCTCGATCGTCACCACCCGCTCGGCCTCGCCGATGAAGCTGGAGAGGGCGTTGAGCAGGGTCGTCTTGCCCGAGCCGGTGCCGCCACTGATCAGGATGCTGCGTCGCGCCGCCACGGCCTCGCCGAGCAGCTCGCACTGGGCGACGCTCAGCGTGCCCAGCTCGACCAGCTGCGCCGGGCCCGGTCGCTCCACCCCGAAGCGCCGGATCGAGACGGCCGGTCCGTCGACCGCGAGCGGCGGGATCACGACGTTGACCCGCGAGCCGTCGGCGAGCCTGGCGTCGACCATCGGGTTGAGCTCGTCGATCCTCCTCCCCAGCGGCGCGAGGATGCGCTCGATCGCGTTGCGCAGCTCCTCCTCGTCGGGAAAGCCCACGTCGACCGCTTCGATCCGGCCCGCGCGCTCGACGTAGACGCTCTCGAACCCGTTGACCATCACCTCCTCGACCGCGGGATCGGCGAGCAGCTCCTCCAGCGGCCCGAGCCCGACCGTGTCGCGGACGATGCGGGCGGCCAGCTCGACGCGCGCCTCAACGCCCAGCAACACCGCCTCCTCGCCGACGAGCGCCTCGACCTCCTCCGCTAGGCCCATCCCAGGCGCCCGCCCGGCGGCAGCCTCGACCCGGCGGCGCTCGATCAAGCGCAGCCGCAGCCCGTCGGCGAGCTCGGCTAGGTGTCGCTCCCCCGGCCGCACCTCAGCCCGCCACCAGCAGCGTCAGCTTGCGGGCAAAGCTTTCGGCTGCGATCAGGCGCAGCGCCTGCCGGCGCGTCAGCGCCAGGGTCGCGGCCGAGGTGCCGCCGGGACCGGGACCATCGGCGCCTGGTCCCAATCCAAGCAGCGGCACCGCCGTCGCCGCGACGTAGGTCCTACCCGGACCGGCCGCGGTCGGTTCGGTGGTGACGACGACGTCGACCCGCGCTCCCCGTTCGCTCGTTCCGCTCGCCAACAGGGCTTCCGCCCCACTCACCGAGATCTCGACCGGCTGACGATCCGCCCCGAGTGCCCTGGCCCCTCCATGCCCGCTCACCGGCGGGTGAAGCTGGGCGGCGAGCAGGTACGAACCTGCGGACAGGTCCGCGGCGGGGACCAGGCCGATCGCTTCCGCCGGCGAGCGCAACGCTCCCGCCGGCACGAACCTGGCCGGCACCCGCCTCGCTTCGAGATCATCCGCCGCGGCACTCGGCTCCACCGGCCGACCGGCCTGCAGCGCTCGCCTCGCAACGACGACGTCGCGCAACGGCCCGTAGCCGCGCGCCACCCGGCTGCCGTAGCTGTCGGCGATGCCGGCGGCGAGAGCTGCGGCCACCAGCGCGAGGGCGAGAAAGGCGACCGCGCGAGATCGCCTGCTCACGCCGCCAGCCCTTCCTCCGGCTCGGCCAGCGGCAGCTCGAGCACCGCCAGCGTCCCCTGCTCGGAGCGCCTCAGGGCAAAGCGCCCACCGTGGTCGGACGCCACCCGTCGCACCACGCCGAGCCCGTGACCGTGCCTCTCCCGCCCGGAGACGCGCGCGATCAGCTGCGCCGGTCCACGCCGGGAGCGCCGCCGCCGTGCGCGGCCGGAGTCGACGACGGCGATCCGCAGGCGCCCTTCGCGCACCCGGGCCGCGACCACGATCGAGGGCCCGCCGTGCTCGATCGCGTTGACGATCAGGTTGTCGAGCGCTTGGCCGAGCGCCAGCCGGTCGCCCTTGACCATGGCCGCACCCGCGTTCCAGCGCAGGTCGAGGGAGGCCTCGGCAAGCCGCGCCCGGTCGTACCAGCGCGCAACGGCGGCGCGCGCGAGGGCGGCCGCTTCGAGCGTGCCCCACACCGCCACCGGCGGACCGCCGTTGATCTCACGGTCGAGCCGTTCCAGCGCCGCCGCGGCGAGCTCGATCGGGTCCTCCCCCGCGCCAAGATCGCCGAAGCGGGGACCGCTGGCGAAGGCGACCGCCTGCAGCGGGCGCCGCAGCTCGTGCAGGGCGGCGTTGAGAGCGCTGCGCCGCCGCCCTGCTCGCAGTCCCTGAGCGGCGACGGCAGCCGCCATCGAGAGGAGGAGCGGCCAGCCGCTGCCGATCTGAGTCAGCTCGGTCATCCCTCGAGCAGCCGGTAGCCGTAGCCCCAGGCGTTGACGACGTAGCGCCCGTCCGCCGGGTCGAGTTTGCGTCGCAGGCGGCTGGCGTGCGAGTCCAGCGTCCGCGTCCGCGCCGGTGTCCGGTAGCCCCAGACCGCTTCCAGCAGCTCGTCCTTGGAGAAGACGCGCGTCGGGTCGCTCGCCAGCACCCGCAGCAGGCCGAACTCCTTGTTCGAGAGGGTCACCTCGCGGTCGCCCACCCAGACCTTGCGCTGCACCGTGTCGACAACGATCTCGCCGACCCGAAGCAGGCCTCCGCGGCGCCTCCTTCCCCGCCTCAGCACCGCCGCGATCCGCGCCCGCAGCTCGGGGTAGAAAAGGGGCTTGACGAGAAAGTCGTCGGCGCCGCTTTCGAGGCCGCGCACGCGATCGTCGTTGGAGCCGTGACCGGTGAGGACGATCACCGGCAGGCTCGGGTCGAAGCGCGAGCCGACGCCGTCGGCGGCGCGGATCTCGCGCAGCACGTCGAGCCCGGAGGCGTCGGGCAGGGAGAGGTCGAGGAGGAGCAGGTCGGGATGGTTGAAACGGCAGAGCCGCAGGGCATCGGCGGCGTTGGGGGCGGGCAGGACGCCGAAGCGATCGGCGACGAGGTTGTCGCAGAGCAGATCGAGGGTCGGCGCGTCGTCCTCGCAGACGACCAGGCTGGCTATCTCTTCTCGCTGGGGCAGCATGGGCGGCGCTAAGGAGAGCGCGGCGCAATCTCTCCCCCCATCCCAGCCGGAAGCTCGAGAACAGCGCTCGCGCCGCCGCAAAATGCGAACCGCCTCGGCGCCACCGCCAGACGCCGCGCCACCTCATGGCCGTTGCGGTCGAGGAAGTGGAGGTCGAGCGCGAAGCGCATGCCGAAGGTGTGGACGGAGGAGCAGCGCGGGATCAGCAGGCCCGCGCCCGCCTCTGTCCGGTCAAGACCGGTGAGACCAAGCAAACGCGACCGAAGGCCCCGCGCCAGGCGCACCTCGCAGCCCAGCGCGACCACCACCGGCAGGCGGGCGATGCGCGGGCTGAGCGGGACCTCGGACACACCGAAGCCAAGGCCATTCGATCCCCGCCTCTCCCCCGAGCTAGCCTCTGCCGATGGCCAGTGGAGGGAAAGTCACCGTCTTCGGGCCGCACCCGATGCTCTCGATCACGATCGAGGCGCTGACCAGCGAGGGCGGCGACGACATCCACCTGCACGCCGCCGGCCAGGGCGTCTGGGTCGCCCGCATGGCGGCCGAGCTCGGCGCCTCGCCGGTCCTCTGCGGCTTCATCGGCGGCGAGACCGGCACCGTGCTGGCGCCGCTGCTCGACCAGCTCGACGCCGACCTGCGCCTGGTGCAGACCACCGAGGCGAGCGGCTCCTACCTGCACGACCGCCGCAGCGGCGAGCGCGAGCCGATCGCCCAGACCGCCTCGCTTCCCCCCTCCCGGCACGAGATCGACGAGCTCTTCTCGACCACCGTCGCCGCCGCGCTCGACTCCGACGTGCTGGCGCTCTGCGGCCCCTACCCCGGCGAGGCGCTGCCGCTGGAGATCTACGGCAACCTGGTCGCCGACGTCAAGGCCAACGGCACGCCGGTCCTCGTCGACCTCTCGCCGCCGCGACTCGACAGCGCGCTCGAGGGCGGCCCCGACCTGGTCAAGATCAACGACTGGGAGGTCGCCCGCTACATCGAGGGGCCGGTCGACACCGACGAGCGCATGCGCGCCGCGGTGCAGAAGCTGCTTGACGCCGGAGCCGGGGCGGCGATCGTCACCCGCGCCGGGCAGCCGGCGCTGGTCGTGCGGGGCGAGGAGGCCTGGGAGCTGGTGCCGCCTCGCTTCGAGCGCGGCTCGCGCGAGGGCTGCGGCGACTCGATGATGGGCGCGCTCTCGGCCTGTATGGCGGCCGGGCTCGACTGGGAGGAGACCCTGCGCACCGGCGCCGCCGCCGGAGCCGCCAACTTCCTGCGGGCCGGCCTCGGCAGCGGCTCGCGCTCGGTGATCGAGGACCTGGCGGCGAAGGTCGAGCTGCGGCCGCTGGACTAGACGGTCGGGCCGAAGGGCAGCTCCAGCTCGCCGCCCTCGACGATCGCCCGCGGCGCCACCTCGCTCATCCAGCGCAGGTGCGGCGCCACCGCCTCGATCCTCCCCAGGCACTCAAACGCCTCGCGCAAGTGCAGCGGCCGGCCGCCGTGGGAGGAGTGGGCGTCGCTGGAGAGGACGTGGACGAGGCCGGCTTCGGCGAGCATCTTCATGCCGGCAGCGAAGCGCTCGCGCAGGAAGAAGTCGGCGGTCGCCTGGACCAGGGCGCCGTTGGCGATCAGGCCGGCGATCCGCTCGTACATGTCGGCGGAGAGGTGGCGCTCGGGGTGCGCGATCAGGGCCCGGTAGCCGCGCTCGGCCAGGTGAGCGACGCGGGCGAGCAGGGTCTCGCTGAGCGCCCCGGGCGCCGGCTCGAGCAGGATCCACTCGCCGCCGCCGAGCGCGACCAGGGCCAGCTCCTCGTCGCTCAGTCCCTCGACCGCGGTCTCGGCCACCTCGCCCCCCGGCAGCACCTCGACCGGCAGCCCCTCCTCGGCCAGGGCCGCGTTCAGCTCCGCCACCCTGCCCGCCACCTCCTCGATCCGCACGTCGTGGTCGTGGCGGATGTGCGGCGTGGCACAGACCAGCTCGATCCCGTCGTTGACGGCCTGCCGAGCCAGCCCCAGGCTGTCGGCGAGATCGAGCGCGCCATCGTCGACGCCGGGCAGGATGTGGCAGTGCAGGTCGATCACGGGGAGGCCCTTGGAAGGTAGCTCGCCTCTACCGCAGCGGGCCCAGGTGCAAACGCTCTTTCAGGCATCGCCCCGCGCGGGCACAGGACTACGATGATCGGCATGATCCACCACCTGCTCTCACCGGGCTTGTGAGGGCGGATGGCTTCAACTCATGGATAAGAAAACGACCCGCCGAGGGAACTACGAGTCTGGCTCCGATTACGTGCTCGAGTACGGGGAGCTCCGCTTCGCCTTCAACGAGGAGGACTTCGGCCAGCGGGTCGAGCAGGCCGCGGTCAAACTCGGCTTCGTCGACCAGGGACTCAGCCAGGGCGAGCTCGACGACCTCCTCGACCTCGCCGTCAGCGGTGAGATCGCCGAGCCCAGCTCGCGCCTCGGCGAGCACATCAACGACAACTGGGACGACCTCGTCGGCCCCGCCAACCGCAGCCTCGTGCACTGGCTGCGGCGCCTCGTCTTCCGCGGTGCCTGGCTCGACCAGCGGGTCAAGGAGGGCGAGCTCGACATCGTCTTCGACGAGCGCACCCAGACCTTCGGCTACGTGCAGCCGGACCGCAGCTCCGAGCTCATAGAGCTCTCCAAGGAGCCGAGCTGGCGCCGCATCGCCTACCGCCGCTAGGTCCAGCTGCGCTTCGCTCCACCTACTGCTGACGCTCCAGCGCAGCTACGACGGTCAGTGACCCGGAGCCGGCCAGGCTCTGGCCACCGTCGAAGATCTCTTTTGCCGTGTCGGCGTCCTCGAGGCGGGTCAGGGAGTCGACCAGGAGGATGACGTCCTCGCCGCCCTCGGCGCGGCGCTGGGCCTGGGCGAGGGCGTCGCTGGCGTGGCGCGCCTGGGCCGCGACCACGAGCTCGGCCTCCGGGGCCTCGCGCTTCCAGTCGGCAAGCTCCTCGGGGCTGGGATCGACGAGCAGGGCGATCGAGCCCTCGGCCAGCTCGGCGGCGATCTCGCGCAGCAGCGCGGTGCAGGACTCGCGACCGTCGCCGTAGACCAGCGACTGGCGGCCCGGCGGCGGCGTCAGCAGGTCGCTGACCCGCAGCCCCTTGCTGCGACGGCCGAAGCGACGGCGGCGCCGTTTGCGCTTCGGGGCTGAGGACTCGGTGGGCGCGGGCGTCGCTGCCGCAACCGGCTCGGGCTCGGCCACTGGCTCCGGGGTCTCCTCGCGGGACGGACGCTGCTCGCGGGCCGGGCGCTCCTCGCGGGACGGACGCTCCTCACGGCCAGAGCGCTCCGTCCGGGGCGAACGCTCCTCACGCGAGGACCCCTCGCCGCGCTCGCGGGGCCGGCGCTCACGCCCGCCACGCTCGCGGCGGGGCCGCGACGGGCGCTCTTTCGTTCCTGACGACTTCTGCCGGGACGATCCGCCGTCCCCGTTGCCGTCACTCAGCTTCTCGATCAGCTCCTCGCGGCGCAACATGCGGTAACGCGGCACTTCCGCCTCGGCGGCGAGTGCGTGCAGCTCGGCGATGTGCTTGGACTCCAGTTCGGTCTTAGTCATATGAGCCGGAGGTTATTAGAGGGACTCGACGGGCGAGCCGGCGGGGTCGATGCCCGCCTCGGCGGCCGCCGCGGGCCAGGCCTCGGCGGCGCGCTTGACCTCGCGGCGCGACCAGCCCAGCTCATCCCCCATCGTCGCGGCGACCTCGCGCGCCGAGGTGGCGTCGCGCAGCTGCGGCGCAGCGAGCAGGCCGAGGCGGGTGCGGCGCAGGAGCACGTCGGCGACGCTGCGGGCCTGCTCGTAGCGGACCGCGATCGCCGCCTCGGCGAGCAGGTCGGGGCGGCCGGGCACGATCGGCTGCGCCAGCTTCGGCCGTTCGCGGGCCAGCGCCAGGACTTTGCGGGCGGCGTGCCCGTAGCGGAAGGCAAGCTGGGCGAGCGCCTCCTCCCCCACGCCGTCGGGGGCGTCGAGGTCCTCCGGCCGCGCCTCCATCCCCAGCGGGATCTCAGCGGTGTGACAGGCCGCCTCGCGACCCTCGCGCTCGACCAGGCGGTCGACGGTCTGCTTCGCCATCCGCCGCCAGGTCGTCAGCTTGCCGCCGGTGATCGTCAGCATCCCCGAGGAGGTCTCATACAGCTCCGCCTTGCGCGAGATGTCGACCGACTTCTTCGGGTCGCCGGTGGCGATCAGCGGTCGCACCCCGGCGTAGGCGCCGACCAGGTCCTCCCGGCCGAGCGCAGAGCCGAAGAACTCGTTGGTCGCGTCGAGCAGGTACTCGACGTCATCGGGGCCGGGACGGGGATGGTCGATGTCGCCCTCGAAGTCGTTGTCGGTGGTGCCGACGAGGGTGCGCCCGTACCAGGGCAGGGCGAAGATCGCCCGCCCTTCGCCGGCCGGCAGGATGCAGGCGGCCGAGCCGGTCGAGAGCTTCTCGCGGTCGATCAGCAGGTGGGTGCCGCGGCTCGGCGAGATGCGCGGCACGTCCTCCTCCTCGACCACCTCCTCGGGGCGGATGCGATCGGCGAAGACGCCGGTGGCGTTGACGACGCTGTCGGCGCCGACCTCGATCCGCTCGCCCGACTCCGCCTCGACGAAGGCGACGCCGTCGGCGCGGCCGTTGCGCCCCACCACCTCGACCACCTCGGCGCCGTTCAGCATCACCGCGCCGAAGCGCTCTGCCTCGCCGAGCACGGTCAGGGTGAGGCGCACGTCGTCGGTCTGGCAGTCGTAGAAGAGGTAGGCGTTCTTCGGGTCGCGCGGGCCCAGCGCCGGCACCATCTCCAGCACCTCGTCGCGGTCGATCGTGCGGTGGCGGTCGGGCGACCAGTAGTAGTCCTCGTCGGCCTCCTTGGCCGAGCGCATCTCGCGGCGCGAGCGGCCGACCCGCGTCGTCGCCATCACGTCATACATGTTGAGCCCGATGCCGAGGCCGCGCTGGCGGCGCTCGTCGGGGAAGGAGGGGACGAGGAAGGGCGTCGGGTAGACGAGGTGCGGCGCCAGCTGCACCATCAGCTGGCGCTCGAGCAGCGCCTCGCGGACCAGGCCGAGGTCGAGGTTCTGCAGGTAGCGCAGGCCGCCGTGGACCATCTTCGAGGAGCGGCTGGAGGTGCCGACCGCGTAGTCGCCGCGCTCCAGCAGCGCCACCGAGTAGCCGCGCGAGGCGGCGTCGAGGGCGACGCCGGCGCCGGTGATCCCGCCGCCGATCACGACCACCTCGAAGCGCTGGCCGGCGATCGCCTCTATCGCTGCGGCGCGGGGGAGCATCAGTCGAGGAACTCCGTGGTCTGCTCGACCGGGGGCCGCTGCGGCGGTTCCTTCTCCTGGCGCGGGTGGCCGAGGTGCAGCAGGCCGACGGTGCGCTCGTTGTCGGGCAGGCCGACGGCGCGGCGACCGGCGGCCTCGCGCAGCAGCCCCGGCGTGCGCCAGTAGCCCGCGTAGCCGCGGGCGTGGGCGCTGAGCAGGACGATGTAGGCGGCGACCGCGGTCGCGTGCAGGTCCTCCTCGTTCTGGACGGGGTCGGCGCCCAGAGCACAGGAGACGACGATCAGGGTCGGGGCGCGGTCGAGCTTCGCAGCTCCCTCGGGGCCCGCCACCGCTTTCATCCGCTCCAGCGCCGCCGGCCCGACGACCCGAAAGCGCCAGGGCGCGGTCAGGTGGTGGTTGGGGGCCCAGCGGGCGAGCTCGAGCAGCGCCAGGATCTCCTCCCGGGCCAGCGGCTCGGGCCCGTAGGCCTTGTGCGTGCGACGCGTCCGGATCGCGGTCTCGACGTCCACGCAGGCAACATAGCCGCCACCGCAGCGGGCGTGCGCGGGGTTTCGCCGATCCGGCCTACC
>DASZQM010000174.1:0-7310 GCA_035549645.1 Solirubrobacterales bacterium | reverse complement strand
GGCAAAGCCGGCGTTGAGCGCGATCACGATCGCCACCGCGATCGCCACCGGCGTGATCCCGGCCAGCGCCGCCAGCGCCGCGGCGCCCCAGAGCAGCAGTGCCAGCGGGTGGGTCAACTGCCGTCCCAGCTCGCGCAGCGGGTTGCGCTTGCCGCGCCGTTCGAGCTGGTTGGGCCCGTGGCTGAGCAGGCGGCGCTCGGCCGCGCGCTCGGTCAGGCCGCTGCGCGCGGTGCGCCGGTCGCGCAGGAGCAGGTCGAGGCGCTCCGCGGGGTCGAAGGCCGGGCCGCCCACGGCCGACCGCCTACGGCGTGGGGACGATCAGGATCGGGCAGGGAGCGGTGCGGGTCAGTCGCAGCGCGGGCCCATCGAGCAGAAGTCTGCTGGCCAGACCGTGCCGCCGGCGCGAGCCGATCACGAGCAGGTCGACTCCCGTCGCCGCCTCGGCGATGAGGCGGTCGCTGTCGGCGAGGGAGAGGGTGCGTAGCGAGGCGCCGCTGCGCTCGGCGAGCTCGGTCGCCGTGCGCCGCGCCGCCTCGGCCTCCTCGCTCTCGTCGCTGGCGACGGCGATCGTCTCCAGTGAGAAGCGGCGATCGGCGAGGCCGCGTGGGGCGACTGCGAGCGGGCAGGGGGTGTCGCTCAGCAGTCGCTCGCCGACGCTGCCGGGGCAGACGCGGCCGATGCGGCCGCGGTGGGTGGAGCCGACGACGACGATGTCGGCTTCGTCGGCCTCGGCCAGTTCCCGTAGGCCCGCCGTTTCGTGGCCACCGGCCAGGATCCGCACCGAGAAGGGGGTGTCGCCGAGGACCTTGGTCGCGCCGCGGCGGGCCCAGTGCTCATCCTCCTTGACGACGAGCGGGTAGCTCTCGCCGAGCAGTTCGGGCCAGTAGCCGCGCACCGAGGCGACGGTCAGATCGGCGTCGCCTGTCGCGGCGAGCGCCTTGGCCAAAGTGAGTGCGTCGCGTGAGGCCGGTCGCCCGTCGTATCCGACCAGGAGCCGCAGGGGCCGAGATGGAGCGTGAGAGGAAGAGAGCGCTCGGGGGGCGACCGGCTCAGCGACGACGTTTCCTGACTCCATGTGAGCAAGCTATGCGGGCGCCGCCCAGGTGGCATCCGGGTTGTGCCACACGCGGTGACGGGGTTGTGCCGCGTTACGCTGGCGTGGATGAGCGAAACCGGGCAGGGGAACGCCGAGGGCATCTCGATCGTCCTCGCCGACGATCACGCCGTCGTCCGCGGTGCGCTCAAGGCGCTGCTCGAGGGGCAGCCCGACCTGACGGTGCTGGGCGAGGCCGGCGACATCGCCTCGGCCCGGGCGACCGTGATCGCGCTGCGGCCACGCGTCCTCGTCCTCGACGTCAACCTGCCCGACGGGCTCGCCGTCGACGCGGTCGGCGGCCTGCGCGAGGAGGCGCCGGCGACCGAGATCGTCCTGCTGACGATGGAGCGCGACATGACGCTGGCGCGGCGGGCGCTCGACTCCGGCGCCCGCGGTTACCTCTTCAAGGACGCCGCCCACCTCGAGTTGATCGAGGCGGTGCGCGCGGCGGCCGCCGGGCGCGAGTACCTGCCGGCGGCGGTCGCCGCCGGGCTCAAGGACGAGGGCGGTGCCGAGCAGGGCGTGCTCACCCCACGCGAGACCGAAGTGCTGCGGCTGATGGCGCTCGGCCACACCAACCGTGAGATCGGCGAGCAGCTGGAGCTCAGCGTGCGCACGGTCGAGACCCACCGCGCCCACATCCAGCAGAAGCTCGGCCTCGACAGCCGTCCCGAGCTGACCCGCTACGCGCTCGACAGCGGCCTGCTCGACGCCTGAGCCGCTCGGGGAATTGCCGCAGGCCGGGTGTGGCTAAACCCGGATGATGGTCGCGAAAGCCGCGCATATCGTCGATTTCCATGAGCGCCCTGGAACTCGCACGCTGGCAGTTCGGCATCACCACGCTCTATCACTTCATCTTCGTCCCGCTGACGATCGGCCTCGCCTTCTGCGTCGCCGTCTTCCAGACCCGCTGGCACCGCACCGGCGAGGAGCACTGGCTGCGCTCGACCCGCTTCTGGGGCAAGCTGATGCTCGTCTCCTTCGCCCTCGGCGTCGCCACCGGGATCGTGCAGGAGTTCCAGTTCGGCATGAACTGGTCCAACTACTCGCGCTTCGTCGGCGACATCTTCGGCGCGCCGCTGGCGATGGAGGGTCTCGCCGCCTTCTTCGTCGAGTCGACCTTCCTCGGCCTCTGGATCTTCGGCTGGGGCCGGCTCTCGAAGAAAGTCCACCTCGCCTGCGCCTGGGCGGTCGCCGCCTCGACCGCGCTCTCGGCCTACTTCATCCTCGCCGCCAACTCCTGGATGCAGCACCCGGTCGGCTACAAGGTCGAAGGCGGCAAAGCGGTGCTGACCGACATCGCCGCGGTGCTCTTCAACAACACCGCGCTCTACGCCTTCGCCCACACGATGCTGGCGGCGCTGCTGACTGCCGGCATGGTCCTGATCTCGGTCTCGGCCTGGCACCTGCGCCAGGGCCGTGAGACCGAGGTCTTCGGCGGCGCGATGCGCCTGGCGCTGCCGCTGGTGACGCTGGCCGCGATCGCGACGATCTTCGTCGGCCACTTCAACGGCGTGCTGATGACCAAGCAGCAGCCGATGAAGATGGCCGCCGCCGACGCCGTCTTCAACACCGAAAAGGAAGCCGGCCTCTCGCTCTTCGCCACCGGGGACTTCGAGTCCAACCCGGAAGGGCTCAACCGCGACATCGCGATCCCCAAGGTCCTCTCCTTCATCACCACCGGTTACCCCAACAGCGAGGTGCGCGGGATCAACGACATCAACCGCGAATACCAGCGCAAGTACGGACCTGGCAACTACACGCCGATCGTCGCCGTCGCCTACTGGACCTGGCGGGCGATGCTCGGCTGCGCCTTCGTGATGATGGCCTTCGCCGCCTGGGGCTGGTGGCTGCAGCACAAAGGCAGGCTGCGCGACTCGAAGTGGTTCATGCGGCTCGCGGTCCCCGCCGTGGCGCTGCCGTTCATCGCCAGCGCCACCGGCTGGCTCTTCACCGAGATGGGGCGCCAGCCCTGGGTCGTGCTCGGCCTGCTCAAGACCGACGTCGCCAACTCGCCCAGCGTCGGCCCGGCGGAGGTCTGGATCACGCTGATCGGCTTCACCGCGGTCTACGGCGTGCTGGCGGCGATCGCCGGGACGGTGTTCGTCAAGGCGGTGCGCAAGGGCCCGGTTGAGGCGGGCAAAGCCGAGGACCCGGGCCAGGAGCTGGCCCTCGCCTACTGAGATGGACGCCTACACCTTCCTCCAGGTCGTCTGGTTCGTCCTGATCTCGATCCTCTGGCTCGGCTACTTCCTGCTCGAGGGCTTCGACTTCGGCGTCGGCATGCTCTTCCGCGCCGTCACCCGCGACGACGACGAGCGGCGCGCGGTGCTGCACTCGATCGGGCCGATCTGGGACGGCAACGAGGTCTGGCTGCTGGTCGCCGGCGGCGCCACCTTCGCCGCCTTCCCGCAGTGGTACGCGACGCTCTTCTCCGGCTTCTACCTGGCGCTCTTCCTGATCCTGCTCGGGCTGATCGTGCGCAACGTCTCCTTCGAGTTCTGGGGCAAGGGCGAGAGCGATGCCTGGCGGCGACGCTGGGAGTGGGCGATGATCGTCGGCAGCGCCGTGCCCGCCCTGCTCTGGGGGGTCGGCTGGGCCAACATCGTCCACGGCGTGCCGATCGACGCCGGCCACGAGTACACCGGCACCCTCTTCGACCTGCTCAATCCCTACGCGCTGCTGGGCGGGCTGGCGACGCTCTCGATCTTCCTCGCCCACGGCGCGATCTTCCTCGAGCTCAAGACCGAGGGCGCGATCGGCGAGCGGGCGAAGGCGATCGCGGGGCGGGTGGCTCCGATCGCCGCCGCCGTCGGCATCGCCTTCCTCGTCTGGACCGTGCTCGACCACCCCGGCGGCGGGGTCGACATCGCCTCGGCGATCCTCGCCGCGCTCTCGGCGGCGGCCCTGATCGCGGCGGCATACCTCGCCGGGCGCGACCCGCTGCGCTCCTTCGTCGCCACCAGTGCCGCGATCCTCACCTTCTTCTGCGCCCTCTTCGTCGACCTCTTCCCGCACACGATGGTCTCCAGCACCGACACCGCCTTCTCGATGACGCTCAACCAGTCGGCCTCCTCCAGCTACACGCTGACCGTGATGACCGTGGTCGCCGTGCTGCTCGTGCCGGTGGTGCTGGCCTACCAGGCCTGGACCTACTGGGTCTTCCGCCAGCGCGTCTCGGCCCGCGACTTCAAGGAGATCGACCGCCGCTCGCCGCTCGACGTGCTGGCGGGGGCGAAAGCGGACGTCGAACGCGCCCGCGGCAGCGGTGGCAAGGAGGAAGAGGGGTCCTCGGGTGAGCCGGCCGGCGCAGCAGGATCCTGAGGCTCCGCCGCGGGGCGATCACGACCCCGAGGCGCGCTCGCGGGCGCGCGAGACGCAGCGCCGGCTGAGCCGCACGAGCCGCGCGGCGCGGGCCCACCTCGCCGGCACGGTCGTGCTCGGTCTGCTGGCGACGGCGCTGATCGTCGCCCAGGCGACCCTGCTCGCGCAGGTCATCGTCGGCGCCTTCCTCAGCGGCGAATCGCTCGCCCAGCTGACCCCCTTGCTGCTCTGGCTGGCCGCGATCTCGCTAGCCCGCGGCGTCGTCGACGCCGGCTTCGAGGCCGGCGGCCGGCTCGGCGCCGCGCGGGTGATGGCGGAGCTGCGCGCCCGCCTGGTTCGCCACCTGCTGCTGGTGCGGCCGGGGGCGCTGCAGGGCGAGCGCTCGGGCGAGCTCGCGACCGCCGCCGTGCAGGGCGTCGACGCGCTCGAGGCCTACTTCGCCCGTTACCTGCCCCAGGCGGTGCTGGCCGCACTGGCTCCGCTCGTCGTGCTCGCCTGGACCGCGCCGCGCGATTGGGAGGCGGCGGCGATCCTCGCCCTCACCGCGCCGCTGATCCCGGTCTTCATGGTCCTGATCGGCCGGCTCACCGAGCGCACGACGCGAAGGCGCTGGCGCCGCCTCTCGCGCCTCGGCGCCCGCTTCCTCGACCTGGTCGGCGGCCTCGAGACGCTGCGCGCCCACGGCCGCGCCGAGGCCCAGGCCGACTCGATCGCCGCCGCCGGCGAGGGCTACCGGCGCGAGACGATGCGGGCGCTGCGGATCGGCTTCCTCTCCGCCCTCGTGCTCGAGCTGCTGGCGATGATCGGCGTCGCGATGGTGGCGGCGACGGTCGGCGTGCAGCTCGCCGACGGCTCGCTCGGGCTCACCGCCGGCCTCACGGTGCTGATCCTCGCCCCCGAGGTCTACATGCCGCTGCGCCGCCTCGGCGCCCAGTTCCACGCCAGCGCCGACGGCATGGCCAGCGCCGAGCGCATCTTCGAGGTCCTCGACCAGCCGCCGGCGATCGGCACCCCGCCGAGCGGGGAGGGTGAGCGGCGGGCGCCGGGCCCGGGGCGCGAGGCTCTGCGGTTGGAGGGGGTGCGCTTCGCCTACCCAGGTCGGGAGGAGGTGCTGCGCGGTGTCGACCTGGCGATCGAGCCGGGCGAGACCGTCGCCCTGGTCGGTCCCAGCGGTGGCGGCAAGTCGACCCTGTTGTCCCTGGTGCTGCGACTGACGGAGCCGAGCGCCGGGCGGCTCGCTTGTGGCGGCGTCGACCTGACCGCGGTCGACCCGGACGCCTGGCGGGCCCATATCGCCTGGGTGCCGCAGCGGCCGACGATCTTCGCCGGCACAGTCGAGGAGAACGTCCGCTTTGCCGCCCCCGAGGCCCCGCCGGAGCAGGTCCTGCTCGCCACCGCCGACGCCGGCCTGCTCGAGGTGGTCGAGCGACTGCCCGAGGGCATGGCGACGCGGGTGGGAGAGGGCGGCCGCCGCCTCTCGGCCGGCCAGGCACAGCGCCTCGCCCTCGCCCGCGCCTTCCTCCGCGACGCGCCGCTGCTCCTCCTCGACGAGCCCACCGCCCACCTAGACGAGGAGACCGAGCTCGCGGTCGCGGGCGCGATCGACCGCCTCAGCGCCGGCCGCACCGCCCTGATCGTCGCCCACCGCCCCGAGCTCGCCCGCCACGCCGACCGCGTCGTCGAGCTGCGCGACGGCCGGTGCAACGTTTTTCGGCTCTCTGAGGAACGAAAAGCGTTGCACCGCAATCCGTCACCTGAGCCCCCCGAGGAGGTGCAACGTTTTGCGGCTCTCTGAGGACCGAAAAACGTTGCACCGCCACTCGAGCGGCGAGACGGCTGGGGGCGGCTGGTCGGCGCTGCGGGGGGCCGTGGCGGCGACGCGGTCGCGGCGGAGGCTGCTGGTGCTTTCGGTCGTGCTCGGGGCGGGGGCGGTGCTGGCCGCGGTTGGGCTGCTGACGACGTCGGGTTACCTGATCAGCCGCGCCGCCCAGCACCCTGACGTGCTGGCGCTCTCGCTGGCGATCGTCGGCGTGCGCTTCTTCGGCATCTCGCGGGCGCTGCTGCGCTACGCCGAACGGCTCGTCTCCCACGACCTCGCCTTCCGCACGCTCACCGACCTGCGCACCCGCTTCTTCCGCCGCCTCGTGCCGCTCGTCCCGGGCGGGCTGCCGGGACTCGGCCGCGGCGAGCTGCTCAGCCGCTTCGTCGGCGACGTCGACCGCCTGCAGGATCTCTACCTGCGCGGCATCGGCCCGCCGCTGGTCGCGGTCGTCGCGGGCGCCGGGGCGGTCCTGGTCGCCTTCCTGATCCTGCCGGCCGCCGCGCTCGTGCTCGCCGCGGCGCTGCTTGCCGCCGGCGTCCTCGCCCCGGCCCTGAGCCGCGCCGCCGCCCGCTCCGCCGGGCGCCGCCAGGGAGCGGCACGCGCCGCGCTTGGCGGCGAGCTGGTCGAGATCGCCGCCGGCTCGGCCGAGATCGCCGTCGCCGGAAGGGCCGGGGACTGGATCGAGCGGGCGGACCGCGCCAGCGGCGAGCTCGCCTCGCTGCAGGGCCGCGACGCGCTCAGCGGCGGCCTCGCCACCGGCCTCGGCACCACCCTTGCCGCCGGCGCCGTGGTCGCTGTCCTCGCCGTCTCGATCCCCGCGGTCGAGAGCGGCGCCCTCGCCGGCGTCCTTCTGGCCGCCCTGGCGCTGCTCGCGATGGCGGCCTTCGAGGCGGTCGCGCCGCTGCCCGCCGCCGCGGCCGGGATCGACGCCTGCGCCGGCGCCGCCCAGCGGATCGAGGCGGTGCTCGAACGCGATCCGCCCGTTGCCGAGCCCGACCACCCCGCGCCGCTGCCGAGCAACGGCGCCCTGACGATGAGCGACGTCAGCTTCTCCTACGGCGCCGGGGG
>DASZQM010000173.1:0-6912 GCA_035549645.1 Solirubrobacterales bacterium | reverse complement strand
GCTCGGGGCGATGCGCGGCGCCGCCCAGCTGATCTCCTACGAGGTCTCGATGGGCCTCGCCCTGCTCGGCGTGATCATGATGGGCGGCTCGCTCTCGCTGGTCGACATCGTCGAGGCGCAAGGGCAGATCTGGTACATCGTCCCCCAGTTCGTCGGCTTCCTGATCTTCATGCTGGCCGGCTTCGCCGAGACCAACCGCACCCCGTTCGACATGCCCGAGGCCGACGCCGAGCTGGTCCAGGGCTTCATGACCGAGTACGGCGGCATGCGCTTCGGCAGCTTCCTCCTCGTCGAATACATGGAGATCCTGGTCGTCTCCGGCGTCGCCGTGGCGATGTTCCTCGGCGGCTGGATGGGCCCTGGCCCCGGCTGGCTGGACCCGATCTGGATGCTGATCAAGATGATCGCCCTCGTCTTCGTCTTCATCTGGGTGCGGGCGACGCTGCCCCGCCTGCGCTACGACCAGCTGATGACCCTGGGCTGGAAAATCCTGCTGCCGCTGGCGACGCTGAACGTGCTCGTCACCGCGGTCCTGGTGGTGGTCACGTGAGCGACGGCGGCTTCTACCGGCAGGCCGGGTCCTACCTCGACTCGGTCGACGTGGTCGAGGTGCAGCGCGGGCCCGAGCCGGGCGGCGTCGGCGGCGCCTACCGCGCTTTCGGCGAGACCCTGCGCGGGCTGAAGACGACGATGGCGCGGCTGATCGAGGGACCGATGACGATCGAGTACCCCGAGGAGAAGACGCCGGTCTACCCGCGCTTCCGCGGCCGCCACAAGCTGCACAAGTTCGAGGACACCGGGCTGGAGAAGTGCGTCGGCTGCTCGCTCTGCGCCGCCGCCTGCCCGGCCGACTGCATCCGCGTCGTCGCGGCCGAGAACGTACCGGGCGAACGGGTCTCCGCCGGCGAGCGCTTCGCCGCGATCTACGAGATCAACCTCTCGCGCTGCATCTTCTGCGGCTACTGCGAGATCGCCTGTCCCTTCGACGCGATCACGATGGGCCACGACTACGAGATGGCCGACTACGACCGCGCCGACCTGATCTTCACCAAGGAGATGCTGCTGGCCGAGGCAATCGAGCGCGCGCCGCTGCGGGCGGAGGGCGAATAGTGGAAGCGGTGATGTTCTTCCTCGCGGCGCTCGGCGCCCTCGGCGGCGCGATCGGCGTCGTCGCCATGCGCAGCCCCTTCTACGGCGTGCTGGCGCTGATCATCCACCTCTTCTCGCTGGCGGTGCTCTTCCTGCTGCTCAGCTCGGCCTTCGTCGCCGCCGCCCAGGTGGTCGTCTACGCCGGCGCGGTGATGGTGCTCTACGTATTCGTCGTCGCCTACGTCGGCGGCGACACCGAGTCGGCCTGGGAGCCGATACCGGGCCAAAGGTTCCTGGCCCCGCTCATGGGGGCAGCCCTTTTCGTGGAGCTCTCAATCGCCGTCCTCAGCTCCTCTCTGATGGCTCTGGGAACCCACGGAGCCGACACCAAGCCAGGCTTCGGCGACCCTGCCGGCATCGGCAAGCTCCTGCTCGAACGATTCCTGCTCCCCTTCGAGGCCTCGTCGATCCTGCTGCTTCTGGCCGCGGTCGGGGCGATCGTCCTCGCCCAGCGAAAGGCCGAGCAGTGAACGTCGAGTGGTACATCGTCCTCTCGAGCCTCCTCTTCGCGGTGGGAGCCATGGGAATCCTCCTGCGCAGGAGCCCGGTCGTGATCCTGCTCTGCCTCGAGCTGATGCTCAACGCCGGCAACCTGGCCCTGGTCGCCTTCAGCAAGATGGTCGGCAACCAGCAGGGCCAGATCTTCGCGATCGTCGTCATGGTCGTCGCCGCCTGCGAGGTTGTCGTCGGCCTCGGCCTGATCGTCGCGATCTTCCGCCGCAAGCTGCCGCTCGACGTCGACGAGCTGCGGGAGCTGCGCGGATGAGCGCCACCTCTTGGGCCTGGCTGGTCCTGCTCTTCCCGCTGCTCGGCTCGATCGCGATCGCGCTCGGCTTCAAGGCGCTGCCGGCGAAGGCGGCCGGGGCGATCGGCACCGCCGCGATCGGCCTCGCCTTCCTCTGCGGCGTCGGCGCGCTGATCCACCTGCTCGGCGAAGCGCCGGACGCCCGCCACCACGCCTCCTCGCTCTGGGACTACGCCAGCGTCGCCGGACTCGACATCAAGCTCGGCATCTTCGTCGACCCGCTCTCGGTCTTCATGGTCCTCATCGTGACCGGGGTCTCGACCCTGATCCACCTCTACTCGTTCGGCTACATGCAGTCCGACGAGGGCTACCACCGCTTCTTCAGCTACCTCAACTTCTTCGTCTTCTCGATGCTGCTGCTCGTCCTCGCCGGCAACTTCGTGCTGCTGATCGTCGGCTGGGCCTTCGTCGGCTTCGCCTCCTACGCGCTGATCAGCTTCTGGTACCGGCGCCAGACCGCGACCAAGGCGGGGATGAAGGCCTTCGTGATCAACGTCGTCGGCGACATCGGCCTCGTCCTCGCCGCCTTCCTGATCTTCCGCGAACTGGGGACCTTCGAATACAGCGAGGTCTTCGCCAAGGCGCCCCAGGTCTTCCACACCAACGAGTGGACGGTGACCGCGATCTGCCTGCTGCTCCTCGTCGGCGCCTTCGCCAAGTCGGCGCAGCTGCCCTTCCACACCTGGCTTCCCGACGCGATGGAGGGCCCCACCCCGGTCTCCTCGCTGATCCATGCCGCGACCATGGTCACCGCCGGCGTCTACCTGATCGCCCGCACCCACTCTCTCTTCGTCCTCGCCCCCACCGCCGCCGACATCGCCGCCTTCGTCGGCCTGGCGACCCTGCTGGTGGCGGCCTCGATCGCCCTGGTGATGACCGACCTCAAGCGGGCGATCGCCTACTCGACGATGAGCCAGATCGGCTACATGGTCGTCGGCGTCTCGATCGGCGCCTACAGCGCCGGCATGTTCCACCTGATGACCCACGCCTTCTTCAAGGCGCTGCTGTTCATGGCGGCCGGCTCGATCATCGCCGCGATGGCCAACGAGCAGAACATCGACAAGATGAGCGGCTTCGGCAAGGCGATGCGCTTCACCTCGGTGACGATGCTCTGCGGCGGCCTCGCGCTCGCCGCCTTCCCCGGCACCTCGGGCTTCTTCTCCAAGGACGAGATCCTCGCCTACGCCAGCGCCCGCGGCGGCATGTACTTGATCTTCACCGTGCTCGGCTACTTCGGCGCCCTGCTGACCGCGATCTACACCTTCCGCCTGATCTTCCGCGTCCTCCCCGGCAAGCCCTGCCCCGAGGCGCAGGAGCTGATCGACACCGGTCACGTCCACCACGCCCACCCCTTCAACCCGGCGACGGGAGAAGAGGAGGACACCGCGGTCGGCTTCCCCGGCGCCGAGCACCACATCGCCGAGTCCTCGCTGCCGATGCGGATCGCGATGGGCGTGCTCGCCTTCGGCGCACTCTTCGCCGGTCTGGTCCAGGTACCGGGCGTCGATGACATGGTGACCAAGTTCCTCGACCCGGTCTTCGCCGACTCGCCACTGGCCGCGATCCACCCCTCGGTGGCGGCCTCCTGGTTCGGCCTGGCGATCGGCGCAGCGATCTCGCTGGCCGGCATCGGCATCGCCTACTTCCTCTACGTGGCGCGGCCGGAGACCCCGGCCGCCCTACAGAAGCGCTTCTCCGCGCTCCACACCTGCCTCTACAACAAGTGGTACTTCGACGAGGCGATCGACTTCCTCGTCGTCCGCCCGGCGCTGGCGATCGGGCGCTTCGCAAACAGGACCTTCGAGCGCCTCGTCGTCGACGGCCTCGTCACCGGCACCGAGGACGTGTTCGGCGGCGGCGGCCGCCTCGTCCAGCTCGTGCAGAGCGGCTTCGTCCGCAGCTACGCCCTGCTGCTGATCGTCGGCTTCGCCGGCCTCGCCCTCTACTTCCTGCTCTCCAGCTCATGATCAACTCGCTGCTCTGGACACCGCTCGTCTTCGGCCTCATCGGCCTCGTCCTGCCACACCGCTACGCCGGCTGGTGGGCGACGCTGGGCACGGCGGTGACGCTCGGGCTGGCGATCTCGATGGTGATCGGCTTCAACTCGGGCGCCGGCCTGCAGGACACCGTCGACGTCAACTGGATCCCCGGCCTCGGCGTCGACTACAGCCTCGGCGTCGACGGGCTCAACGTCTTCCTGATCCTGCTCACCACCGTGCTCTGGGTGGCCGGCACGGCCTTCGCCGCCTTCCGCGAGCAGGAGCGC
Organism: Solirubrobacterales bacterium; assembly: GCA_035549645.1. Classification (GTDB taxonomy): domain Bacteria; phylum Actinomycetota; class Thermoleophilia; order Solirubrobacterales; family 70-9; genus VRUE01. The sequence goes on along the minus strand of DASZQM010000173.1, from coordinate 2,692 downwards.
CCCCACCTCTTCTTCCTGATGATGCTGCTCGGCGAGACCGCGACCCTGGGCTCGTTCCTCGCCCAGGACCTGCTGCTCTTCGTCCTCTTCTTCGACCTGATGCTGGTGCCGTTCTACTTCCTCTTCGGCGCCTGGGGCAGCGATCGCGAGGGCGGCCCGAGCGCCTCAGCGGCGACCCTGAAGATGATCGTCTACACGCTGATCGGCTCGCTGCTGATGCTGGTCGCCGCGATCGCCACCGCGATCATCTCGGCCCAGGACGGCGGCCACCTCACCTTCTCGATCGCCGAACTGGCCAAGCACCCGCTGAGCGAAGGCAGCCAGCGCTGGATCTTCTGGTTCTTCGCCGCAGCCTTCCTGGTCAAGATGCCCTCCTTCCTCCTGCACGGCTGGATGCCCGACGCCTACCGGGCGGCGCCGCTGCCGGCGCTGGCGGTCTTCTCGGGCGTGCTGGCCAAGGTCGGCGCCTACGGCTTCCTGCGCGTGGTATTGCCGCTCTTCCCCGCCGCCACGGTCGAATTCCAAGAGGTGATCCTGGTCATCGCCCTGGCCTCGATCCTCTACGGCTCGGTGATGGCCTTCACCCAGACCAACGTGCGGCTGATCGCCGGCTACTCCTCCGTGGCGCAGCTCGGCTTCATCACCGCCGGCATCTTCGCCCTCTCCGCCGACGGCTCCGACGGGGCGGTGCTGCAGATGGTCAACCACGGCCTCGTCGTCGCGCCGCTCTTCGTCATCGTCGCGATCCTCGCCGAGCGCTCCGGCACGGAGGACCTGCGTGAGATGGGCGGGATGGCGATGAAGGCGCCGGTGCTCGCCGCGCTCTTCCTGATCGTCACCCTGGCGACGCTGGCGATGCCCGGCTCGGCCAACTTCGTCGGCGAGTTCTACATCCTCAACGGCCTCTTCGACTCGAAGATCGTCTTCGCCTTCGTCGCGATCAGCGGCGTCGCGATGAGCGCCTACTACGCCCTTCGCCTCTACCAGCGCACGATGCACAACCGCAAGCCGGCCGGCCTCGAATCGCGCGAGATCAACCTGCGCGACGGGATCGTCTTGGTACCGCTGGTGCTCTGCATCATCGGCCTGGCGCTATATCCCCAGCTGATCCTGAAGCGGACCGATGGCGCGGTGCAGCAGAGCGTGGCCTCGGTCACCAGCAGTAAAAAGCCGGTCGCTCTCACCCACCAGGCGCAACCGGCGATCCTCCGAGTCATCCCTCAAGCGAGCAGCCAGTGAACTTCAACGCCCCACATATCGATTACGCCGCCCTCTCCCCCGTCCTGGCGCTGACGGTAGGGCTCTGCGTCGTCCTGCTCAGCGGGGTCTTCAAGCCGCTCAAGCGCGCCATCCCCGGCCTCACACTGCTCACGCTCGCGACCACCGCGGGACTGCTGATCTGGCGCTGGGACAACCCGCAGGACCTCGTCTCCGGCGCCCTGCGGATCGACGACCTGGCGATCTCGATCTCGCTGATCGCGATCCTCACCGCCGGTTTCGCGGTCCTGCTCTCGATTCGAGAGCCGGCAACCGAGGAAGCCGGCCCGGGCGAGTACCACGCACTGCTGCTCGGCTCGGTGCTCGGCATGGTGCTGCTCGCCCAGGCCCAGAACCTGGTCACCTTCTTCGTCGGCCTCGAGACGCTCTCGATCCCGCTCTACATCCTCTGCGCGACCAACCTGCGCCGCGAGAAGTCGCTCGAGTCGGGGCTCAAGTACCTGATCGTCGGCTCGCTCGGCTCGGCGACGCTGCTCTACGGGATGGCCTTTCTCTACGGCGGCTCGGGCTCGACCGACTTCGGCGGAATCGCCCACGGCATCGCCCAGAAGGGCGTGCTCGGCGATCCCCTGGTCCTGGTCGGGATCGCGATGACCGCGGTCGGCCTCGCCTTCAAGACCTCGATCGCCCCCTTCCACCAGTGGACTCCCGACGTCTACGAGGGCGCGCCCTCGCCGATCACCGGCTTCATGGCGGTGGCGACCAAGGCCGCGGCCTTCGCCGTCTTCATCCGCTTCTTCGACGTCGCCCTCGCCCCCCAGGTCGACGACTGGCAGCCGGCCCTCGCCGTGCTCGCCGCGATCTCGATCGTCGTCGGCAACGTCGGTGCGCTCGGCCAGGACTCGCTCAAGCGTCTGCTCGGCTACTCGGGCGTCGCCCAGGCCGGCTACATCCTCGGCGGCCTCGTCGTCGCCAGCGAGGCCGGCGTCAACGCGATCGTCTTCTACCTCGCCGCCTACGCCTTCATGAACCTGGCCGCTTTCGCCGTCGTCGTCGCCCGCGAGCGCGAGACCGCCTTCGGCGATCACATCGACGCGGTGCGCGGCCTCGGCGCCGAGCGCCCGCAGCTCGCCTGGCCGCTGACGATCTCGATGCTCGGCCTCGCCGGCCTTCCGGCCACCGCGGGCTTCATCGGCAAGCTCTACCTGATCGAGGCCCTGGTCGAAGGCGACTACACCTGGCTCGCCGTCTTCATCGCCGTCGGCACGATGATCTCGCTCGCCTACTACCTGCGGGTGGTGGCGGCGATGTGGATGCGTCCCGGCGGCGAGCCCGCCGCCACCCCGGCGATCGCCGGGGCCTCCCCCGAAGCCGACCCGATCGACCCCGAGGCCGGCCGCCGCCTCTACCTCGTCGGCCCGGCCCTGCTCGCCGCCGCCGCGACGATCTTCTTCGGCGTCATCCCGCAGCCGCT
>DASZQM010000172.1:0-15320 GCA_035549645.1 Solirubrobacterales bacterium | reverse complement strand
CGGGCTGCTTCCAGCAAGCCCCCTTCAACCCGATCGGCCGCAGCGGTCCGCCAACGACCTACCAGCACACTTACGAACAGGAATAGGCGATCGGTTGTCCGGCCGGCTAGAATCCCTGCCGATTACTTAAGGATTATGCATTAGTTAGATAATTCAGATATTTGGCTACAATCTGAGTATCTAAGTTCTCCCGTGTTTATGGTCTTGCGAGTAAGTCCACTCGCAAAGGAGACCCATGACCAAACTCAATGACATCCGGTCGGAGAACACATCCCGCCTCGCCACTTTGGGGGCGTGTCTTGTTGTCGCGTTGTCGCTCGGTTTGGCGGTTAGTACGCCTCACGCCTCGGCCGCCGAAAACTTCTGCGGCACCTTGCAGCCGTTTGGCCAGGCCGGTGACCAATGCTTTGGAGCCAGTCACCATATCCGGGGTGTAAATCTGGTGACACACGAACGCGCAGGGTGCGTGAGCATTGCAAACGGGAGCAATGAACTCTTGCAATCCTGGCAGTGCACGGGAGCAGGAAGCTCTTCGGAAATCAACGGCATTCCGAACGATGGGGTAAACCGAAAGGGAACTATTCGAAACAACAATCTCAGTTCTTCGGGACTCTTCAACGGAGCAGAGTTCTGCTACGTCGGTTGCTAAAGCAGCGGCAGCTAGCGAGAGCAAGCATTCTTGCTCTCGCTAGCGTAAGCATCGTTTTCTGGGGGTGTGGGTCCTCATTTAAGGGCAGCACGGATAGATCTCGCAGCACCAAAGCCCAGGCCAACAATGAAGTCCGCGGGCCTGCCTGGGCACAGCGCCAGTTCTCATTTCTGTCGGGTGCCACAGGGAGCCTCCCGACAGCCGTCCGCCAAAGCCTCAAACGACCTTCTCACGGTATGGATTGGAGCAAGGCGCGTTTGTTGCTTAGCGAAAGACACCTTCGGATATGGGCGGTCCCCGGCGATGGAGTTATTTGCCTTATCAATAGCCAAAGACTCCCGCTCGTTGGGACCGTTTGCACGAGCGACTATGTGGCCCAGCACCACGGCGTATACACAGCCTTCCTCGCGGAAGGCAACGGCCAAGGGACGGCAGATAGGCTAATCGCCGGCATTACCCCAAATGGGGTTGATCGCGTGCAGATACGGACAGGGACCATAGTCACGACATCTAAGGTCTTAGAAGGACGCTTTGTGGCGCGCGACAACGTCGATATGCCACCGGATGAAGTCGCACTTCTCATGGGCTAGGTAGGGGACTCGGGCTGCCCGTGGTCGGCGGTCAGCGGCGGCGGCGCCCGTCCGGCGGCGATTCGAAGGCGGCAATCGCGAAGGTGGTGGGAAAGCACTTCATCCCGCCGTCCGACGAGCGCTCGGCGCTGGCGTCTTCGATCTCCTTGACGCGCTCGATCAGTTGCCGAGAGGCCTCGGTGAATTCTTTCCAGCCGGTCTCGTCCACGCCACCTCCGGCCCAGTAGAAGATCGCGTCGTCGCGGGCGTCGAAGGTGCCTGCGTTGACCGCCTGGGTGCAGCGGGCGATCAGATCCTGGAAGCCGGCGATTCGAACTCCCGCCTGAGTGGCCTTGCCCAGCTCCTGCCAGTTGGCGTCGCTGACGACGCCGCGCCGGCAGCCGCGGTAGCGGTGTTCCTTCGAACCCCGTTTGGGGACTTCCTCGACCAGTTCGAGGAAGCCGAGCTCGAGCAGCTTGCGGAAGTGGTAGGCGACGGTCGAGAGCGGCGCACCCATCTCTTCGGAGTATTCGCTCGGGCTGATCGTTCGCTGGTTCGCCAGGGCGAGAATCTGCAGGCGCAGTGGATGGGCGATCGCCTTGGTCAGGCGCCGGTCGATCAGGTCCACCGTCGCTTCTTCGGCCCTCTGATTGACGCGGGTGTTCCGCCCCTGCCGCTCGCTCATCTTCCGCCCCAAAAAGTCAGACCTATCATGACATCTAAGATATTGCGTTTTTTACAACGCATTCCTTCTCCCTGCTTCGCGCGATTTCTTTCCTCTCAATTTGCAGGGACGCCAATCAATCGTGAATCCCGCGTCTGGTTTCCTTGAGCTTCCGGGCGATCGAGGGTTCGTTCCGCCGCTCGGAGCCCTTAACTGAATCGAATGGCTTCCGCTCCGACAGCCCACGTCCCGCCGCAGAACATCGAGGCCGAGGAATCGGTCCTGGGCGCGATGCTCGTCGCCGAGCCGACCCTGACCCGGGTGATCGACGAGGTCAAGCTCAACGCCGCCGACTTCTACCTCGACAAGCACGCGGCGATCTTCACCTGCATCCACGACCTCTACGCCGCCTCCAAGCCGGTCGACGAGCTCAGCGTCACCGAGGCGCTGACCCAGCACAACCAGATCGAGGAGGCGGGGGGCAAGCACTACGTCTCCGAGCTGGCCGCCAAGGTGCCGGCTGCCGGTAACGCCAAGCACTACGCGGAGATCGTCCAGCAGAACTCGTTGCTGCGCCGCCTGCTCGGCGCCGGCCAGCAGATCCAGGGCTGGGTCCACGAGCGCGACGGGGAACCCCGCGAGCTCTCCGAGCGGGCGGAGAAGCTGCTCTTCGACGTCGCCCACAAAGAGCAGGCGAGCGATTTCAAACTGCTCTCGGAGATCCTCCACGACGAGGTCGACCGGCTCGAGAAGCTCTCCACCGGCGAGACCGAGCTGACCGGCACGCCCTCCGGCTACCGCGACGTCGACGCAATCACCGGCGGCTTTCAGCCCGGCAACCTGATCATCGTCGCCGCCCGCCCGGCGATGGGGAAGAGCGCCCTGGTCGCCAACATCGCCGAAAACGTCTCGGTCAAGCGGGGGCTGCCGGTCGCCTTCTTCTCACTCGAGATGTCCGAGGTCGAGCTGGCCCAGCGCTTCATCGCCTGCCGGGCGCGGATCTCGGGCGACAAGCTGCGCAAGGGCCAGGTCTCCCAGAAAGACTGGCCGAAGGTGGTGCGGGCCTGCAACGAGCTCGAGGAAGCGCCGCTCTGGTTCGACGACTCCTCCGACCTCGGCATCCTCGATCTGCGGGCCAAGGCGCGCCGGCTGCACGCCCAGGAACAGGCCAACGGCGGCCTCGGCCTGATCATCCTCGACTACCTGCAGCTGATGCGCAGCGACGACCCCCGCGCCAACCGGGTCGAGCAGGTCGCCCAGATGAGCCGCGGGCTGAAGATCCTCGCCCGCGAGCTGCAGGTGCCGGTTGTGGCGATCTCACAGCTCTCGCGCGCCCCCGAGCAGCGCCACCCGCCGAAGCCGATGCTCTCCGACCTGCGCGAGTCGGGCGCGATCGAGCAGGACGCCGACGTCGTCGCCTTCCTCTACCGCGAGGACTACTACCGCGACCCCGAAGACGAGCCGGATGGCCTCGCCGACCTGATCATCGCCAAGCATAGGAACGGCCCGATCGCCTCGCCGAAGTTGGTCTTCCTCGACCGCTTCCCCAAGTTCGCCGACTACGCCGGCCAGGAGCAGCCGATCGAGCAGCCCGCCGGCGAGGGCCCGCCGATCGACGACGTCGCCGCCGCGGGGCCGGAGTTCTAGTGCCGAGCGCCCGCAGCGAACCCTTTCGCGAGGCCGCCTGCCCGCTCGGCGCCTGCGACGGCTCCGGCTGGATCCTCGGCCCCGAGGACGTCGCCCGCCCCTGTGAGTGCCGCGAGGGCCGTCTCAAGCGCGGCCGCGTGCGCGGCGTCGCCTCGGTGATCCCGCCCCGCTACCGCGGCGTCTCCTTCGACCGCCCCCCGGTCTCCGACATGGCCCGCGACCTGCAGACGAAGGCGGCGGTGGCCGAGGTGCGCGCCTACGTCGACGATCTCGACGCAAGGTTGGATGAGGGGAGGGGCCTCTGGCTGTTTGGCGACACCGGAACCGGCAAGACGACCCTGGCGATGCTGGTCTCGAAGGTGGCGCTGGAGGCGGGGCATTCCGTCGCGATCTACTCGCTGCCGAAGCTGCTTGCGCGCATACGCCGCACCTACGACTCGGAGCCGGGCGGCGATTCGTACCTCGCCTTCTTCGAGCGGCTGACCTCGGTCGACCTGCTCCACATCGACGATCTGGGCGCCGAGAAACGCAGTGATTGGGTGCTCGAGCAGCTCTACGCGCTGATCAACGAGCGCTACGAGGCTCAGCGCTCTGTCCTTGTCACCACCAACCTGCCGCACGAGGAGCTGGAGGGGCAGATCGGCAATCGCACGGTCTCCCGCTTGAGTCAGATCTGCGACGAGGTGCCGCTCTTCGGCTCCGATCGGCGCTACGGCAAGGTCGCCTAACGCCACCCAGCCGCCGGACCCGCCACAATGCCCTGCGGTCATGCCAGGGCTAGTGATAGTGGGCGCCCAGTGGGGCGATGAGGGCAAGGGCAAGGTCACCGACCTGCTTGCCGAGCGCGCCAGCGCGATCGTGCGCTTCCAGGGCGGCAACAACGCCGGCCACACGATCGTCCGCGACGGCGAGGAGTTCAAGTTCCACCTGATCCCCTCCGGGATCCTCTATCCCGACAAGGCCTGCGTGATCGGCAACGGCGTCGTTCTGGACCCACGCATCCTGCTCGGCGAGATCGACGGGTTGCGCCGCCGCGGGGTCGACATGGGGAACCTGAAGATCTCCGCCAACGCCCACCTGATCATGCCCTACCACGTGCTGCTCGACACGGCGGGTGAGCTGAAGCTGGGCAAGCTCTCGCTCGGCACCACCCGTCGCGGCATCGGGCCCTGCTACGCCGATAAGGCGCTCCGACTCGGCATCCGCGTCCAGGACCTGCTCGACGAGAAGATCCTGCGGGCGAAGATCCGTACGGCGCTGGCGAGCAAGCAGCAGGCGCTGCGCGAACTCTCGGTGCAGCGGCGCAAGCTGCGCAAGGAGGCGGGGGAGAGCGCCGGCGGCAGCGAGACGGCGATCGAGGACGCGCCCGATCCCCGCATCGACCTGCACGCGATGACCGAGGAGCACGTCAGCTACGGCCACCGGCTCGAGCCCCACATCGCCGACACCTCGAAGCTCTGCTGGGACGAGCTCGACGCCGGCAAGACGGTGATCTTCGAGGGCGCCCAGGCGACCCTGCTCGACCTCGACCACGGCACCTATCCCTTCGTCACCTCGTCGAACCCGATCGCCGGGGCCGCCACCGTCGGCGCCGGCATCGGCCCAACCGACATCGACGAGGTCTGGGGGGTCGCCAAGGCTTACGCGACTCGAGTCGGCGCCGGGCCCTTCCCGACCGAGCTGGAAGACGCCACCGGCCGCCACATGCTCGAAAAGGGCCACGAGTACGGAACGACGACGGGCCGTGAGCGCCGCTGCGGCTGGATGGACCTGGTGGCGCTGCGCTACGCGGTGCGCCTCAACCGCATGACGACGCTGGCGATCACCAAGCTCGACGTGCTCAGCGGGCTCGAGACCCTGCGCGTCGCGGTGCGCTACCGCTCTCGCGAGGGCGCGCTGCTCGACAGCTTCCCCTACCACCAGTCGATCCTGCACGGCGCGGAGCCCGAGTACGAAGAGCTGCCCGGCTTCGATGCGGACCTGGAGCAGTGCCGCAGCGCTGAGGACCTGCCGCGCGAGGCGCGCGAGTACCTCGATTACATCGCCGAGTTCGTCGGCGTGCCGATTCGCCTGGTCGGCGTCGGCCCCGGCCGCGACCAGGTCGTCTGGCTCGGCTCAGCCGAGCGCGCTGCCTGAGAGCGCCGCCACCTTCCAGGCACCGTCTTCTTCGCGCATCGGCATCGAGTAGACGGTGCGTTCCGGGCCGTAGTAGATGAGGAAGCCCTGGTCGCCTTCGTGGCGGAAGCTGCCCGCGTCGACGGTGGTGAGTTCACGTTCGAGAGCGGGCGGCAGAGGTTGGGTGAATGCCTTGAGCGCCTCGCTGCAGCCGGCGCCCTTCAGTTCGGGCGACTGGGAGACGAGCTTGACCAGCTGTTCGGCATTCGACTTGGCCAGGTAGGAACAGGCGGCGTCCCATCTTTCTTCCGCCCGCGCAGCGTAGAAGCCGTGGACGATTTCGGCCACTTCCTGCAGTTCCGATTCGCCCTCTTCGCCGAATTCCTGGATGCTGTTGTCGCCGCCCTTGGTGCGGAACTGCGCTGAGCCGCCACCGGAGACCTGGAGCGGTGCGACGACGTTCTTCCCGTTACCGCCGTTCTGCTGCTGGTCGCCCTGGGAGGAGTTCCCGCCCTGCGCTTTGCCCTGACTCTCCGACTTGCCCTGGGAGCCGCCTTGACCTTGCCCACCGCCGCCGTTCTGAGCGGTGGTCGTGGAGTCACTGGCAGTGGACTGGGTCGAGCTCGAGTCAGAGCTTCCGCAAGCGGCGAAGAGCACGGCTGCGAGCACGACGGCAACGGTGGCCGCGAGCGGCCATTTCCCTTCCCTGGTCACCACGGCGATTGTATTCGATGGCCGAAGGCGCTCAGCCGAGACGATCCGCGGATAGCGAGGCGAGCTTCCAGGCGTCTCCCTCACGGTTCAGCGGCATCGAGTAGACGGCTTCCTTCGCACCGTGGTAGATCAGGAAGGCGCGCGCTCCCCGCCGGCGCAGGCTGCCCGCTTCGACGATTTCGCTGTCTTCCTTTTCCTTGGCCGTCAGACGCGTGAAGGCACCGAGGAAGGAGGGGCAGGACTTGTCTTCGAGATCGGTGGCCGAAGTGGCGAGGTGCTCGATTTTGGCCAGCACCGGGCGGGCGAGCTGCGCGCAGGCAGTGGGCCAATCCCCGTCCGCCCGGGCGGTGAAGAAGTCCTCGACGACCGCGGCGCCTTCTTCCAGTTCTTCCCCACTTGCCTCTTCGCCGAAGTCGAGCAGAGGGCTGCTGGTCTCGTCGCGGAACTGGTCCGAGCCTTCCTCAGACCCCGAGCCGCAGGCGCCGAGCAAGGCCGCGGCAAGAACCGCCGCGATCAGCAAGGCAAATGCCCGCCGCCTCCGCTCCCCACGCATGGCGGCGATTGTATTGGCGGTATCCCTCTGGAGACTCGGCGGTACAGAAAGTCGCGCGACCCACCCTTCTCGTTTACAGTCTGAGAGTGGCTTCCGGTAGACGCACGGCTAGGCTGAGCGAGCGGCTGCCAAGGGGCCGGCACGGGTTGCCGCGGGAGGCCGTGACGGAGTCCCAGCGCACCCGCATCCTGCAAGCGATGATCGAGGTCGTCTCCGAGCGCGGCTACCCCGAGACGCGCGTCGTCGACGTGATCGGCGTCGCCGGGGTCTCGCGCAAGACCTTCTACGAACTCTTCTCCAGCAAGGAGGACTGCTTCCTCGCCACCTATGACGTGCTGCTCGGCAACCTGCTCGGCGATACCGCCCGCGGCTTCGAGTCGAAGCCCGGCTCGCCCTGGGCCGAGCGCGTTGCAGCCGGCCTCGGTGAGCTGCTCAAACACCTCGCCGAGCACCCGGACGAGGCGCGTTTCGCGATCGTCGAGGTGCTTGCCGCCGGCCCGAAGGCCCTGGCCCGGCGCGACGCGGCGCTGCGCCAGTTCACCGGTTTCCTCGACGCCGGCCGGGCCGAGACCTCGGTCGAGCTGCCGGGCATAACCTCGCTCTCCCTCGCCGGCGGCGTCAACGAGCTCCTCTACAGCGAGATCCTCCACGGCGCCGCGACGCGGCTGCCCAGCCGCCTGCCGGACCTGATGTTCTGGATCACCCTCCCCTTCCTCGGCCCCGAGGGAGCGGCCGAGGAGCGCGAGCGCACCAGGCTCTCGATGTTGCGCAGTCAATAAGCGCTTGCAAGAGCCGCTCCTTTCCCCAGTCGAGCGGGTTTACCTGGATTGGGATACTGATAATTTGGGCATTGGAGGGATTGTCCAAGGCTTTCTATGGCCGGGGCTCTGAACGGCCGGGCCGCAAAGGAGAGAAATAGAGCACATGCGCAAGCGTTTGATTACGACACTGGTCCTCGGGGCGGGGTTGGCCCTTTTGGTGGCGGGGATCGCTACCGCTGAAAAGCCCACGATCGTCCAGGGCGGCAACCTGAAACTGACCCTGAACGGTGGCTTCTCGCCGAAAGCGCTGCCCAGCAAGGGCAAAGGGGCCCCGATCACGCTCAACGTCAGCGGCAAGATCCAGACGCTCGACGGCAGTCACATTCCGGCGGTGAAGGAAATCATCGTCGAAACCGACAAGAATGGCTCGATCGACACCAAGGGCCTGCCCACCTGCACCTCGGGCAAACTGCAGGCGCAGGACACGGCGCATGCGGAAGCCATCTGCAAGAACGCGATCATCGGCAGTGGCAAGACCAACGTCGAGGTTGCTTTCCCCGAACAGGCGCCGTTCATCGCCAAGAGTAAATTGGTCGCCTTCAACGGCGGCACCAGCGGCGGCAAGACGACGATCTACATCCACGCCTACCTGAGCTCACCGGTCTCGGCGGCGGTCGTCACCACGGTAAAGATCTCGAAAATCCACAACGGCCGCTACGGAACCAAGTCGGTCGCGACGATCCCGAAGATCGCCGGCGGCTACGGCTCGGCGAAGGAATTCTCGCTGACCCTCGACCGTGGCTACAAGAACACCCCGTTCCTGTTTGCCAAGTGCACGGACGGTCACCTCAACGCCAAGGCCACTTCTGTCTTCTCTGACGGAACGAAGCTCACGGGCACTTTCGTCCGCTCCTGCAGCAAGAAGGGCTGAGCGCGAGCGCTTGACTCAGGACGATAAGGGGAAGAAAGGGCGGCCTTGGCCGCCCTTTCTTTTGCCTTAACAACCAAAGTGGTGCCCTTTTGGTACTCGTAGGTAGTTCGGGAACGGGAGACCAAGGAGGGCAGCGTGCGCAAGTATTTGGCGTTGGCAGCAGCAGCGTGCATCGTTTCGGCACTGGCGGTTGCGGGGATGGCGGCCGCTAAGGGAGAAAAGCCCTTCCACACCATCGTCGGCAACCTCTTAATCCTGGCCAACGGCAACTTCAGCCCGACGGCGCTGCCGAAGAACAAGCTTGCGCCGATCACTCTCAACGTCAGCGGCAAGATCCGCACCCTCAACGGCGAACACCCGCCCGCGGTGAAGGAAGTCGTGATCGAAACCGACAAGAACGGCACGATCAACGCCAAGGGGCTCGCCGTCTGTCCCCCCGGCAAATTGCAGGCAGTGACCACCGAAGTAGCCAGGGCTGCTTGCAAAGAAGCCCTGATCGGCGAAGGCAACACCTCGGTCGAGGTCGAATTCCCCGAACAGCCACCCTTCGTCGCAAAGTCCAAGCTGCTCGCCTTCAACGGCGGCGTCAGCGGCGGCAAGACGACCGTCTTCCTGCATGCCTACCTGAGCTCACCGGTCTCAGCGGCGGTCGTCACCGCGGTCAAAGTCTCGAAAGTCCACAACGGCCGCTATGGCCTCAAGACGGTGGCGACGGTGCCGAAGATCGCCGGCGGCTACGGCTCGCCGATCAGCTTCGACCTCAGGGTCGGCCGCACCTTCACCTACAAGGGCAAGAAGCAGAGCTACCTGCTTGCCAAGTGCCCCGACGGCCACCTCAACGCCAAGGGCTACGGCAAGTTCAGCGACGGCAGCCGCCTGGCCGGCAGCCTGGTCCGTTCCTGCACGCCCAAGGGCTGAGCGCTCAGTCCCGCGGGTCGATGCGATCGGTCGGAGCCGGGGGGATCGTCCCCTCGGCTTCGCGCCGACGCTCGCCGCGGCGCAGCATGCGCTGGGTGAGGATCGCGATGCTGAGGATTGCCGTGGCGCCGAGGCTGAGCTGGACGCTGAGCAGCCCCTCGCGGGTCCAGTAGACGTCGCGCAGGTCGAGCAGCAGCGCCGCCTCGTCGAAGGTGAGGCCCATGCCGACGCCGGTGGTCACCGCCAGTCGCTCTTCGAGCTGCTCGTCGTCGGTGAGCAGCGCCGTCGTGCCCGAGGCGAAGGCGAGCAGGATGCCGGGGACGAAGTGGTGGATGTGGCGGCCGCCGACGCTGACGTTGCGGAACGGCCCCCAGCCGTCGCGGATGCCCAGGGTGGAGAGGCGGACGAAGGCGAAGGAGCCGAGGAAGCCGGCGAGCAGGTTGAAGAGCACGGTTTCCGAACGGGGCGCGTCGCTGTAGCCGGCAGTGGCGACGCTGACCGTGTCGATCGCCGCCGCGGGCGCGGCTTCGACCAGCAGCTCGCCCTCCTCCTCGGCTCGGGCGCGGCGCTGCAGCATGCGTCCGAACTGCCCACCGAGGACGACTCCCGCCCCACCGAGGGCGACGGCGGCGAGCCCGACCGTTGCCCGCTCCGAGCGTGCCCAGCCGAAGTGGGTCCTTGCCCGGGCGCGCCGCTTCAGGCGAGTCTGCAGGCGAGGCGTTGCCATGCCCCGCAGCCTAGCCCGAGGCTCAGCGTTCCTCGGTGACGATCGTCTTCACCGTGGCGACTGCGCCGTCGGCGAGCTCGATCTCGACCATGTGGGTGCCGATCTCGCGGATCGGCTGCTCGAGGCGGACCTTGCGCCGGTCGATGCGCAGGTCGCGTGCATCCTGGATCGCGTCGGCGATCTCCTTCGGTCCGACCGAGCCGAAGAGCTTGCCGTCCTCGCCGGCGCGCTGGTAGATCGTCAGAACCGTCTTGGAGAGCAGCGATGCCGCCTGCTCTTCCCGCTCCGCTCGGGCTTTCTCGGCCTTCTCGGCCGCCGCTTTGCGTCGCTGCGCGTCCTCGAGCGCGCCGGGAGTAGCGGGCGCGGCCAGTTTGCGCGGGATCAGGTAGTTGCGCAGGTATCCCGGCGAGACGTCGACCGGCTCGCCACGCTGGCCCAGCTGCTCGACGTCCTCGAGCAGGATCGCCTGCGTCATCAACGCTCTCCGACGTAGGGCAGGAGCGCGATCTCGCGTGCCCGCTTCACCGCGACCGAGAGCTGGCGCTGGTGCTTGCGCGAAAGGCCGGTGACCCGCCGTCCGCGCGTCTTCCCCTTGTCGGAGAGGACGCGGCGCAGCAGGTTGAGGTCCTTGTAGTCGACCGCCTCGGAATTGATCCGGGTGTATTTGCGCGGCCGCACGCGATCGGGCGCACGGCGCCCGCGCCTGGGTGTAGATGCTCCTGCGTCCTTGGTCCTTGCCATAACGGGTCGGCAAGCTTACAGATTCAGGCTCGCCGACCCGGTTCTGCTCGTTAGAAGGGGATGTCGTCGTCCGCGCCGCCGCCGCCCGCCGCCGCGCCGGCGAAGTCGGACGAGTCGGTCGGGACGTCACTGCTGGGGGGGCTGAAGCCGCCGCCTTCGCCACCGCCGCCCGAGCCATCTCGGGAGCCGAGGAACTGGACCGAGTTGGCGATGATCTCGACGGTCTGGCGTTTGCCGCCCTCTTTTGCCTCCCACTCGCGCCAGTCGAGGCGACCTTCGATTGCCACCGGCCGGCCCTTGGAGAGGTAGTTCGCGCAATTCTCGCCCTGAGCCCCCCAGACGGTGACGTCGAAGTAGTTGGGCTTGTCCACCCATTCGCCCGTCTGACCGTCCTTACGACGGCTGTTGACCGCCACGCGCAGCTTGCAGACCGAGGTTCCACCCGGTGTGCTGCGCAGCTCCGGATCGCGGGTCAGGTTTCCGGTGATGACCACCACGTTCACGTTTGACGCTGCCACAGCTCTCAACTCCTCTGAATCGTTGTCTGGGATTCAGTCTAAGAGCGTCGGCGGCGCTACTCGCCCCCTTGAAGCTGCATTCTGCGAGGAATCCGCGCGAGGCGGGGTTACTCAGCGGGCGCTGCCGGCGCCTCGACGCTCTCGCCGGCCTCTTCGGCGGCAGGCTCGGCGTCGTCCTCGGCCTCAGCCGCGGGCGCGACCGGCGGGCGGGAGGGACCGGAACCGCGCTCGCGCGAGGCACCGGGGGCCGGCGCGGCGACGGCCGGGGGAACCATCACCGGCGAGTCGGCGTCGACTTTGAAGATGCGGAAGCGCAGCACGCCGTCGGCGATCTTCAGGTTGTGGTTGAGCTCGTCGAGCAGCTCCGAGGGACCCTCGAAGCGGAACCAGCGGTAATCGGCCTCGTTGCGCTGGGCGATCTCGTAGGCCATCTTGCGCAGGCCCCATTTGTTCTCGTGCTTGAGCGTGCCTTTGCCCTCGATCCTGGACTTCACGTCCTGAGCAAGCGCATCTCGCCCGGCCTCGTCGGGGCCGGGGTCCAACATCAGGACAAGCTCGTATTCGCGTGGGGCTGCCAAAGCGGCGAGGGACTATAGCGGCGTAGTGGGGGAGGGGGTACCCAACCCCGCTCTCAATGCGGTGCAAACTCCATCGAGCCGTCGTCGGGCGCCGGCGCGACAGGAGCTGGTTCTGGCGTGGGAGCCGGCGCGACGACTTCCGGAGCTGAGACTGAGCTCGGGATGGGTTCCGGCGATTCGGGGGCGGGTGGCGGCGACGCTGGAGCTTTTCGCTGGCGCCTCGGACGTGGATTTGACTTGGCGTGCTTCGCCTTGGTCCGCGTCGGCGGCGCAGGCTTTGACTTCGGCTCCCGTACCACCGAAGCTTTCGGCGCTGTGCGTGGGAGACCCACATCCGCCGGAATCGGCGGCGGCTCCGGCGGCGCCAACAAGCTCGGCGCTGCCCGTAGGACCAACAAACTCCCGACGACGGCCACGATCAGCACCGAAGCTTGAGACCACCGGACTCGGACGCGCATCCCGTCCTAAGCCCCGGACCCTCTTTTGTCTCCCCTAAAAGCTTTCCCACCCACAACATTCAGTGAGAGACAAACAAGCGCCCGAGTAGGGTGGACACCGTGGCTGACTCCGATCCTCTGATCATCGTCTCCAACCGGGGTCCGGCTCAGTTCGAGCTTGACGAGAACGGGGAGCGCACCGTGCGCCGCGGCGGCGGCGGGCTCGTCACCGCGCTCTCGGGCCTGGTCTCCCACCGCGACGCCCTCTGGATCGCCTCGGCGATGACCGACGAGGACGTCGCCGTCTCACAGGAGCGCGGTGGGCCGGCGGAGATCTCGATCGACGGCATCGACTACCGGGTGCTGATGGTCGGCTCCGACGCCGAGGCCTACGACCGCTTCTACAACGTCATCGCCAACCCGATCCTCTGGTTCATCCAGCACTACCTCTGGGACCTCTCCAACGCGCCGGACATCCGCCAGGAGGAGCTCGACGCCTGGGACTTCGGCTACCAGGCGGTCAACCGCGACATCGCCAACGCGGTGCTGGGGCAGATCGAGGGGCGGGAGCGGCCGCTGGTGATGCTGCACGACTACCACCTCTACACGGCGCCGGGGATGATCCGCGAGGCGCGACCGGACGTCTTCCTGCATCACTTCGTCCACATCCCCTGGTCCCAGCCCGACAGCTGGCGCATCCTGCCGGGGCGGATCCGCGAGGCGATCTTCCGCGGCATGCTCGCCAACGACATCATCGGCTTCCACACCCACGCCTACTGCATCAACTTCATCCGTTGCTGCGACGAACTGCTCGAGGTCGATGTCGACTACAACGAGGGAATCGTCCGCCACGCCGGCGGCGAGACCCGCGCCCGCGCCTACCCACTCTCGATCGACGCCGAGCGCCTGCGCCGCGCGGCGGAATCGCCGGAGGTCGCCGCTGCCGAGCGCGAGGTGCTGGAGCGGCGGCGCAAGCACCTGATCATCCGCGTCGACCGCGCCGACCTCTCGAAGAACGTGCTGCGCGGCTTCACCGCCTTCGACGTCTTCCTCAGTCAGCATCCGGAGTTCCGCGAACAGGTCACCTTCATCGCCCACCTGCAGCCCTCGCGCCAGGACGTGCCGGAGTACGCCGAGTACCTGGAGCGGATCGAGGCGCTCGTCGCCGTCGTCAACCACCGCCACGGCACCACGGACTGGATGCCGATCGACCTCAAGATCTACGAGAACTTCCATGACGCGGTCGCCCGCTACAAGCACTTCGATCTGCTGATGGTCAACTCGATCTTCGACGGCATGAACCTCGTCGCCAAGGAGGCGCCGGCGGTCAACACCCGCGACGGGGTGCTGATGCTCTCCGAGAACACCGGCTCGCACGAGGAGCTCGCCGACTCCGTGCTCACGGTCAACCCCTTCGACATCCAGGAGCAGGCGGACACGATCTACCGGGCGCTGACGATGGACCCCGAGGAGCGCCGCCTGCGCGCCCAGCACCTCAAGGAGCTGGTCTTCTCGCGCAATCCGGGGGATTGGGTCGACGCTCAGCTCAAAGACATCGACGAGCTGCGCCAGCCAGTGACCTGAGCTTCGCTCGCTGCGGGCTCAGGTGCCGAGCTCGCTCAGCAGCTCGACCCAGTCGCGCAGCAGGCGCGGCGAGAGGAACTCCTTGCGGGCATGTTCCTTGCCCGCCCGCCCGAGACGCTTGCCCAGCTCGGGATCGCCGAGGATCTCCAGGCTGCGCTCGGCGCACTGCTGGGGGGAATCGACGAGGAAGCCGGTCTCGCCGTCGGTGATCTGCAGCGGGATGCCGCCGACGTTGCCGCCGATCGTCGGCCGTCCCTTCCACAGCGCCTCGGTCACGGTCAGGCCGAAGCCCTCGCGGATCGACTTCTGCAGGCAGACGTCGGACTGCGACTGGAAGGCGTTGACCTCGATCGCGCCGACGTTGTTGAGGTTGCTGAGGATCTTGATGTCGGGATCGTTGTCGGCGTATTCGTAGGTCTTCTGGAAGTACTCGCGGCCCTCGGGGTCGTCGGTCGCCATCGAGCCGACCATCGCCAGCTGCGCGTCGGGCACCTGCTCGGTGACCTGGCGGTAGGCGTCGATGACGCCGATCGGGTCCTTCCACGGGTCGAAGCGGCTGACCTGGGTGATCAGCGGGCGCTCCGGGTCGATCCCGAACTGCTGGCAGATGAAGGCGGCGTCTTCGCGCGAGAAGGCCATGTTCTTGGGCGAGAGCGGGTCGATCGCCGGCGGGATGATGTTGACCGCGTCGCGGTGCGCGCCCATGCCGTTGGGCACGTACTGCTCCATGTGCCAGACCGACGCGTCGTACTCTTCGATCAGCGGCAGGAGGCGGGCGATCGGCGCCGGGTTCGGCGTCGAGAGGTCGATGTGGCAGCGCCAGATCCACTTGCCGCCCTTCCGCCGCGCGCCGCGGCGCAGGCCGATCGGCTGCGGGTCGTGGACGATCACCGCGTCCCACTCGCCTTCCAGCCCGTCGGCGTTGATCTGGTTGATCTCGTCGAAGACCGCCCACTGCTCCTCCGACAGCGTCTCCGGCGCTCCCTGCAGCGAGTTGTGGAGGAGCTTCGTCGCTTCGAAGAACTCCTCCTTGCCGAAGATCACGTGCCAGTGCGCGTCGAGGCCGATGTCGCGCATCAAGGGCACGATCGTGTAGAGGATCTCCGACACGCCGCCGCCGAACGCGGTCGCGCTCACGTGCAGGACGCGTTTGCCCCGCAGCGGCTCGGCGAGCTCGCGGATCCGCTCCGTCGTCTCGCGGCCGACGATGCTGG
>DASZQM010000171.1:0-19125 GCA_035549645.1 Solirubrobacterales bacterium | reverse complement strand
TGCTTCGACATCGCCCGGGCGACGACGTCGTCGAGCGCCATCGAGACCTCGGGGACGTAGAGCGAGGGTGCCGGGGGTGGGTCGTGGAGGTGGGCGTAGAGGCGCGCCGCCTCGCCCTCCTTCGGGAAGGGCACCTCGCCGGTGAGCAGCTTGAAGAGCAGGCAGCCGAGCGCGTAGACGTCGACGCGGGCGTCGATCGGGCCGCCGGAGATCTGCTCTGGGGCGACGTAGTCGAGCGTGCCGACGAAGCGCCCGGTCTGGGTCAGGCCCGACTCGGTCGAGACGTTGCGGGCAACACCGAAGTCGGTGATGTAGGCGTGCTCCGCCCCCTGCTCGCCGGCGAGCAGGACGTTGGCGGGCTTGACATCGCGGTGAATCAGGCCGGCGGCGTGGATGGCGTCGAGGCCGTTGCCGATCTGGGCGATCAGGTCGACTGCGGCGGCGGGCTCGAGTCGCCCCGCGCGGGCAAGCCGCCGCGCCAGGTCGGCGCCGGCGACGTAGCGCATCGCGATGAAGGGCACGTCGCCCTCTTCGCCCGCCGCGTAGATCGGCACGACATTGGGGTGCTCGATCGAGGCGGCGATCTTCGACTCCTCGGCGAAGCGCCGGGCAAAGACCTCATCTGCGGCCGCCTCGGGGGCGATCAGCTTCAGCGCCACCCGTCGCTCGAGGCCGGGCTCGATCGCCAGGTAGAGCACTCCCATACCACCGCGGCCGAGGCGGCGCTCGATGCGGTACCCGGCGAACTCGTCGCCCTCTGCGAGGTCGATCATCGGCCGGGACCATAGCTTCGGTTAACCCGGACGCAACCTCGGTCGACCTAAACTTGAAACCGACCATGCGTCGCCTCGCCATCGCTGCCGTTTTTCTCCTCTGCCTGCCGCTCGGTGTGGCCTCCGCCCGTCAATTCGTGCAGAAGGGCAATCTGCGGGTCGCCTTCGAAGCCCGCCTCTTGCCGCACTCGCTCCCCCGCGAACGGGCGGCGCCGGTGAAAGTGCAGCTCTCCGGGGCGATTCGCACCACCGATGGCACCACTCCCCCGCCGCTGCGCGAAATCTCGATCGCGATGAACCGGGCCGGGGTCGTCTCGGTGGCGGGACTGCCGAGCTGCAGGCCCTCGGAACTGCAGCAGACCAGCACCGAAGCAGCACTGGCGCTCTGCCGCCGTGCCCTCGTCGGCAGCGGCCATTTCGCCGCCAACGTCGACTTTCCCGGCACGCCGATCTTCCCCGCCCGCGGCAGGGTGCTCGTCTTCAACAGCAGCACCAAGAAGGGACCGGGACTGACGCTGCACCTCTACGGGGCCAGTCCCGTGCGCGCGGCCTTCGTCCTCCCCTTCAAAATCACCCGTGAGCACAAGGGCAAGTTCGGAACGGTCTTCTCGACCCGCATTCCCGAACTCGCCTCGGATCGCGGCTACGTCACCGACATCGAACTGGAAATCGGTCGCCAGTACTCCTACAAGGGGCACAAGCGCAGCTTCATCAGCGCCAGCTGCGCGGCTCCGGCGGGGTTCGTGGAAGTGCCCTACGAACTCGCCAGGGCAACGTTCTCCTTCTCCGGCGGCCAGCGCCTGGTCACCCACCTGCCGGGCGCCTGCAGGGTCCGGTAGTCCGGCCTGAGTCCGGCTCCCAGGGGGTCAGAGCCCGAGGCCGCTGACCCCGCCCTCGTCCCAGCCCAGGTGATGGGCGAGCTCGTGGCGCAGGGTGCGCTCGACCTGTTCTGCGAGCAGGGCCGGATCGTGGCCGAAGTCCCGTTCCAGCGTGTCCCTGTAGATCACGATCCGGTCCTCGTAGGCGTCGCGGGCGACGCCGTCGCCGTAGTACTGGCCGTAGGCACGGACCTCGGAGCCGCGGTCGGAGACGATGACCGCGACTCCCTCCAGGACCCGCTGGAATTCCTCCGGCAGGGCGTCGATCGCGTCCGCGACCAACGCCTCGAAGCCGTCCTCGCCGCTAGTTGCCGTTTTCCACCTGTTCCCTGGCTTCTTCGATTGCGCTTTCGGCTTCTGCCTGGCCCTTTTCGACGCCTTCTTCAGCTTCCTTTTTCGTTTTTTCGATCGTCTTGTTCACTTGGCTTTTGCCGTTTTCGACGCCCTTCTTGGCGGATTCTTCCGCTTCTTCGAAGCCCTTCTTCACTTCTTCCTTTGCCTTTTCGCCGCCCTTCTTCGCTTCTTCTGCGGCTTTTTCGATCCGCTTTTCGGCTTCCGAGGAGATGCTGTCGGTCTTGTCGTTACCGCCGCATCCGGCCACAACAAAGGCCGCCACTCCAAGCGCCAGAACGACGGTCAACAGGCGAACGATCCGCGCGCCCCTCTGGCTCAAGCTCTCTCCTGACACAACAGCTCCTCTCAGTCGCAGTGAACCAGGCGATCTTCGCATCACGAGCGGCGCGTCGCTAGGGTGCCGCCGTGGCTAGGCGGCTCACCCGCATTGCGATCTGGCTCTGCGGCGTTGCCGCGCTGCTCGGCATCCTGCAGTTGCTCGGAGTCCCAGCCCTCGACTGGATCAACGACCTCTTCGACCGGGTCGCCCAGGTCCCGGCCTGGGCGATCGTCGCCGGCGTCCTTCTGGAGAGCGCCCAGACCAGTCTCGCGGCGCTCGCCTGGTACGGCATCCTGCGCGCCGCCCTGCCCAGCGCGGTCATGCCCTACCGCCTGATACTCGCCTGCTATGCCGTCGCCGTGGCGCTCAACGGCTTCCTGCCGGCGAATCTCGGCACCTTCGTGATGCTGGCGATGTTCACGACCCTGCTCGCCGGCGCGACCTTTCCGCTCGTCTTCTCCGGCCTGATCGTCGAGAAGATCCCCTTCTCGGTCTTCAACATCGCGCTCTACCTCTACCTCTTCCTCACCGTCAGCGGCTCGTTCTCGATCAAGCTCGGCTTCCTTGCCGACCACACCGGGCTGGTCGTGGCGCTGGTGCTGGGAGCGGTCGTACTGTTGGTCCTCCTAGCCCGTGTCTTCTGGGAGCGAATGGCGAAGCTGCGCCAGGAGCTCCTCTCCGGCGGCGCGATCCTGCGCTCGCCCCGCCGCACCCTCACCCGTCTCTTCCTTCCCGTGCTCGGCAGCTACGCGGCCCGCCTCGCGATCGTCGCCGTCTTCCTCGGCGCCTACTCGATCCCGGTCAGCTTCGAGAACGTCGCCACCGTCACCGCGTCGAACTCGATCTCCAACAGCGTCTCCGCAACGCCGGGAGGCGTCGGCGTCACCCAGGCGATGAATTCGGCCGCCCTCGCCGGCGAAGCCTCGGCCAAGGACGCCACCGCCTACTCGATCGGCCAGCAGCTGATCATCTCCGCCTGGGACGTGCTCTTCGCGATCATCCTCGTCTCCTGGGTCTTCGGCTGGTCCGGAGGCAAGCAGCTGGTCGAGTCCTCCTACGGTGAGGCGAAGGAGCTCTCGGCCAAACGGCACAAGAAGAAGCCCCAGCCCGGGCAGCCTTAACCGGGCGTGCCGCAACCTTTCCAAACCTGACGGTTTTGGACTCCCGATTGCTCCCGGCAACCGCAGGGGTTACGGGAGAACAAACCTAAGGAGGCAGGTTGATTATGTGTCACCAAGGACACAAGGACGTTGCACGCGCCCAAACGGGTGTGGTGCGAAGGATGTTGGGGCGACTTGGCTTCATGACCGCCGTCGCCACATGCGCCACGGCGCTGGTGGCACTGCCAGCTCAGGCATCGACGGTAACGGTGGGAAGCGTTCTGCCGCCGGGCTCGACTCCCACGGAATTCAAACAGGTCGAGACCTTCTTCAACACCGCACTGCCGGAGAAAGGCGCGAACCTGACTTCTCCCGTGGACGGTGCGATCGTGCGCTGGCGCCTGCAGGACGCCAGCGGCGGACCGTTTTACCTCCGCGTCCTCCGGCCCAACGGCTCAGGCGGATACATGGCCGCGGGCACGAGCAATCCCGTGACCCCCACGGGGCCCGGGCTGCAGACCTTCACCGCCAACCTGCCGATCAAGGCCGGCGACCTGATCGGCGTCGACCCCACCAACCCCGCCACCGACAAAGTCGGAGTCGTCGAAGCAGCTGGGGCCAACTACGGGTTCATCTTCCCGCCGCCCTTCGACGGCGCGACGGTGGCGCCGAGCGGAGCCGAAAACGGCAAGGAGATCGAGCTCAGCGCCGAAGTCCAGCCGACCCCGACCGTGACCGCGATCTCCCCGGACTTCGGCCCGGTCGCCGGCGGCAGCACCGTGACCATCACCGGCACGGACCTCGCCTCGGCCAGCGCGGTCAAGTTCGGCGACCTGCCGGCGGCCAGCTTCAAAGCCGAATCGGAAACCAAGATCACCGCCGTCGCACCTGCCAGCGCCAAAGTCGGCTCGGTCGACATCACCGTCACCACCCTCGCCGGCACCAGCGCCACGAGTCGGGCGGACAGCTTCTACTACGAAGGCTGCGTCGTCCCCAAGCTCAAGGGCAAGAACGTCCGCAACGCCAAACGCGCCCTCGGCCGCGCCGACTGCAAGCTCGGCAAAGTCAACAAGCGCCGCGCCAACAAGAAGAAGAAGGGCAAGGTAGTCACCCAGAGCGCCAAATCCGGCAAGGTCCTGCCTTCGGGCACGAAAGTGAACATCTCTATCGGCAAGCTGTAAGCCCCCGTGAAGCGGCCGCCTCCCCCAGCGGAGGTGGCCGCTTCCCAAGGGTCCTCCAAGTCGCGAAGAGACTCTCGGGCTGACTGAAACCGATCGCGGCGAGGGTGTATACGAGCCTGATGACCAATCGCGCCCGCGTAGCCATCATGCTGGCAACCGCGCTCGTCCTTGGCGCCGAAGCCTACGCACACGCTTTCGACATAAGCCCGCCCGGGGTCCTCCAAGGCATCTGGAGCCACAGCAATTGGGTGACGTACGGGCTCGCCATCTTCGGCGTATTCCTGAGCTATCGGTGGTGGGCCCTCCTCCCGGCAATTGCTCCTGCCGCTGTCATCGTCTATCTCCACAACATGACCGACTATGTGTCACCTTGGCGCGAAGAGCCCATCGGCCCATCCAACCTCTCCGACGATCCCGTTCTGTACGTCTTGTTCGTGCTTGTCGGAATCGCCCTGCAGGCGGCGTTCCTCTACGTCGGCTTGCTGCTGCGCGCAGCGTGGGAGTGGGTTCACTCCAAGCGCCGGAAAAATCTCCTGACGGAGCGGGAAGGACTCGAACCTTCGACCGACGGATTGTGAGTTGCGCCGGTAGCCGTCTGTAGAGTCGAATCCAGCCTGACAGTGCGAATCGCGTCCAGGGAGTTCCGCCGAAAGGGAGCGGCGACTACGGTCGCCCACCACCCAGACATGCGGATGTTCCCGGATGCCGACCACGTCCCGCTCCCCATAGGTTCGACGGCAGTGATTCGCAGATCATCACTGCCGCTTCTCGTCGCCCTTCTCGTCGGCGGGCTGCTTCTACCCTTGACTAGCGCCACGCCGGCAGCTGGCTTCGGCTTCATCACCAAGTGGGGCAGGCAGGGAAGCGCGCCCGGGGAGTTCAACCACCCGGAAGCCGTCGCCACCGACAGGGCCGGGAACGTCTACGTCGCTCAGGAGGGCGGGAGCGCGCGGGTGCTGCAAAAGTTCACCGCACGCGGTGAGTTCATCAGCCAATGGAAGGGCGATCCGTCCATGGGCCCTATCGGCTGCGCGATTGCCACCGACAGGGCCGGGCACGTCTACGTGGTCCGTGGTGACAAGGCCGATAGGCATTATCGGGTGTTGAAGTTCAGCTCCCGGGGTCGGTTGATCGACCAGTGGGGGCTGTCTCGACCCCGCTTTGGCCGCCTGCCCGGCGGCATCGCCACCGATCCGACTGGGAACGTCTACGTGACCGTGGACCTGTGGATCGAGAAGTTCACCGCGACGGGCGACCTCCTCGCCCGGTGGAGATTCCCTCCCGTTCTCATGGGTCCGCCCCCGCGCCTGTTCGAACCCCAAATGGGCGGGATCGCCACGGATGCGGCTGGCAATGTCTACGTCGCCGGCGGTAACCGAATCGCGAAGTTCTCCAGCGACGGCGGCCTCCTGGGCGTTTGGGGTGGTCGCGAATTCAGTGCCCTGGTGGGCATAGCGACGGATCGAGCCGGCCACATCTTTGTCTCCGACACCAAGCTCAACCGGGTGCTGGAGTTCACCTCGGACGGCGCGTATCTCAGCCAATTCGGCACCGCCGGGTCGGGCGACGGCCAGTTTCGTGGGCCGCGCTTCCTGGCCACAGACGCGAGGGGCGACCTCTACGTCGCCGATACCAGCAACAACAGGATCCAGAAGTTCGGGGAGCCCTCGAACGCGTTCAGTCTCACCGATGTGACACACGAACCGCGCCACGGGAGTGCAAGCCTCGTCGCCAGCGTTGCCGGGGTGGGCAAATTGGAAGTCACCGGCCCCCGCATCAAGGGTGTTAACCGTAAGGCCAAGGGCGCCGGCGATGTCGTGCTGCCGATCGCGCCCACCGGCGCTCTCTGGGCCGATCTCGGAATCCACGAAAAGGCAAGGGTCGAGGTCCGGGTCACCTACACACCCACCACGCCGGGTATCGTCGCTCCAAGCTCACGGTCGACGCGCATCACGCTGATCAGGAGCCGCTAGGCGGCCTTGGTTGACCTGCGGGCACCCCGTTGGTCCCGCTTCGCGCGAGAAGCGACGCCGAACAACGAGGCTCATCGTATGGGGCGGGAAGGACTCGAACCTTCGACCGACGGATTATGAGTCCGCTGCTCTAACCAACTGAGCTACCGCCCCGCAAGTGGACGAGGGTAGCGCTGGGGGCTCGCTCGAGTGGGCTAGGCGCTGAAGAGCTGGGCGAGGGAGCGGCCGACGTCGGGGGGCTCTTCTTCGCCGTTGGCGGCGGCTGCCGCTCCCTCGGCGATGGCCTTGGCGGCGTCGGCTACTTGGTGGGTGCGGCCGCCGCGGATCGAGCCTGTCTTCTTCGCTTCGGCGAGGTCGGATTCCATCAGGCCGGCGAGCTCGGCGAGGCGGCGCAGGCCGATCACGCCGGCGGCGCCGCGCAGGGCATGGGCCTCGACGCGCAGGGTCTCGAAGTCTTCGGTCTCGGTAGCCAGGCCGGCGGTGATCACGTCGCAGCGGCGTTTGGCCTCCTCGGCGAAGGAGGCAAGCAACTCGGCATCGGGGCTCGTCTTCTCACTCATTCCTGGGTCAGTCCCTTCACCACGCGGGTCAGTTCTTCGACGCCGAAGGCGCCCTCGATCACGTTCTTGATCCTTCCATCTCGGCCGATCGCGAACAACCACGGCTCGGTCGGCAGGTGGAAGGCGGATACCTGGGGCCGCACCGGGTTGCTCGGATCGTTGTCCTGGTAGATCTCCATGTGGATGAAGGCGGCTTTGTCACCGTAGAGCTGCTTGAGCTGCTCGGCGACATCGACGACCGGCCCGCAGACGCGGCTCTGGCAGAACTGCGGGGTGGCGAAGAGCAGCACGATCGGTTCCTTGCCATAGACGTCCGCGTAGTCGACCCTGTTCTGCGTGTCCGGCGGGATGCGGGTCGTGATCTTCGAAAGATCGCCGCCGACGTCCGCCGGGGTGGGCGTGTGGATCAGGGGCGCCTTCTGGCCGACCTGCGGCACCTTGGCGTAGGCGCCGACGATTGCGCTCGGCAGCAGGGTCGCCGTGGTTTCGTCGCCGTGCTTGACCAGGGCGGCGATCCGCCACTCGCCATCGGCGGGGAAGTCGACTTTGGTCGAGTAGACGACGGTGGCCGCGTTGGGGTCGCTGGTCGTCGTCTGGGCACGGAAGGCGGGCTCGGTCTCCATCGATTCGATCGCGGCCGGGAAGGGACCGACGGCGGGCTCGTCGAGCGCTCGTTTTTCGGCGTTTTTCGCCGCGTTCGAGCCAGCAGCGGCGTCGGGCTTGCTGCCGCCCTTGGGCTTCTGGCCCGGAACCCGGGCGAAGTACAGCGCCACCTGCGCGTCCGACACCTGCGAGCGGTCGCGTTCGAAGACCCCGAACGGGTAGCGGTTCACGCCTTTGTAGAAGACCTGGGCAGCGGGCGAGACGACGAGTTTGGAGGGGCCGTCGGCGGCTTCGAGGACCTCGGCGAGAGTCTTGCCCTTGGCGCTGGGGAAATCGCCCTTCGGCGGCGCCGGGCGGCTTTCGGCGGAGGTCGAGGAGGAGCTTCCGTCGCCGCCGGAGCCACCACCGCATCCCGAGAGGGGGATGGCCGCCAGCGCAAGCAGGCAGGCGAGGATGGCGAGGGCTCGGCGAAGGCGCATCGGCGGCATGTTATTCAGGCCGCAGCCGCAGCCGCAGCGCCACCCCACCGGCCTCGCACGCGAGGTAGGGTCCGCTGAAATCGGGCGAAAGGAGAGGTCGTGGCGGAGCGTGCTGCACTGATAACGGGAGCGTCGAGCGGAATTGGGCTGGCGATCGCCCGGGTGCTCGGCGAGGAAGGCTACGCGCTGACCGTCTCGGCCCGGCGCCCGGACAAGCTCGAGAGCGCCGCCGAGGGCCTGCGCGCCGACGGCATCGAGGCGCAGAGCGTCGCCGCCAATATGACCGACGAGGAGGACGTGGTCAACGTCTTCGACAAGCACCGCGACGCCCACGGTCGCCTCGACGTGCTGGTCAACAACGCCGGCGTCGGCATCGGCGCGCCGATGGAGGAAATCCAGACCAAGCACCTCGACATGCAACTCGGCGTCAACCTGAGGGCGCTGATCATCGGCACCCGCGAGGGCCTGCCGATGCTGAAGCAGGCCGGTGAGGAGCACGGCAAGGCGCTGATCGTCAACACCGCCTCGATCGCCGGCAAGGGCGGCCAGGCTTGGCTCTCGATCTACGCCGCGACCAAGGCGGCGGTGATCAACTTCACCCAGTCGACCCACCGCGAGGTCGGCAGCGCCGGCATCCAGTGCACGGCGCTGGCTCCGGGCTTCGTCGAGACCGCGATGACCGAGTTCGTCCAGGGACAGATCCCGGGCGAGGAGATGATCCGTCCCGAGGACCTCGGCGAGGCGGTCCGCTTCCTGCTGCGCACCTCGCGCAACTGCCACGTCCCGGAGATCGTCTTCACCCGGCCGGGCGAGGGGCTCGACACGCCTTGAGGTTCCTCGTCGCCGCCTTCGGCGACCCCGGACACGTCTTCCCGGCGATCTCGCTGGGACGCGCCCTGCGGGGACGCGGCCACGAGGTGACGATCGAGACCTGGGAGGAGCGGCGCGCGGCCGTCGAGGGCGCCGGGCTCGGCTTCGCCGCGGCCGAGGAATACCGCATGTTCCCGCCACCGGACCCCGACTCGCCCGATGGGACCCACGCCGCCGAGGCGGCGCGCGCGCTGCTGCCGCTGATCGAGGAGCTGCGGCCCGACGCCGT
This sequence comes from Solirubrobacterales bacterium, assembly GCA_035549645.1. Classification (GTDB taxonomy): domain Bacteria; phylum Actinomycetota; class Thermoleophilia; order Solirubrobacterales; family 70-9; genus VRUE01. The sequence goes on along the minus strand of DASZQM010000171.1, from coordinate 9,806 downwards.
GGTCAGCGACATCCTCACGCTTGCGCCCTCGCTTGCGGCGGAGCGAGCCGGGGTGCCGCTGGCGACTCTGATCCCCCACATCTACCCCGTGGTAGAGCCGGGCCTGCCCTTCTTCGCGGTCGGCCTGCAACCGCCCCGCACGCCGGTTGGACGTGCGATCTGGCGCACCGGACAGCGGGCGCTCGACATCGGCCTCGAGCACGGGCGCCGCGACCTCAACACCCAGCGCGCCCGCCTCGACCTGCCACCGGTCGAGCGCTTCCATGGGGGAATCAGTCCGGACCTGGCCCTGGTCGGGACCTTTCCCCAGCTCGAGTACCCACGCGAGTGGCCCGCCAACGTGAAGATCACCGGACCGCTGACATTCGAGGTCCCCCACCCCGAGATCGAGCTGCCACCCGGCGAGGCGCCGCTCGTCCTGGTCGCACCGAGCACCGCGCACGACTCGGACAACCACCTCGTCCGCACCGCGCTGGCGGCGCTAGCCCGCGAGCCGGTGCGCGTCGTCGCCACCACCAACCGCGTCGTCCCCCAGATCCCGATCGAGGTCCCGGCCAACGCCGTTCTCGTCGACTGGCTCAGCTACAGCCAGCTGATGCCCCAGGCCGCGCTGGTCATCTCCCACGGCGGCCACGGCACCGTCGCCCGTGCCCTCTGCGCCGGCACCCCGGTCCTGATCAGCCCGATCATCGGCGACATGAGCGAGACCGCGATGCGCGTCGCCTGGGCCGGCTGCGGCCTCTCGCTGCCCTGGCGCCTCTGCCGCCCGACGCCGCTGCGCTGGGCAGCACGCCAGATGCTTGCCGAGCCATCGTTCGCGCGGCGCGCCGGAGAGCTGGCGGCCTGGGCGGCGACGAACGATGGCGCCAGCCAAGGCGCCGAATTGGTGGAGGGACTCGCCAGTCGCCGCCTTGCGACGACTTAAAAGCTCCGGGGGTGGGACTCGAACCCACAACCCCGCGGTTAACAGCCGCGTGCTCTGCCTGATTGAGCTACCCCGGATCGCGTAAGCCGATTCGCTACCTCGGAATCGGTTGATCCTTGGAATTTAGCGGCATTGCAGTCAATCCGGCCTCGACCTCAGCGTGGCAGTTCGCGCAAAGCAAGGCGCACTTTTTCGCCTCGGCCCTTGCCCGCGAAAGCGCACGGGTGTGGCCACCGTGGCCGATATGGAATTTCTTGGTTGCTGGATCGAGGTGGTGAAATTGGAGTGCACGCTGGCAGCGCGAGTATCCGCAGATGATGCAGCAGCCGCCCGCCTCTTCAACGAGCTTCCGCTTGACGACCTGTCGACGTCGTCCCGCAGCTTCCGCTCGACACCTCCTGCATCGGTAATAGCCACACCCCTCGAGCACGAACTCCGTATTGCCATGCCGCAAACAGCGTCGTTCGATCCGGGCTGAATCGCGCACGACACAGGTCTGCTGGCCGCGAATTGCCTTGAGGTCGAACTTGGCCAACCAGTGCCGAATCGTCGTTGGACTCCTATCTAGGGTCTCCGCAATTTCACGCAGGGTGAGACCGCCGGCCACCAAGGCTTCCAAGTACTCACGATCGATTCCACCCTTGGGCGCGTGCCGGGCGGCGCCGCTCGCCTCGAGCCCGTGCTTCTTCAGCCAGTAGCCGATCGTCGAAGGGTGCCTGCCGACGAGCTCCCCTATCGCGTCAAGCGACAGGTCCCTTGTCAGACAATCTTCGAGGAAGCTCTTCTCCACGCATGGATCATCGCAACTGCTGCAGACAGAAAGTTTCGCTCGCCGTTCACCCGCCGACGCGCTCGGCGTGGGCGATGCGCTGGACCAGGGCGGCGCGTTCGCGGCTGAGGGCGGCGCGCTGCTCGTAGTCATCGCGTTCGCCGGCGGCGGCGATCTCGGCCTCGATGCGGCGCTGCTCGAGCAGGAGGTAGTTGAGCTCCATCGACTCGGAGGAGGCGGGCTCGTCGTGGGCGGTGATGACCAGTTCGGCGATCAGGCCGGAGAGCTCTGCGTCCTCGCGCGGCAGGTTCGAGGCGGGGTCCTGCGGGTTCTCGCGAAGCCAGGCGGCAGCGCGGGCGCCGAGCGGCGAGAGGTGGGCGTCGGTGAGCCGCGCCAGATACTCCTTGCCCTCGTCCGGGAGGGCGATGCACATCGCCAGCAGCGCCCGCTCGCGACGCTCGCGCGAGGTCAACTCGGCCGTGCGGCGCGGCATGGGCGCTGGGGTGCGCCCAGAGGCCTCCGTCCCGTCCGAGGACCCACCGCTGAGCGGCTGAGACGCGACCACGCGGCCCATCACCATCGCCGGCTCGAGGTCGAGCCGCTCGGCCACGCGGCGGACGAGGTCGTCGCGACTGGCGCTCTCCCCCAGCCCGGCCAGGACCGGTGCCACCTCGGCCAGGGCGCGGTCGCGCTCGGCCGGCGAGGACACATCGGTGCGGCCGAGCACGAGGTCGACCTGGAAGGCGGTCAGCTCGACCGCGCCGTCGAGCAGGGCGCGGAAGCGCTCCGCTCCGCCCTCGGCAGCGAGCATCTCGGCCGGGTCCTCGCCGGCGGGCATCGCCGCCACCCGCAGCCGCATCTTGCGCCCTGCGGCGACGCGCTGGGCGCGCAGCATCGCCTCCTGGCCCGCCGCGTCGGCATCGAGTGCCAGCACCACCTCGTCGACCATGCCCGAGAGCGCCGCCACCTGCTCGTCGGTGATCGCCGTTCCCATCACCCCCACCGCCTCCTCGATCCCCGCCTGATGCAGGGCGAGCACGTCGGTGTAGCCCTCGACCACGACCGCCCGGCCCTGCTTGGCGATCGCGCCCTTGGCCAGGTCGACGCCGTAGAGCATCGTGCTCTTGTGGAAGAAGTCGGTCTCGGCGGTGTTGACGTACTTCGCACCCTGATCTGAGCGCATCGCCCGGCCGCCGAAGCCGAGCGTGCGGCCGCGACGGTCGCGGATCGGGAACATGATCCGCGAGCGGAAGCGGTCGTACTCGCCCCCGCCCCGCCCACGCTGCACCAGCCCGACCCCGCGCAGCTCCTCGACCTTGAAGCCGGCCCGCTGGCCACGCAGCAGGACTTTGTCCCAGGCGCTCGGCGCGTAGCCGACGGCGAAGGCGCGCAGCGTCTCCTCGCTGAGACCCCGTTCCGCCAGGTACTCGCGTGCCTTGGCGGCCTCCTCGGAATCCCAGAGGTAGGCCGCGTAGAACGATGCAGTGCGGTCGAGCAGCTCGCCGAGGCGGCGCTTCTGCTGGCGCTTGGCCTCGGCGCGCGGGTCCTCGCGCTCGCGCTCCAGCTCGACCCCGTAGCGGTCGGCGAGCAGCTCCACCGCCTCGGCGAAGCCGAGCCCCTCCTTCTCCTCGACGAACTTGATCGTGTCGCCACCGACCCCGCAGCCGAAGCAGTGGTAGAGCTTTTCCTGGGCGTCGACCGAGAACGAGGGCGTGCGCTCCTCGTGGAAGGGGCAGAGCCCGACCCAGCGCGTGCCCTGGCGGCGCAGGTCGGTGTGGGCCGAGATCACCTCGACGATGTCGACGGCCTGCTTGACCCGCTCGAGGCTGTCGCCTGAGATCAGTGCCACAGCGATTCCTCCGGGATCGTCAGCTCGGCGTACTTGGCGATGCAGTAGCGATCGGTCATCCCCGCCAGGTAGTCGGTCGCGCGCTGGCAGGCGTCGGCGCCCGGCTCCAGCTCCGGCACCTCGTCCGGGTGCTCCAGGTAGTGGTCGAAAAGGGCTCGCATCGCCCGGTGGACCCGCTCGTGCTCGCCGCGCGCCAGCTCGCCCAGGTAGACCCGGTCGAACATGAACTTGCGCAGGCGCAGCATCGCGCCGCCGATCTCCTCGCTTTGGGCGATGTCCCCGGTCGCGCGGGAGCGCTCGACGATGTCGCGCACGAGCGTGTCGATCCGCACCGAGCCGGTCTCACCGAGCAGCTCGATCTCCGCCGCGGGCAGGTCGTCGGGGCGCAGCACCCCGGCCCGCAGTGCGTCGTCGATGTCGTGGTTGATGTAGGCGACGCGGTCGACGAGCTTGACGATCCGCCCCTCCAGCGTCGCCGGCTTGCGGGAGCCGGTGTGGTTGAGAATCCCGTCGCGCACCTGCTCGGTGAGGTTGAGTCCGCGGCCGTCGCGCTCCAGCACCTCGACCACGCGCAGCGAGTGCTCGTTGTGCTCGAAGCCGCTGCCGCAGCGCTCGCGCAGGGCCGCGTCGAGCGCCTCCTCGCCGGCGTGACCGAAGGGCGGGTGGCCGAGGTCGTGCCCGAGCCCGATCGCCTCGGTCAGGTCCTCGTTGAGGCCGAGCGCGCGGGCGACGGTGCGGGCGATGCCGCAGGCCTCCAGCGTGTGGGTGAGGCGGGTGCGGTAGTGATCGCCCTCGGGCGCGACGAAGACCTGGGTCTTGTGCTTGAGCCGGCGGAAGGCCTTGGAGTGGACGATGCGATCGCGATCGCGCTGGAACGGCGTGCGAAGGGGGCTGTCCGGCTCCTCTACAGCCCGGCGCGCCGGATAGGAGCGCGTCGCCTCCAGGATCAGGAACTCCTCCTCCCAGGCGCGAACGCGGTCCTCAAAGGTCACGGTTGCCTCCATACTCTCGATCCTAGAGCGGCGCTCAAGCCGCGGCGCGAAGCTGCACGTGCGCGTGGTGCTCGAGCGTCTCGCCCACCGCCCGCTCTACTTGGCGCAAATCGCGCTCCTCGGCCGCCGGGGCCTCGGCGAGCGGGCTGCCGATCGCGCCGACCATGAAGCGGTGCGCCTCCTCGGTGAGCGGGAAGGCACCGCCTTCGCAGCTGACGCAGACGACGCCGCCCGCCGCCCCGGAGAAGCCGCTCAGGTGCTCGGCCTCGCCGCAGTGGGCGCAGGAGGCCAGCTCGGGCGCGAAACCCGCCGCCAAGGCCAGCTTGAGGCGGAAGGAGAGCGCGGTTTCGAGGCTCGCCGCCCGCTCCGCGCCGGGCTCGTCGAGCATCGCCAGGTAGCGGCAGAGCAGGTTGTAGGCGGGGGGGTTGGGCTCGGCCGAGTCGAGCAGGCGCAGCACTGCGTCGCAGGCGCGAGCGGCGGCATTGAGCGCCGGTCCCGACGCACGCAGACGCGGGTAGCCGTCGAGGGTGGTGACGCCGGTCACCGTCAGCAGCTCGCCGCGGCCTTCATGCAGGACCAAGTCGAGATGGAAGAAGGGCTCGAGGCGGCCGCCGAAGCGTGACTTCGGTTTTCGTGCCCCCTTGGCGATCGCGCCGATCCGGCCCCGCGTCTTCGAGTAGAGGTGGAGGATGCGATCCGCCTCGCCGTAGCGAATGCTGCGCAACACCAGCGCCTCTGTCTTCAGCGTCCGTCCGGCCATAGCGAACCAACGATGAACGACACCTCGGACAGCGCCCCAGCCACGTGCGGTCGCAGCTTCCTCCGCTATGCGGAAGGAACTACGACCTCTTGGTGCGCGGCCGGCGTGGGCGCCTGCGCAGGCGCACCTGGCAACTCGGGCAGTAATAGGTGGAGCGACCGGAGACGACGATGCGTACCACGGTGCCGTCGCAGCGGGGACAGGGTTCGCCCTCGCGGGTGTGGACGAGGAACTCGTCCTGCATCGTGCCCTTCTCGCCACGGCCGTCGCGGTAGTCGTCGATAGAGGCACCGCCGCCCGCTATCCCCGCTTCCAGCGCGGCGACGACGGCGTCGCGCAAAGCCTCCAGGTGCTCGGGCTTCATCGACCCGGCCGGCGAGAGCGGGTGCAGGCGGGCACGGAAGAGCGCCTCGTCGGCGTAGATGTTGCCGACGCCGGCGACGCCCGACTGGTCGAGCAGGAACGACTTCAGCGGTGCGGTGCGGTTGGCCGCCATCGCGCCCAGCGCCTCGGGGGTGAAATCGGCGGAGAGCGGCTCGACCCCGAGCTTGGCGAAGCGCTCGTCGAGTTTGGCGTCGTCGATGAGGAAGGCCTCGCCGAAGCGGCGGGGGTCGGTGAACCAGAGCTCACGCCCGTCGTCGAGCGTGAAGCGGGCGCGCAGGTGGCGCTCGGAAACCGAGCGCTCGGCCTCGTACAGCCGCCGCCCCTCTGAGGGGTCGAGCTTGTCCTCGCCCTCGACCAGGACGAGGTTGCCGGTCATCCGCAGGTGCATGACCAGTGTCCGCTCCCCGCTGAGAGCCAGCAGCAGGTACTTGCCGCGACGGCCCAGGGCCTCGATCCTCGCCCCCTCGACCTTGCGCGCGAGCGTCCGCGGCGGCATCGGCCGGCACCAGCGCGCGTCCAGCACCTCCAGCCGCTCGATCGCGTGGCCGCGTATCTCCGGATCGAGCTGCCGGCACACGGTCTCGACCTCCGGCAGCTCGGGCATGCCGCAGTTCTATCCCATGCGGTCGCAGTTGTCGCCGCTATGCGGAGGAAAGTGCGACCGCACCCGGCTGCGACCGCACCCGGCTGGTTAGGACGTGGCGCGGGGGTGGGCTTTGAAGTAGACGTCCTTGAGCTGCTCGCCCGAGAGGTGGGTGTACATCTGGGTGGTCGAGATGTCGGCGTGGCCGAGCATCTCCTGCACCGCGCGCAGGTCGCAGCCACCGGCAAGCAGGTGGGTGGCGAAGCTGTGGCGCAGCGTGTGCGGACTGAGCCGGCCGGCCAGGCCCGCCTCGCGGGCGTTGCGCTGGACGATCTTGTAGAGGCCCTGGCGACTGAGCGGGCCGCCGCGGAAGTTGACGAAGAGGCGCACCTCGTGGCGTTCGCCAACCAGCTTTGGGCGGCCGCCGCGCATGTAAGAGGAGATCGCCGCGATCGCCTTGCGGCCGAGCGGCACCAGCCGTTCCTTGCTGCCCTTGCCGCGGGCGCGCAGGAAGCCCTCGTGCAGGTCGACGTCGCCGACCTCGAGCCCGATCGTCTCCGAGGCGCGCAGCCCGCAGGCGTACATCACCTCGAGCAGGGCCCGGTCGCGCAGCGCCGTCGGCTCGTCGCCGCGCGGCGCCGCCAGCAGCTTCTGCACCTCGGCGTAGTTGAGGACCTGGGGCAGCTTCTTCGCCCGCCGCGGCGCGTTGAGAGCCGCGGTCGGGTCGTCGCCGATCAGCTCGTCGCGGCGCAGCTGCTTGTAGAAGGAGCGCAGGCAGGCGGCCTTGCGGTGCACAGTTGCCGAGGAGTAAGCGGGCCGCCCCCCTCCCGTCGCCAGCTCGGCGAGGAACTCGCTGATGTCGGCCGGCCCGGCGGCAAGCGCGTCGAGTTCGTGGGCCGCCAGGTACTCGCCGTACTGATGGAGGTCGGTGCGGTAGGCGTCGAGCGTGTTGCGCGAAAGGCCGCGCTCGAGCTCGAGGTAGGAGAGGAAGTCGAGGACGAGCCCCTCGAAGCGGGCGTCGGTGCGGGATGGCGGTGCGGTGGCAACTGACATGTGGCGGCGTCTTTCTCGCCGCCCTCGCTCAACCCTTGCCGCGCAAGGAGCCGCCCGCGACCGCTTCGCCGAGCGCCCGCCCGGATGCGAGCGCGGCGGCGAAGAAAAGTGGGTCTTCGGCGATCGTGCGGCCCATCGTGCGAGATGGGAGATCGGCGGTGGCGTAACCGGCGATATCGGCAGGCACCTCGAGCAGACGATGGGCCCACGTCTCTTCCGAGCCACCAGGCCCGGCCCCGACCCGGGAGAAGACCTCGACGACATCGGGATTGCCGGAGGGCAGCGGAATCCGAATGGGCGCGAGGAGCATTCCCAGGACGGTCAGGGTGTGATGACTCACCGGCCTGTGGCGCTCACGGGGATCCGCGGAAGAGAGGCGGGGCGAGAGCAGAGTCGGCAAGCCGAGGGCGAGTGCCGCGTGGGCGTTGTCAAGGGCGGCAAGACCGCCATGGCCGAGACGGCTTTCAGAGCCGAGGATGCCCGGGCCGGGCCCGATGATCACCGCGTCCCAGCCAAGCGCGCTCACGGCCGCGTCGATCCCACCGGCGACTGAGATCGCCTCGTGCTCGCCACCGTAGGCCGGACCCGCAGTGAGGTGACCACAGAGCAGCCCCCGCTCGCGCAGCTCCGCGACGTCGCGACCGAGAGACCCTGGCAACGCCCCTCCCCCCGTCTGGACGAAACCGACTCTCAGCCCCGGAGCGGTCTGCGCAGCGGCCCACGTAGCGGGTGCCAGGTGTCCGTGCAGCGGAATCACCAGCGCCGGATTCCGGTGCAACGTTTTTCGGTGCTCTGGGGACCGAAAAACGTTGCACCGCCCTGCCGGCTCGACTACGTTCTCGGCCGATTCGACTGCGCTCTCCGTCGGCTCTACCGCATGCTGGAGCGAGCTGTAGTTGAGCTTCATCACGTGCTCGTCCCGGGGTGGCCCTCCACCGGTCAGCCCGCGGGTCAAGTTGACGTGGACGACGTCGAAGCCGCCCGAGCCCAGGCCGAGGTCCAGCGCCTCGACGTTGACGACCACCTCGTCGCCCTCCCGCATCTCGCCGAGCAGCGCCTCGTCTGCCCAGGCCCGGCGGCGCTCTCCATCGACTTCCACGGTCAGCGGCTCCTCGGCGACGATCACGCCGCGCCGCAACTTGAGACGACCACTCATCGGCGCCGCTCTCGACTCACGAGCCGGTCGCGGCGGCCTCGGCGACGATGCCCTCGCAGACCGCGAGCATCGCGTCGAGGTTGCGGGCGCTCACCGACTCGTCGGGCGTGTGGTTCGCATCGGTGCCGTTGGCGAGGAGGATGCAATCGAAGCCGTCCAGGATCAGCGCGTTGGCGTCGCTGCCGCCGCCGGTCGAGGTGCGCTCGGGCTCGAAGCCGGCACGGCGCAGGCCGGCCTCGGCCAGCGCCAGCGCCCGCGAGGAAGAGGGGATTTTGTAGCCGCGGAAGAGCTCTTCGATCCGCACGTCGGCGTCGCAGCCGTGCTCGCTCGCGCCCCAGGCGCAGGCGTCGCTGAGCGCGCCGGCGACCTCAGCCGCCCGCCCGGCGTCGAGGCTGCGCGCCTCGGCGACGATCTCGCAGTGGCCGGGGACGACGTTGCCCGAGGTGCCACCGCGGATCACGCCGACGTTGGCCGTCGTCTCCTCGTCGAGCCGGCCCAGCTCCATGCGTGAGATCGCGGCTCCGGCCGCGGCGATCGCGCTGGCCCCGTCCTCGGGACGGATGCCGGCGTGGGCCTCGACTCCGTGGAAGTCAGCCTTGACGCTCTGCTGGGTCGGTGAGGTGACGATCACCTCGCCGATCGTGCTGGCGTGATCGAGCACGAAGCCGACCTGCGAGCGCAGCTGGCTCGCGTCGAAGGCCTTGGCGCCGCGCAGGCCCTGCTCCTCGGCCACCGTGAGCAGCAGCTCGATCCCAACCGGAGGCAGCTCAGCCGCCTCTGCGTGACGCGCGATCAGCTCCATGAAGACGGCCACCGCGGCCTTGTTGTCGGCACCGAGGATCGTCTCGCCGGCGCTGCGGAAGACGCCGTCGGACTGGACGACTTCGATCTGGCCCCTGTGCGGGACGGTGTCGATGTGGGCGCAGAACATCATCCACTCCTCGCTCGCCCCCGGCAGCCGCGCCAGCAGGTTGCCGGCCCCTGCTTCGGCCGGCCCAGCAGCGTCGTCCTCGCTCACCTCGAGCCCCAGCGCCCGCAGTTCGGCCGCGAGCGTGTCCGCCACCTCGCGCTCCTCCCCGGTCGGGCTGCGAATCTCGCAGAGCCTCACAAAGGTCTCGTGCAGCCTCTCCACGGGCGACAGGCTAACCGGGCGAGGCAGCGGGGCGCTAGTGGCGAACGCCGGCTTCGCTGTCGGCCGTCTCGGCGGCAGGCAGCTCGGCCCCGTCGGCAGGCTTCTCCCCCGCAGCGCGCGCCGCGGCGCCGACGAACTCGCGGAAGAGCGGCTCGGGGCGGTTGGGGCGCGAGTTGAACTCGGGGTGGAACTGGGAGGAGACG
>DASZQM010000170.1:0-6470 GCA_035549645.1 Solirubrobacterales bacterium | reverse complement strand
AGGGCGGACGCGGCGAGCCCGGCAAGACCGCCGACCGCGCCGCCGATCAGGCCGGCGAAGGGATCGGCGCTCGACTCGAAGATCGGCAGCGCCAGCAGCACCGCGGCGGCGACGATGACGCCGATCACGTCGTAGTCGTCGTCGATCGCGTGGTGGGCCTCGGCGCGGCGGATCGCGAACCAGGCGGCGACGGCGCCGAGCGCCATCCCGTTGCCGCCGGCGATCACCTCGATGTCACCCTGGCCGTGGGCGATGCCGCTCGCGACGAGCATGCCCAGGGCACCGCAGGCGAGCAGCAGCACCGCGGTGGCGGCGCTGCCGAGGCGGCGCTCGACCCCGGTGCCAAAGATCGCCAGGCCGACCGCGACGACGAAGAGGTAGCCGACGTCGGTGTAGGCGAAGGGGGCGGTGAAGAAGCGCCACCACTGGTCGCTGAGCGGCACGATCAGGCCGCCGTAGGCGTCGATCGCGCCACCGGTCGCCTTCAGCACGAGCAGCAGGCCGGCGGAGATGCCGATCGCGCCGATCGTCGCGTAGGGACGAAAGGCGCTCGATGCCTCGCGCCGGCGCTGGGGCAGGAACCGCACTCGCCTGCGGCGGCGGGGCTTGGCCTCGAGCGCGTCGCCGCGCCGTTCCAGTTTCGGCGCCCGCTTGCGCAGTCGGGTGCCGCAATACGGGCACTCGGTTACGTAGGGACTGACCTCCGAGCCGCAGTTCTTGCAGATGACGCTGAGCTCAGTCTCGCTCATGGTCATTCGAGGATAAACCCCCACCGTCAAGCACTTGAAGCCCGCTGCCGATGGCATACTCCGGTAACACCCATCTTCGAGGAGGAATAAGAGTGGAGTTGAAGAGCCTGACCGAGCAGAAATCGCTGCTGGCCACCCTGCCAGCCGGCAAACGCGCCCGCCTGCGGCGCCTGCTCTTCGAGTTCGGCCCCGGCAACGGCACGCTGATGCTGCTGCCGATCGACCAGGGCATCGAGCACGGTCCCCGCGACTTCTTCCCCAACCCGGCGTCGAAGGACCCCGACTACCAGTTCCGCCTCGCCGCCGAGGCCGGTTACTCGGCCCTCGCCTGCCAGATCGGCATGGCGAGCAAGTACTACCCGGACTATGCCGGCCAGGTGCCGCTGATCCTCAAGGTCAACGGCAAGACCGACGTCCCCTCCTCGGCCAAGGCCTTCTCGAGCTGCAACGCCAGCGTCGAGGACGGCGTGCGGCTGGGCGCCGACGCGATCGGCTACACGCTCTACGTCGGCTCGCCTCGCCAGGACGAGGACCTCGCCCAGCTGCGCCAGGTGCGCGAAGACTGCGACCGCTTCGGCATGCCGCTGATCGTCTGGTCCTACCCGCGCGGCGAAGCGATCGAGGCCAAGGGCGGCCAGAACTCCTTCTACGCGATCGACTACGCGGCGCGGATGGCGATGGAGATGGGCGCCGACGTGGTCAAGCTCAACATGCCCAAGGTCGACGCGGACAAGGACAAGGACGCTCCCGCCCCCTACAACGAGATGCAGGTCGACCAGGCGGAGGCGATCCGCCAGTGCGTCGAATCGGCGGGCCGGGCTCTGGTCGTCCTCTCCGGTGGCTCCAAGGTCGACGACGCGACCGTGCTCAACCACACCCGCGAGATCATGGAGGCGGGCGGCTCCGGCGTGATCTTCGGCCGCAACGTCTGGCAGCGCGACTGGAACGACGCGCTGGAGATCATCGCCCAGATCAAGGAGACGTTGCTCGGGTCTGTTCGCCGCGTGCCGTAGGGGACGAGCCCGGTAGGGGCTCGTCCGTAAGCCGCTGGGGGCGAACAGCTCCTCGCTTGCAGCTTGAGGCGGGATGGCAGGTGGTCTTAAGCACGGGCAGGTCGGGAGCATCGTGCTGCTGGTCGTTGCCGTTCTGCTGATCTTGCGGCCGTGGGAAAGCGACGGGGCTGAAAGCGGGCCCGCGTCCGTGCGGGCCTTCGTCGTCCGTGCGGTCGACGGCGACACGATCGAAGCGCGGATCGGGGGACGGCTCGAGGACGTGCGCTACATCGGCGTCGATACGCCGGAGACGGTCAAGCCGGGGACGCCTGTGCAGTGCTTCGGGCCGCGGGCGTCGGCCTTCAACCACGGACTGGTCGAACGGCGGTGGGTGCGCCTCGATTTGGGCGTCGAGCGGCGTGATGTCTATGGCAGGCTGCTCGCCTACGTCCACCTCGGCGGTCGCTTCGTCAACGCGATGCTGGTCCGCAAGGGACTGGCGCGTTCGCTGACGATTCCTCCAAACGACCGCTTTGCGCCGCTGTTTCGGCGCCTCGAGCTGCACGCGGCGCGCGCCGGAAGAGGGCTATGGGGCTCCTGTCCGCCCTGAGCTGTCGTGACGGATCGCACATTTCCTCCCCCTGCAACCCCCCGTGCAGCTTTGCTACGGTGCCCCGCGGCCCCCGGGCCACCCTTTCTATGCGAATGCGCCAAAGCATCACTCAGTTCGAGACGGCCTTCGAACAGGAGACCTCGCTCGAGCGCCGCCGGCGCGAGCAGCTGCGCCGCCGCGCCGCCAACCGCTCGCGCGCGCGTCGCATCAGCCGTGACGAACAGGCCGGCAAGGTGCGCTTCAGCGTCCTCGCGGTCTGCCTCACGGTCACCGTCGTCGTGGTCGTCGTCGCGATGTTCGAGGCGCTCGCCTTCCTGATGGCGTAGCCGGCTGTGCGAGCGACCGCCCCGGTTGAATAGACTCGCGCCCGCTTATGGCAAGACGCTCACTGAAGCCCCAACTGAACCAGATCCGCGCCTGGGTACGGCAAGGCCGCACCGACGCCTGGATCGCCCACCAACTTGAAGTCAGCACCTCCGAGCTGCGCGAGTTCCGCAAACAGCACGGCTTTACGCCTGACGAGGAGGATGGCTCCACCGAAGTCGACCTGCGCGACGAGATCGAGGCTGAGATCGAGGCCGCCACGGCCGAGGAGGCCGAGGCGGAGGCGGAGGCCGACGAGGAGTCCGAGGACGACGAGGAGAGGGACGCCGAGGCGAAACCGAAACGGCGCCGGCGGCGCGGTCGCCGCGGCGGACGCGGTCGCCGCAAAGAGATCGAGGCGACCTTCGACCACGGCGAGAACGACGGCTACGGCCTCTGGCTCGACCCCTCGATCCAGGACAACCCGGTCTACACCGAGCACTGGGCGGGCAAGCGCGAGGTAACGGTCCGCATCGAGGCGGACCAGATCGTCATCCGCCGCCCCGGCGGCGGCGCGCCCGAGTCCGCCGAGCCGGACTCCGACGACGACGAGTAGCCCTCGACCGGATACCTCCGACTAGATGCCGGGGGTATCCGGGATTTCGCGCAGTGGCGCGTTGGCCGGGCCACACGCGCCCGGATCGAGGCGACCGTCCAGTCTCCAGACGGTGACGGGACCGCTGCGCCGGATCGGCGTCGCCGCCGGGTCCCCACGCAGCCAGCGCGCCTCGGGCGAGGGCACGGGTTCGCCGGTGCTGATGAAGTTGAGGAAGGGCGAGGTGACCAGGTAGTCGAGGTCCGCGGCGTTGACGGCGGTGCGGAAGCCGGCGCAGGTCGGGATCGCGTCGTATGCCCCATGCGGGCCCTTTTCGCCCAGGTAGACGACGCGGTTGGAGAGGTCGGTGCCGAAGAACCCGTACTGGAGGAAGCCGGCGGTGGTGCCGGCGATCCCGATCCGCGCGTCGCTCTCGCCACGCGCCCACTGGTAGGCGCTGTCGAGCTGCATGCCGGGGATTTCGGAGGAGGGGCCGAAGCGGTCGCGCAGGTAGTGGCGCTGCAGCGGATAGCCGATCGCCAGCACGAACAGGGCAAGGGTGGCGAAGCCGCCGATGACGACGCCGCGAGCGACACCACGCGCCCGCGCGAAGAGCAGGCCGGCCGGGATGGCGACGACGACCAGGGCCAGGGGGATGCCGAAGGTCCGCGCCGGGTCCCTCAACGCCGCGTCGGCTCGATCGGTGATCAGGAGCAACAGGAGCAAGCCAGCGAGCAGCCCCCACTCTTCCCAGCCCCAGCGCGGCCATACGGCTCCCTTGCGCTCCTCGGCCGCCTCACGGCCGCTGAACCAGGGCTGGGCCGCCAGCAGCACCATGCCCAGCAGCAGCGGCGGGATCACGTAGCGGATGTTGATGCCGAAGCCGACCGGGGCGCCCTCGGCCCCGGCGGCGCTGAGCGGGGTGAAGACGTAGGCGATGAGCCCGAGCAGCGCCACCGCTCCCATCCAGCGCAGGATCGCCTCGCGCCCGCGCAAGAGCGCCAGCAGCCCCCCCGCGATGGCGAGGACGATCACCAGCGGCCAGAGCGCGCCGAAGGCCTGGTGCAGCCCAGGCTCGAAGTAGTCGCGCCAGACGCCGGTGTCGGTCGCGTAGTGGACGATGCTGAAGTCCGGACGCCCTTCCTGCAGCCGCACCGGGTGCGGCAGCCCGATCGGCCCGATGCTCGTCGCCTGCGGCAGCGGATTGCCGGCGACGATCAGGTTGCGCAGGTACCAGTAGCCGCCGCCCAGGAGGGCCGGGACGAACCACCAGCCGAACGCCGCCCAGCGTCGCCCTGAGGGCGCCAGAACGACCACGGCGAGCGTCAGGACCGCCGACATGGCTACGGCGGTGGACTTGGTTCCCACGGCCAGACCAACCGACAGTCCAGCGACCGCCAGCGGCCAGCCAATCGGCAGAGAAACCCCGCCCTCGACCGTCGGCTTATGAGCCCGACGGTCATGCCAAGCAATGACCATGATGGCGACTGCGGCAAGAAGAAGAGCGGCGGCAACGAGGTCGTTCTTGGCGGCACCAGGCTCGCGGACGACAAGCGTGTGGCACTCCAGGACAACAGCGGCTGCGACAACCGTCAAATGCCCGCGACCGTAGGGCCGCCCGATGCACCACGCAGCAAGGAACGCGAGCCCTAGGAAGCTGAAGTTCAAAAAGAGCGACAGCATGTCGCGGTGCGTCAGCAGGATCCCCGTGGCATGGAGGAGCTCCGAGTTCTGCGGATAGAACCAGTTCGTAAAGACCGTCTCGGTGTAGTGGAGCCCAGTCGTCGAGTGGCTCTGCACCATGTCCGCCGCGAACGGCATGTGGTACCAGAGCGAATCGAAGTTGAAGATCCCTCGGTCCAGGGCGTCCTTGGTCGTCAGGCCCCAGTGCGCAAAGACCAGGGCCACAACGCCCCAGGTGACCAGCAAGGCAAAGGGGCTTGGGCCGGCGGGGCCTGTCACCGCAGGGGACCCCCCACCCCCTCCGGTAGCTAAAGCTTCCTCGGGGGCGGGCCCCCCTACGGCGCCACCCCCCGGCAGAAGCCGCCATGCCAAGACAGCCACGAGAACCGAAGCCGCAACGAAAGCCCAGTCGTTAAAAAGGCCGAAGGTGCCAAGAAGCTCTCCAACCCAGATGAGAAGGGCTAGGGATGCAACCGCCTCGGTAAGTCGAGCTGGCGCCCCCTCCCAGGTGGGAATGAGCCTGTTGCGCAAGCGATACGCCGTGAACCCGATCGAGACGCCCACCAAGACCAGGGAAAGGGCGCTGAGGACGTAGCTGCCGGCACTAACCACCGGTCGCTCCTGAGAGGGCCGCTAGAGGCCGCGGACGACCAGCGGTGTCTCTTCGGGGGCAATCATGCCCTGGGCGCGGGCCTTGGCATTGAGCACGATCGGGTCGTCGGCATGCTGGACGCGCCAGTGCAGGCGGGTGTTTTCGTGCTGGACCTCGTGCAACCGGACCCGGGCCGCGGTGGTCGCGGTGTAGGTCTTGACGAAGTCGATCACCGGGTTGAGGTAGGAGTAGAGCACCGCCGCGAGCACCAGCGTCAGCGCCACGCGCCCGACGCGATCCCACTTGATGCGGCTGGCACCGCGCCTGGCGCTCGGTTTGCGCCGGGCGGCGGGTTTGCGCCGGGCGGTGCTGCGAGACGGCGTGGGTTTGCGCTTGGCTCCGCCTGAAGGGCGTTTGCGCGCCTGCGCACGTGCTGCCATGCCCGCTCCTACGCGGTCGGGCCCCGCATTCCTTCACTAACTCGACCGTTGACTGAATGCCTGCAAGCCCGGGAAACGCGCCGCCGCGCCCAATTCCTCCTCGATCCGCAGCAGGCGGTTGTACTTGGCGACGCGATCGGAGCGGGACGGGGCGCCGGTCTTGATCTGCCCGGCGCCGGTGGCCACCGCCAGGTCGGCGATCGTCGTGTCCTCGGTCTCGCCCGAGCGGTGCGAGATCACCGCCGTGTAGCCGGCCTCGCGGGCGATCCGGATCGCCTCCAGCGTCTCGCTCAGGGTGCCGATCTGGTTGACCTTGACCAGGATCGAGTTGCCGACGCCGAGCTCGATGCCACGGCGCAGGCGCTCGGGGTTGGTGACGAAGAGGTCGTCGCCGACCAGCTGCACCTTCTCCCCCAGCTTCTCGGTCAGCAGCTTCCAGCCGTCCCAGTCCTCCTCGTCCATGCCGTCCTCGATCGAGACGATCGGGTAGCGCGAGCAGGCGT
>DASZQM010000169.1:0-4349 GCA_035549645.1 Solirubrobacterales bacterium | reverse complement strand
GACGCGTTCGCCGGAGGCCGGCAGGCTTCGCCGCTGCAGCCGGCCGCGGGGGTGCCCTGCCCGGCGAGCCCGCCCTCGACGCGCGCGTCGTAGACGTCGAACAGTTCGTCGCCGTCCTGACCCAGCAGCGGCGCGGCGCTGAAGAAGAAGACCTCGTCTCCGTCGGCGGAGGCGTCGGCGAGCAGTGCCGGGCGCCCCGGCCTGGCGCCGGAGAGCAGGTACAGGCAACCGGCTTCGGCGGCTTCGGCGCACGATCCCGTCCCAGCCGCCTCCCACTCGTAGACGTCCTGACAGGAGGGAAAGGCCTGACGGGGGAAGCCGACCGGGGCACAGCCGCTTTCGCCGTTGCGGTCGGCTGCGACCAGGGGGTCCACCGACTCGAAGAAGACGCGCCTGCCGTCGGCGGAGAGGATGCGGCTGCGGGCCGCGACCGGGCGGCGGCCGAATTCGGTCGGCGGAAAGATCGTGCCGAGGGTCGGCGGCCCGGCCGGGGCGGCGCCGTCCGGATCGCAGGAGACGCAGATCACCTTGCCGTCGCCGAGGCGGAAGAGGTAGAGCTCGGGCGTGCCGCCGCTGGCGTAGGCGGTGAGCTGGCGGCGGGAGCGGAAGAGCAGCGTGCCTCCGTCCGTGGAGACCCGCGCCGTCTGCTGGAAGGTGGGACTGAAGAAGGACCCGGTCGGCGTCGCGGCCCAGTTGGCGGCGTCGCTTTGCGCCGGGTCGCCGCCGGTCTGCAGGCGGGCGACGAAGCGGATGGCGCCGCCGCTGGAAAGGTAGAGGTTGCACTCGCCGCCGGCGGCATCGGGTTCGTCGCTGCAGGTGCCCGGCTGCGCGGTTTCGCCCCGCGCGTTCGGTTCGTCCGCGAGCACGCCGTTGGCGGCGAAGTAGATGCGCGAGCCGTCCGCCGCGATGCCGAGCACGCCGAGCACTTCGGCGCCGTTGACCTCGCTGGGATCGGGCGTGAGGTCAGACAGCTCGCCGCTGCCGGCGTCGTAGCGATAGAGGTCCTCGGACCCGTTCTCGATGCCCGAGGTCACCCAGTAGAGGTGCGAGCCGGCGACCGCCATCCCGGCTCCTCTGCCAGCTTCCGGGACGAATTCCCGTTCGACTTCTTCGAGGTCGAGGTTGGCGCGGCCGACCCGCCGGGTGGCCGCAGTCGACCAGTAGACGTGCCCGGCGTCGACCGCGATCCCGCGCACTTCGTCGAGCGCGCCGACGAAGGCGAAGATTTCGTTGGAGCCGTCGAGCTCGCTGCGACTGACGTAGCCGTTCGGGTTGTTGGTCGCCCAGTAGAGGTGGGAGCCGTCGACGGCGATCCCCTCGGGGACTTCGGTCGAGCCGATGAAGTGAAAGCTCGGCTCGACCCCGCTGCCGTCGATCGCAGCCCGGGAGATCGCGTGAGCGGAGGCGTTGGACCAGTAGAGGTGCGCAGCGTCGACGGCGATGCCTCTGGGGTCGCCGGCGGCGGTGATGAAATCGGGTTCGGGCGGGGCGGTGCCGTCGAGCCGCACGCGCCCGATCGTCCCGTCGTTCCCTTCGCTCACCGTGGCAGGGCTCGTCCAGTAGAGGTACTCGCCGTCGACCGCGACCCAGCCGGGGCTGGCGACGCCGCTGACGAAGCCGGCTTCGGCCCCGCTGCCGTCGAGGTGAGCGCGGCCGATCGAGCCCGCCGACGGGTTCGCCCAGTAGAGATGCGATTCGTCGGTGGCGATCCCGTTCGCGGCAGCGTCGACGAGGCCAGGTTCGATCGCGCCCCCGCCGCTGCTTCGGGTGCGCACGATCCCCGGTTCGACCTGACTGACGCCGGTGCTGGCGTCGTCGGTGAGGTCCTCGGGCGAAGTGAAGAACGACCTGCCGCCGTCGGCGCTCGCCCCCATGAAGGCGGCCGGCTCCGGCCCCTCCGGGTCGGTCCCGCCAGGGCCGCTGCCGTTGGTCTTGCTCGGGGCCGAGAGCCTGACGGTGCAGGCGAGGGCCGCGTCCAGGCAGGAACCGCCGGCGTCGAGCGGGCTCTGGGCTGCGAACGGGTTGCGCCGCAGGTAGAGCTGGCCGCTGCCGGCGGCGGTGAAGTAGACGGCGGTGCCGGCGGCCGAGAGCACGCCCTGGTCCTGCGTGTAGTAGTCGCGGCTCGCCCCGCCTTCGGCCAGCGTCGCGGCCGTCGTTCCCCGCATCCAGTCATAGGAGCCGCCGATCGCCCCTTCGGCGGGCGCGCTGCCGTCGTTGAGGGCCCCGAGCAGTCGCACCCCTCCACCGGCGCGGTCCCACCCGTAGAGATTGGGCCGGCCGGGCCTCGCCCCGTTGACCCCGGCCAACGCCTGCGGCGCTTCGAAAGCAAGGAGCGAGCCGTCGGCCGAGGCGGCGACGAAGCGAGGTTCGAAGCCGGCCGTCGGCGGGACGACGACGCGCTCCGTACCGTCCGCCGTCGAGCGCGCCAACAGCGCCGTGAGCGGCGTCGCGGGTTCGCGGTCGACCGCCCGGACGAACACCCAGGCCAGGTCCGGCGCGATGCCGATCACTTCGGAATTGCCCTTCATCTGCGCCGGAGTGAGCAGGGGCTCGGTGGACCAGGCCCCGCCGCCGCGCACGGCGACGCTGGGCGTGTATTCCTGCACCGGAGTGCCGCTGGTCCCGGCGAGGAAGGTGACGGCGCCGCCGTCGCTCGCCGCCCTGACGAACGGGGCTTCGCCCTGGGCGCCGACTCCTTCCTTGGCGAGCGGTGTCGCCTGCTCGTAGGCGCGGCAGTCCGCCAGCCCTTCGCCGGCCCCGCCGAGGCGCAGGCCTTCGTTCCCGCAGGCACCGAGCTCCGCGGTGGCCGCGCCGGCAGGAGCGGCCAAGGCCGAGACACAGAGCAGGAGCAGGGCGAGGCCGGGCAGCAAGCGTCGTCTGGCGCGTTTCCCCCTCACGAAACGGCGATTTTGCTCCCGCCCCGAGACCCAGGTCAAATTCCTCCCATCACTCCAAACTCTGCAGAGGATTCGGCCCCGCAGGGCGCCTTCGGCCGGCGGCGGACTGCCGCCGTGCTCGCCGCCTGGGCGCTTGCCGCCTGTCTGGGCGTGCTTGCCTGGACCCAGCTGGGGCCGCGCCTGACCGGCTCGGTCGAAGTCCCCGGCTCTCCCTCGCGAGCCGCCTCGGAGGTGCTCAGCCGGGAGTTCGGCGAATCGGGCAAAAGCTCGTTCGTGGTGCTCTTCCAGGCGCCGTCCGCGAGCTGGGGCTCGGCCCGCTTCCGCGGCGGCATCGAGTCTTCGCTGAAGCGCGCGGCGCGCGTCGTCCACGGCCGGGCGACCCCGCTGCACAGCCTCGGTCCCGAGGTCAGCTACGCGGGCCTGGCCACCCGGATCTCCGGCCAGGCCGCCCGCGAGCGCGTCGCCGCGGTCACGAGCGCGATCGGCCACCCGCCGCGCACCCGGGTCAAGGTCACCGGCTTCCCGGTCGTCTCCAGCGAAGTGAGCGAGATCATCGGCAGCGACCTGCACCGCGCCGAGCTGGTGGCGCTGCCGGTGACGGCGCTGATCCTGCTCGTCTTCTTCGGCTCGGTGACGGCGGCGGCGATCCCCCTCCTCTTCGGCCTGGCGACGATCTCGGTGGCGATGGGGGTGATCTGGCTGGAGACCCTGTTCGTCTCGATCCCGATCTACGCGACCAACGTGGTCACCCTGGTCGGGATCGCGATCGCGATCGACTACTCGATGCTCTACGTGGCGCGCTATCGCGAGGAGGCGCGCGACGGCCCCACCGCGGTCGCCCTGCCCGCGACGGCGCACACGGCGGGCCGCGCCCTGGCGATCTCCGGCGCCGTCGTCACCGCCGGCCTGGTGCCGCTGACCTTCGTCTCGATCCCGTTCTTCAGCGGGCTCGGCCTAGCCACCGTGATCATCCCGATGGTCTCGGTGCTGGCCGCGGTGACGCTGCTGCCCGCGCTGCTTCGAGTACTCGCCCCGCGCCTGCAGAAACGCCCGCTGCGCCCGCGGCGGCGGCGCCCGGCGAGCGGGCCGTCGCCGGGCGAGCGCATGGTCGGCTTCGTCATGCGCCGCGCGCTGCCGATCGCGCTGGGCGCCAGCGCCCTGATGCTGGCGATCGCCCTGCCCGCGACGAAGCTGGAGCTGACCGGCGGCAGCGGCGAGTTCACCACCCGCACCGAGCTGCACGACAAGCGGGGCGACCCGCTCACGCCGCCGCTCACCCCCTATGAGCTCGTGATCGACAGCGGCCGCGCCGGCGGGGCATGGAGCGCGCCGGCCCTCGCCGCCGAAAGGCGCCTGCTGCGCGACCTCGCCGGCGACGAAGCGGCCGAAGCCGTGCAGGCCCCGGCCGCGGCGGGCTCGCGCGAGCGGGCGACGCGGCTCGGCCTGCTCGAC
>DASZQM010000168.1:0-3694 GCA_035549645.1 Solirubrobacterales bacterium | reverse complement strand
AACTCGGTGGCGATCGCGATCGTCAGCGCCCCCAGAGCCGCCGACATCGGGTTGAGCGGAATCTGGCTGACCCAGAGCACCAGCGCGGACCAGCCGGTGGCGAATGCGACCGGAATCAGCGGCACCAGCGCCCGGCGCACCGAGCGGTAGGCCGCCAGCAGGACCAGGCCGACGGCGATGAGCCCGGCCAGCGTCAGCCAGTAACGACTGCTCGAGAGGTCCGAGGCGGCGGCCGCGGCGATCACCGGCAGCCCCGCGAAGCGCACCCTGACCCCCGCCGGCGGTCCGCCCGGCTCTCCCGGCGTCCCGACCTGCGAGCGGACCCGTTCGATCAGCGCCTGCTGGTCCTCCAGCGATTGGGCTCGGATGCCGAAGCTGAGCAGCGCGAGGTGACCCGGCAAGCCGGTCTTGGGATCGACCGGGGCCAGCTGTTCGAGGTCGTAGGCGGGCAATTCACGCAGCGTCGCCCGCACTTCGTCCCGCGTCAGCTGGTCCTTTTCCCGGCTGCTGGTGAGGAAGTCGGAGAGCGCCGGTCCTGGGCAGATTTCTGCCTTCAGGCAGCTCGGCCTTGGGCCGCTGAACCCGTTCTCCCGCAGCACCCGTTCCTTGAATTCCGCCATCCAGCGGATCGTCGCCGGGTCGGAGAGGTCGGGGGCTTCGACCGCGATCTGAAGCTGGCCCGAGACCCCGGTCGCGTCCTGGACGTTCTCCAGGTCCTTGATCTCCCGCAGCCCCTGCGGCCCCAGCGAGCGAATGTCGGAGACGGTCTCGACCTGCGTTCCAAGCCCCCAGCCGACTGCGGCCAGGACGGCGCCGATCGCCAGCACCCGAGCGGGGTGAGCAAGCGAGATGCCGGCGACTCGGCCGAGCGGCAGCAGGGGCCGGGCGCTCCCAACCCCCTGCCCGCCCCGCAGGCCGAGGGCGGCGAAGCCGGCGGTGATGGCGAGCCCGAGACCGAGCGCGATGCCGAGGATGAGCAGCAGGCCAAAGCCGCGGACCATCGGGATCGGCGAGAGCTGCAGCGCCAGGAAGCCGGCGGCGGTGGCGAAGCAGGCGATCGCGATCGTCGGACCGGCCCGACCGGCTGCCGAGCGCGCGGCCTCGACCGGCTCGGACCCCCCGGCGCAGGCCTCGTCGTAGCGGGCCTGCAACTGGATCGCGTAATCGACGACGAGGCCGATCAGGATCGGCAGGGTCGCGATCGAGGCGATCGTCAGCGAGCCGCCGAGCAGCTCGAGCAGGCCGAAGGTGAGCGCCGCGGCCGCCAGGGCGATCGCCAGCGGCAGCAACCGCCAGCGTGAGCGGAAGACCAGCATCAGGACCAGCCCCATGACCACGATCGCCACCGCGAAGAGGATCAGCAGCGCGTCCTTCAGCGCCCCGGTGATGCCCTCGATCACGACCGGCGCGCCGCTGATCGTGTAGGTGCCGACGCCGTGCAGGCCGAAGCAGGCCTCGGGCTTGCCCTTGTAGGTGCAGGCCTTCCTCGGCGTGGTGTCGTAGACCGCTTCGCGGATCAGCGCCAGCGCCCGGCTGCGTTCGGAGTCGCTCAGGTCCGGCCGCAGGCGCAGGACGATCTGGGTCGAGTGGTTGTTGGGAAATAGGTAGGCAAGCCTCGCCTTCGGCGTGCCGCGCGCCTGGCGCAGGTCGAAGACGACCGAGGCGAGGAAATCCGGGTTGCCGATGCTCGGCGCGCTGGTTATCCCGTAACGGGCCGCGACCTGGAGCAGGAATTCGCGCAGCTGGGCGGGCGGCACGGTGGCGGCGAGGCGGCGCAGCTGGCTTTCGATCTGCAGCACCGCCTCATTGAGGAAGGTGCCCGGCCCTGCCAGGTACTGGACCGGGTCGAGCCGCGCGATTTCGGTGCACGGCCCCGGGATCGGCTTGGCTCCCTTCGGCACCTTGCCCGAGAGGCAGCCCTCGAGGCGGATCAGGCGGCCGAGGTTGGGGGTGAGGATCAGTTCCTGCAGGTCGCCCTCGGCGACGACCACGACCGGTTCTTCGCCGAAGACTTCGCGCACCCGTTCGGTGGCGCGGTAGCTCTCGCTGTCGCGATCGACCAGGGTGTCGGTGCCGGCGTCGGTCGGAAGCTGCGTGGCGGCCACTGCGGCCACCAGGGCCAGCACCGCCGAGACTGCCAGGACCGCCCGCGCGTGGCGGACAGCCCACGCCGCGATCCGGCTCAATCCATCGAGAGCGGGCCGGTTACGTCCGCGTTGAGGAACTGGCTGACGAAGCGATTTTCAGAGTCGAACAGTTCCTCCTTGGGGCCCGACTCGACGATCTTGCCGTTCCAGAGCACGGCGATGAAGTCGGAGACGCGGCGCGCGGTGTTGAGGTCGTGGCTGATCACCAGGTAGCAGCCCCCGTTCTCCTCGTGGACCTCGCGGACGAGCTCGCAAAGCAGCGCGGTGCGGACCGGATCGAGCCCTGAGTCGGGCTCGTCGAACATCACGATCGCCGGTTCCAGCACGAGCGCCCGGGCGAAGCCGGCGCGCTTGCGCATGCCGCCGGAGAGCTCGTTCGGCATCTTGTAGATCGCCTCGCTGAGCCCGACCTCCTTGAGCCGACGGTTGCAGATCTCGCCGATCTCTTCCTCGCTCTTGTCGGTGTGCTGGCGCAATGGGAAGGCTGTGTTGTCGTAGATGTTCATCGAGCCGAAGAGAGCGCCGTCCTGGAAGAGCAGGCCGAACTTCTTGCGCACCTCGAAGAGTTCGTCGTCGGTCATGTTCGGAATCGACTCGCCGTGCACGAGCACGTCCCCCGAGTCGGGGTAGAGCAGGCCGACGATGTGCTTGATCAGCACGCTCTTGCCCGTGCCAGAGGGACCGAGCACCATCGAGATCTGATCCTCCGGCAGGCCGAGGTTGAGGCCGTTGAGGATGCGGGCGCGACCGAACTGCTTGACCAGGTCGATGATCTCGATCGCGTCCTCGCCACCGTGGTCGCGCTTGCGGCCGGTGTGGAAGCGGTAGGGGTCCGACTCCGAGGGGTCGACGCCGGGAATGACGAAGTCGCGGCCCATCGTCATGCCGTCCTCGCTGACGTAGGGACCGCTGTGGGCGGGCTCGGGGGCCACCGGATCGGCCGCTTCGGCGGTCGTCTCGGCCTCGGCCTCGAACTCGGCGTCGTCGGGTCGGGTCGGATCGTCCATAGACATAGGTTAAGTCAGCCTCCTATCGGCGCCCGTGGATTGGCTCCCCAGAAGACCAGGGTGCCCAGCATCCCGATGATGTGAACCAAGACGATGTTGAGGACCATCGACTTCGCGGTTGCCGTACCCACCCCGACCGGACCGCCCGAAGCCGTGTACCCGTAGTAGCAACCGACCATGACTATGGCGGTGGCCATGAACATGCCCTTGATCAGGCTGTAGAAGAGATCGGGGGGGTTCTGGAACATCCAGAAGATCAGCAGGTAGCCACCCGAGGAGACGTCGCCGATCTGCTGGACGACGGCCAGGTAGCTGGCGAAGTACATGATCCCGATCCCGCAGAGGTACATGAAGGGGAAGGCGATCCAGGCGGCAAGCAGGCGGGTCGCGCAGAGGAAAGTGACCGGCGGCACGCCCATCACCTCGAGCGCGTCGATCTCGTCGGAGATCCGCATCGCGCCGAGCTCGGCGACGATCCCGGTCCCGACCTTGGCCGCCAGCATGTAGCCGAAGGCGTAGGGCATGATCTCGCGCAGGTCG
>DASZQM010000167.1:0-11105 GCA_035549645.1 Solirubrobacterales bacterium | reverse complement strand
GCACAAGGTCGGGATGCAGAGCTCGGAGAACATCCTCGCGATCAACAAGGATCAGAACGCGCCGATCTTCGAGTTCTCGGATCTCGGCGTGGTGGGCGACCTGCACAAGATCGTCCCCAAGCTGACCGAGGCGATCAAGGCTAAGAAGGGCTAGCGGTGCCGGGGGGCTTCGGCCCCCCGGACGCTGTTTCACCCCAGAACCAAGCAGCAGCAAAGGAGAGAGCGCGATGCCGGCAGTTGCACCAAGCGAGTTCCCGCCGCCGTTCGACGCGGCCGACGTGATCGGCCCGCCGACCGACCCCGAGGACGAGCGCATCGAGGTCGGCATCGCGATCGTCGGGGGCGGGCCCGCCGGGCTCGCCTGCGCCAACAAGATCATGCAGCTGCTCGAGAACGAGCCGGAGCTGACCGAGAAGCTCGGCGAAGTCCCGGTCGCGGTGATCGAGAAGGGCAAGGTGGCCGGCGCCCACCTGCTCTCCGGGGCCAACATGAAGCCCTCGGCGATGGAAGAGCTCTTCCCCGACCTGCCGAAGGAGGAGTGGCCGGTCTACCAGGAGGTGACCAAGGACGCGGTTTACCTGCTGACCTCGAAGGCGGCGCTGCCGCTGAAGCCGATGCCGCCCAACTTCCGCAACCACGGCAACTACGTCACCTCGGTCTCCAAGCTGGGCCGCTTCCTCGCCGAGAAAGCCGAGGAAGCCGGCGTCTACATCCTCTCCGAGACCGCTGCGACCAAGCTGCTGGTCGAGGACCGCGTGGTCAAGGGCGTGCGCTCTGGCGACCGCGGCCGCGGCAAGGACGGTGAGGAGCTGGGCAACTTCGAGCCGGGCTCCGACGTCGTCGCCAAGGCGACCGTGCTCGCCGAGGGCACCGTCGGCCACCTCTCCTACGCCGCCTACGACTACTTCGACATGCACGGCGCCGACCCGATGCGCTGGGAGCTCGGGGTCAAGGAGGTCTGGGAGGTCCCCAAGCCGCTCGACCGCGTGATCCACACGATGGGCTGGCCGCTGCGCAAGTCCCCCCGCTACAACGAGTTCGGCGGCACCTTCATCTACCCGATGGGCGAGGACAAGCTCTGCATCGGCCTCGTCGCCGGCCTCGACTACACCGACGCCACCTTCAGCGTCCACGACGCCCTGCAGCTGATCAAGACCCACCCCTTCATCAAGAACCTGCTCGAGGGCGGCAAACGGGTCGCCTGGGGCGCCAAGACGATCCCCTCCGGCGGTTACTTCTCGATGCCCAAGCGCCTCGCCGTGCCCGGCATGGTGGTTGCCGGCGACGCCGCCAGCATGGTCAACGTGCCGACCCTGAAGGGCGTCCACTACGCGATGCACGCCGGCATGTACGCGGCGGAGACGATCGTCGAGTCGCTGAAGGAAGACTCGGTCAACTTCGAGGCCTACGACGAGAAGATCCACAAGTCGCTGATCGAGAAGGACCTCTTCGAATCGCGCAACATGCGCCAGCCCTTCTCCAAAGGCTTCTTCCTCGGCGGCGCCATGGCATCGGCGATGACGATCACCAAAGGCAACTTCCCCGGCGGCCACTGGAAGCAGGAGCACGACTCCGAGGTGCCGATGGAGCTGGGCAAAGCCGAGGACATGTACGTCAAGCCCGACAACGAGCTCACCT
Source organism: Solirubrobacterales bacterium (assembly GCA_035549645.1). Taxonomy (GTDB): domain Bacteria; phylum Actinomycetota; class Thermoleophilia; order Solirubrobacterales; family 70-9; genus VRUE01. Next base: position 9,467 of record DASZQM010000167.1, on the reverse strand, counting down.
TCGCCAAGCTCGACTCGGTCTTCCTCTCCGGCAACGCCACGCGCGACGACGCGCCCAATCACGTCCGCATCCAGAGCAGGGTGCCGCGCGAGGTCGCCCAGACCTGGGTCTCGATGTGCCCGGCACAGGTCTACGAGATCCCCGAGGACCAGCTCGAGAACGGCGCGACCGAGGTCGACGTCCACGTCACCGCCTCCAACTGCGTGCAGTGCGGCGCGATCACCGCCAAGGGCGGGCGCCTGACGCTGCCCGAGGGCGGCGACGGGCCGCTCTACCAGGAAACCTGAGCGGCTCTAGCTCAAGGCGCAGACCGGCACGATCAGCTTGGCGATGCGCCGGTAACGCAGTTCGATCGGGATGCCGAAGGGCTTGACGTAGATGTTCGCGATGAACGCGTAGTGCACGCCGCAGGCTTCGAAGAAGTACTCGCTGCGACCGATCCCGGCGACTTCATAGGTCCACTGGGTCGCCGGACGGCCGCGCAGCCTGACTGCCTTGAAGCTGTGCTCGCTGTATCCGGGCAGCAGCTTGATCTGTTCGCGGGATAGTTCGGCTTCCTCGCGCGGCGAGTTCGGGCTTTCGGTCGACGCGGTCACCGCGATGGTCTCTTTGGCGTTGTTCGGGTTTGCCCAGACCGATTCGAGGGTGTCGCCGATCCGCTTGTCGCTCTCGACCTGGACCGCTCCGCCGAAGGTTTCGAAGTCGTAGAGGGACTGGTGGTAGAGGGGCGGTTCCGCTTTTACCGCTTGGCTGGCGGGCGTATCGCTCGAGCCGCCGCAGCCGGCGACGAGCAGCGCCGCGACCAGCAGTGCCGCAGACCAGGCGATGAGCGCCCTGCTACTCATCGCACTTGGCGGAGACCATTTCGCTCATTTCCTCGAAGAACGGCCTGAGTGCGTCCCAGCGCTCGGGGGGCGCCGCCTCGCGGACGATGAAATCGATTCCGCATTCTTCGAAGAAATGCTCGACGTAGGCGATTTCGCCCAGTTCGAAGCTCCAGCGAACCGACGGCGTTTCTCTCAGCTTCTCGGCCTTGACGCCGCCTTCGCGGTAGTCCGGCAGCTTGCTGGTTTGGACCAGTGCCAGGTTCGCGGCCGCGGCGGGCGAACCGGTTTCGTCGGCCGTTCGCGAGTAGATCGTGAAAGTGGCCGCTCCGGCCGCGGGGGCGTGCCAGGAGGTTTCGAGATAGGCCCCGACCCGCCGGTCGCTCCGGTCTATCGGCCACGGATTCGAAATCCCAGCGTCGTACTGCTTCTGGTGGTAGTTCTGGCGTTCGGCGACGCGCGGAGGGACGCTGGGCTGGTCGTTCGAGCTGCCGCAGCCGAGCAGCGCAGCCCCCACGGCGATCGCCGCGAGCACCACCAGGAAGCTGGCGACGATCGACCTTCGGTTCATGGAATTGTGCATAGTGCCACAAAACCTGAGCATTAATCGGCTGCGGATGACAGGTTTGCCGTGCGTCGTGCGATTAGGCTCGCGCCGTGCTGGCTCTCGGGATAGTCGCGGCGGTCGGAGCGTCGGCGCTCTACAACGCCTCGATCGCGCTGCAGGCGCTGGAGGCGCGCGGGGTCGCCGCCGAGCACTCGCTGCGACCCTCGCTCCTGGGGCGCCTCGTGCGCAATCGGCGCTGGCTGGGGGCGACGGCGCTGGGCCTGGCGGGCTGGCCGCTGGAGATCGGGGCGCTGTTGCTGGCGCCGCTCACCGTGGTCCAGCCCTGCCTGGCGAGCGGGTTGATCCTGCTCCTCTGGCTCGGCGCCAAGCGACTGGGGGAGAGGCCCGGGCGGCGGGAGTGGATCGCGGTCGCGGCGATCGTGCTCGGCGTGCTCGGCGTCGCCCTGGCCGCGCCCGAACGCACCACCGATCACGCCAGCGCCGGCGCCATCGCCCTGGCGCTTGCCCTGGTCGCGATCCCGCTCGCCGCTCCCTATGCGCTGCGGATGCGCTTCGGGGATTCATCGAGCAGGGTCAGGGCCGGAAGCGCTCTCGGGACGCTGGCCGTGATCAGCGCCGGTTGCGGCTACGCCTGGACCGCGATCGCCAGCAAGCTGCTCACCGACGAGCTCGCGGCGGGCACGCTGCTGGTCGCGGTCGCCTGGCTGGCCACCGCTGCGGCCTCCGAGGGGCTCGCCCTGCTCAGCGAGATGAGCGCCTTGCAGCGTCGCCCCGCCACCCACGTCGCCCCCATGATGTTCGCCGTGCAGGTCCTGGTCCCGGTGGTGCTGGCGCCGCTGATCTTCGGCGAGTCGTGGGGATCGACCCCGCTCGGTGGCTTGCTTCTGGTCGCCTCGATGGCGGTCGCCGTGGCGGGCACGGTGCTGCTTGCGGGCTCATCCGCGGTCGGGGCAGTGATCGAGAGTGCGCACACAGGGGATTCGGACTGAATTCCGGCCCCTCTTATCCGCCTTCGCTGCTAGCCTGACGCCGGTTTTGGCCCCAGCAAGCTCCCCAGTCTCGGACGCGAGCAAGTTCGCGATCGGGTTCGACCATCGCGACCGCGCCAGGCTCTTCGAGCTCTGGACCGAGGTGCTCGACTCCGAGCAGTGGTCGGAGGGCCGCAAGCTCGAGGCGTTCGAGCAGCGCTGGGCGAGCTGGAACGGGCTGCCGAGCGTCGGCTTCTCGAGCTGGGCAGGCGGGGCGCTGGCGGCGCTGGAGTTCGCCGGGGTTCGAGGCGAGACGGTCCTCTGTCCCTCGAACACCTTCATGGCGTCGCCCCTGGCCGCGATCAAGGCGGGAGCGAAGGTCGAGTTCGTCGACTGCAACCGCGACGACCTCTGCGTGTCCTTCGAGGACTTCGAGGCGAAGGCCGAGCGACACAAGCCGAAGGCGGCGATCCTGGTCCACATCGGCGGGCACATCGCCTTCGAGGCCGAGCGGATCGCCGAGTACTGCCGCGCCAACGGCATCTTCCTGCTCGAGGACTGCGCCCACGCCCACGGCGCCGAGTGGAACGGGCGCAAGCCCGGCGGCTTCGGCGATGCCGGCGTCTACTCCTTCTACGCGACCAAGACCGTCTCGACCGGCGAGGGCGGCGTGCTCGTCTCCGCCGACGAGGACCTGCTCGAGTTCGCCCGCAAGTTCCGCAACTACGGCAAGTTCGAGCACGAGGTCGACGGCCTCAACTTCCGCATGAGCGAGTTCACCGCGGCGCTGGGCCTGGTCCAGGCCGACCGTATGGAGGAGATCGTCGCCTGGAAGAACGCCTACGCGCGCGACCACCTCGACGCGGTTCATCCCGCTCGGCTCGAGCTGCCCGAGGGGATGACCTCGGGCTTCTACAAGTACATCGTCTTCGAGGAGATCGAGAAGGGCACGGGGCGCGTCTACGAAGAGCCCTGCCACCGGATCATGGGCCGCTCCGACGAGCTGCCCAACACCGAGTGGGTGGCGGAGAACCACTGGTGCGTGCCGCTCTACTACCGGCCGGAGAGCCGCGCCGCGGCACTCGGCCAAGAGGAGGAACCATGAGGGTCCTGGTAACCGGCGGCGGCGGCTTCATCGGCTCCCACGTGGTCGATCGCCTGCTCGAGCGCGGCGACACGCCCCGCATCTTCGACCTCAGCGCTTCCCCGTACCACTCGCCGCTCGAAGTCGAGACCTTCACCGGCAGCATCACCGACCCCGCCAACCTCGACCTGGCGATGCGCGACTGCGACGCCGTCATCCACCTCGCCGCAGTCGCCGACGTCGGCCACGTGCTCGCCGACCCCGTCCTCGCCGAGGAGGTCAATACGCGCGGTACGCTCAACGTGCTCGAGGCCGCCTGCCGGGCCAAAGTCGGCCGCGTCGTCTACGGCTCGACCACCTGGGTCTACAGCGACTGCCCCGAGCAGGAGGTCGACGAGGAAACGCCGATCCCCGCCCCGCGCCACCTCTACACCGCGACCAAGCTCGCCGGCGAGACCTACTGCGCCGGCTACGCCGAGCTCTATGAGCTGGAGAGCACCGTGCTGCGCTTCGGCATCCCGTACGGGCCGCGGGCCCGCGCCGCCGGCGTCGTCGCCAAGTTCACCGACCTCTCCTTCGAAGGCAAGCCGCTGACGATCGCCGGCGACGGCTCGACCACCCGCAGCTTCATCTACGTCGAGGACCTCGCCGACGGCATCGTCGCCGCGCTGGCGCCGGAGGCCGCCGGGCGCACCTACAACCTCTCCGGCGACGAGGTCGTGACGATCCTCGAAATCGCCGAGCGGGTGCAGGAAAACGTCGACACTTGCGAGATCACCCACACGCCGCCGCGCCCCGGCGATTTCCCCGGCAAGACGATCTCCAACGAGCGGGCGCTGACCGAGCTCGGCTGGAAGGCCGAGACGAGCTTCAAGGAAGGCGTGCGCAAGTACGTCGAGTGGGTCCGCGGCACCACCCGTCCGCCCGATCCCGTCCCCGGCAAGAAGCCATCGCTGAACGGCAACGAACACGCTGCCGGAGCGCTGTTGGCCGGCGCCTCGCGCTTCGAGGAGCGCGATCCGCGAGTTCTCGTGCTCACCGCCGACATCGGCGAGGGCCACGACCTGCCGGCGCGGATCATCAAGGCCGATCTGGAGGCCGAGGTCCCCGGTGCCGAGGTCGAGATCGCCAACGGCCTCGAAGCGATGGGCAAGATCTCCTCTGCGGTCGCGCGCGACGGCTCTCGCTTCACCTTCCGCTGGATGCCCTGGCTGTACGACATCCAGTACTGGCTGATCACCAAGTTCGCGCCCACCCGCTGGCTCATGCATCACCTCAGCTACGCGCTCGGCAGTCGCGGCCTGCTGCGCTTGATCGAGAAGCACCAGCCCGACGTGATCATCTCCACCTACCCGGGCGTGACGGCCGTGCTCGGCATGCTGCGCGAGAATCGTCGCCTGCTGGTCCCGGTGCAATCGGCGATCACCGATCTGGCCGGTCTGCGCTACTGGGTGCATCCGGGGGTCGATCTGCACTTCGTTACCCACCCGGAGTCGATCGAGGAAGTCGAGCGGCTCGCCGGGCCCGGCAGCGTCGAGTGGACGCGGCCGCCGATCTCGCCGGACTTCTTGATGCCACGCACGCGCGTCGATGCGCGCAAGGCCCTTGACGTCCCGACCCACGGCCGCCTCGTGCTCGTCTCCGGCGGCGGCTGGGGGGTCGGCGATCTCGAGGGTGCGATCGAGTCCGCGCTCAAAGGCGACGATTCGACGGTCGTCTGCATCACCGGCCGCAACGAGGTCGCCCGCGAGAAGCTCGAGCACCGCTTCGGCGGCAACGAGCGGGTGCGGATCCTCGGCTTCACCGATCAGATGAGCGACTGGATGGCGGCGGCCGACGTGATGGTCCACTCGACCGCCGGGTTGACCGTGCTCGAGGCCCACATCCGCGGCTGCCCCGTGGTCTCCTACGGCTTCTCGGTCGGCCATCTGCGCGCCAACAACGCCGCCTACGAGCGCTTCGGGCTGGCCGAGGTGGCGCGCTCCGAGCACGAGCTCGAGTCCGTCCTGCGGCTCCTCGGCCGCGAGCGCCGCTCTCCCGACTCCTCCTTTGCCTCGCTGCCCTCGATCGCTTCGCGGGCACTCGACGTCCGCCCGCGGGTCAAGCCGCAGCCGGTCTGGCGCCTGCGCATGGAGCGGGTGGCGACCGCGGTCAGCCTCGCCGCGATCTTCGTCGTGATGCTGTTCACGGTGATCGACCGGGAAGCCCCTTACAAGGTGATCGCCAAGCCGCTCGAGGGGCGCATCCACATCGGCAGGGACAACGACACTCCGCCGTCCGGAGAAGGGCAGAGCTCCAATGCGTCGGGCTCGTCCGCGTCGCAGTCCTCAGCCGGACAGTCGGGCCCGAAGACCGCCGCGCAGCCCTCTCCTTGACCCGTTCGCTGGCCGGAGCCGGCGCCGCTGCCGCGACGGTCCTGCACGCGGGCCCGGCGCTGGCTCCGATCGTTCCCGGCCTCGGCTCCGCCCTAGGGATAGCGATGCGCGAGTCGGGCGGCGAGGGAGTGGCGCTCACCTTCGACGACGGGCCGCACCCGCAGGGCACGCCGGCTGTGCTCGAGACCCTGCGCGAGCGAGGCGCGACGGCGACCTTCTTCCTCGCCGGCGAGCAGGTGGACCGCCGCCCCGACCTCGCCGCGGAGGTCGTCGCCGCGGGCCACCGGGTCGAGCTGCACTGCTATCGGCACCGCAACCTCCTGCGCCTGACGCCCGGCGAGTTCCTCGAGGACGCCGAGCGCGCCCGCGTCGCGATCGAGGACGCGTGCGGGCAGGCGATCGCGGATTACCGCCCTCCCTACGGGATCTTCAGCGGGGTGAACCTGCGCGCCGTGCGCCGCCGCGGCTGGCGGCCGGTCCTCTGGTCGCGCTGGGGGAAGGACTGGACCCGCCGAGCGACCGCCGAGTCAATCGCGCGTCGCGCCAGCTCCGGCGTCGGGCCCGGCGACGTGGTCCTCCTGCATGACGCCGACTACTACAGCGCGCGCGGCTCCTGGGTGCGCACGGCTGCGGCGCTGCCGCTGATCCTCGACGAGATCGAGGCCTGCGGGCTGAAGGCCATCTCACTGCGGCGCTGAGTCGGCGGCGCCAGCGTCCACTGGTCGCAACCGGCAAACGCTTCGTCGAGGCGTCGCGCCATCGTGCTGCGTGGCCGTTCCTGGTCGAAGATTTCCCTGGGCATGGCTCTCCGTCCTGTAAGGGGTTATGAAACCTCCACGCGGAACATTCGCGCCCCTGTCGGACGAAAAACATGCAAGTAGCGAAAAAGAACGCGCAGCTTGCGTGTTTTGCCTCAACTCGACTCGACGAATGACGCGATCTCTTCGGCAAGCCGCTGCGGCTGGTCGAGGGGGACGAAGGTCGAGGCGTCGGGAATTTCGACGATGCGAGCGTTGGGCGTCTCCTTCGCCAGCCGTTCCGCGTAGGAGATCGGGAAGAACTTGTCACCGGGCGCCCAGGTGAGCAGGAGGGGCAAACGCGATTCGCTCAGTCGCTCCGCTGCCTCCAAGGTGTAGCGCTTGTTCATTCCCGCCGTCACCTTGGCCGCGTCGCGCTTGATCGCCCGGTCGCTGAGCGCGGGGCGCATCCAGGAGGCGACCAACTCGGGCGGGATCGGCGTCTTGGCGAACTGCTTGAAGGCATAGCGGGAGAGCGCACCGATCCTGAACGGGGCGGAGAGGACCGTCATTCCACCCGGCAGCTTCGCCAGCGGTGGCATCGCCTTGAAGATCCCAGGCGGGAAGTTGTCGTGGGTATCGCAGTTGGTCAGTACGAGGCGGCCGATCCGCTCGGGGTGGCGAGTGGCCAGCACCTGCGACATCGCGCCGCCCGAGTCGTTGCCGACGATCGTCACGTCCTCGAGGTCGAGCGCCTCGAGGAAGCTGGCGATGATCGCGGCGACGCCGGTGGGGGAGAGGTCGGCATCGGGGTTCAAGGGAATCTGCTGGGCCGCCATCGGCCAGTCGGGGGCGAGGCAGCGGCAGCGGTCGGAGAGCGAATCGACGACGCCGTCCCAAAGACGGCCGTCGACGAGGAAGCCATGGACGAAGACGACGGGCTTGCCCTCGCCCTCCTCGCGATAGCGAATGCGTCCTGCCGGCAGCTCGATCTCCTTGCGCTCACTCGTCTCCGTCATCGCGTTCCTCCATTCTGCGCACTGCATCGACTCGTCTATCTGGCAGGTGAAGAAGTCGATGCAGCTCGATTTGGTTGGGCAGGTAACATACAAACAGTCTGTATGAATGTCAAAAGAGACATCGAAACGACGGGACGCCGCACTCAGGCGGAGCGCTCCGAGGCGACCCGCGGCGCCTTGATCGCCGCCGCTCGCCCGCTCTTTGCGGCGCGGGGTTACGCCGACGTGGGGACGGAAGAGATCGTTCGTGCGGCCGGCGTCACTCGCGGCGCCCTGTATCACCACTTCGATGGCAAGCGGGAGCTCTTCGAGGCGGTCTACGAGGAGGTCGAGGTCGAGCTCGCCCAGCGCATCGCCACCGGCGCCCTGCAGGCGAGCTCCTCCTCACCGCTGGAGGCGATGCGGGCCGGCACCGAGATGTTCCTCGAGGCCAGCATCGAGCCCGAGACCCAGCGGATCGTCCTGCTCGACGGTCCCGCAGTGCTGGGGTGGGATCGCTGGCGCGAGATCGCCGCCGCCCACGGCCTCGGCCTGATCGAAGCGACCCTGGCGGCCGCGATCGAGGCCGGCGCAATCGATTCGCAGCCGGTCAAGCCACTCGCCCACGTGCTGATGGGGGCCCTGGACGAGGCGGCGATGCTGGTTGCCCGGGCTGACGATCCCGAGGCGATGAAGGCCGAGGTCGCCGCCACCCTCGGCACCCTGCTCGACGGCCTCAGCCGCGGCTAGCCTGCCGATTCCGACCCCTGGCCGGGCCGATTTTGCCCGTCATCTAAACTGGGAGATGTGAAAAGCGGAATACATCCTGAGTACACGCTGGCCAACGTGCACTGCTCCTGCGGGAACCAGTTCTACACGCGCTCCACGCAGGCCGACCTCCACGTCGAGCTCTGCTCCGAGTGCCACCCGTTCTACACCGGCAAGCAGAAGCTGGTCGACACGGGCGGACGGGTCGAGCGCTTCCAGCGCCGCGCTGCCAAGCACGCCAAGGCCGGGAGGTAAGAGCCGTGAGCCCAGAGCTGGGCTCGCTGCAGACTGAACCTGCCGCCACCCCGTCGGAAAACGGGGTGGACCCGCTGCGCATGCCCGACGGCGCTCTCGTCGCCAAGCGCGACGCACCGGTGGGCGGGCAGGCGGTCCTGGAGGGCGTGATGATGCGCGGCGTTTCGGTCTGGGCCGTGGCCGTGCGCCGGCCCGACGGCGAGATCGAGATCAGCTCCGAGCCGATCCGTCCCTGGGCCACCCGCCACCGCCTCTGGCGCCTGCCGGTCCTGCGCGGAATCGTCGCCCTCGGCGAGTCGCTGAAGATCGGCTTCAAAGCCCTCGGCATCTCCGCCAACGCCCAGCTCGAGGAGGACGAGGAGGGCGAGCGGGAAGAAATCGGCGGCTGGATGTGGGGCCTGACCATCGCCTTCTCGCTGCTGCTCGCGATCGGCCTCTTCTTCGTCGTCCCGGTCGGGCTGACCAGCCTGATCAAGGACAAGCTCGGCTCGCCGTTCCTCTTCTGGCTGGTCGAGGGCGTGTTGCGGACGGGGATCTTCATCGGCTACATCTGGGGGATCAGCCGCCTCAAGGACCTGCGCCGCGTCTTCGAGTACCACGGCGCAGAGCACAAGACGATCTCCTGCTACGAGGCCGAAGACGAGCTGACGCCGGAGCGCGCCAAGCTCTACTCGCGCCTGCACCCGCGCTGCGGCACGAGCTTCCTGCTGATCGTGATGGTGCTGGCGATCTTCGTCTTCGCCCCGCTCGGGCTGCCCGCCTGGTACTGGCTCGTCGCCTCGCGGATCATCGGCGTGCCCCTGATCGCCGGGCTCTCCTATGAGGTGATAAAGTGGGCCGGCAAAAACCGCCGCAAGCGCTGGGTGCGGGCGATCATGTGGCCCGGCCTG
>DASZQM010000166.1:0-5567 GCA_035549645.1 Solirubrobacterales bacterium | reverse complement strand
GATGCCCGACATCTTCCGCGGCATCCGCCTCGACCCGCTGGTGCCGGGCAACAGCTTCTACCTGCTCTGGATGATCCTCGGCTACCTGGTCGTCTCCAGCGTGCTGATCGTCAGCCTCGGCCGGCTCGGCGACATCTACGGCCGGGTCAAGATCTACAACCTCGGCTTCGTCATCTACACCGTCGCCTCGCTCTTCCTCACCGTCGATTGGATGCACGGGCAGGCCGGTGCCATGTACCTGGTCATCTTCCGCATCGCCCAGGGCGTCGGCGGCGCCTGCCTGCTGGCCAACGCGGCGGCGATCATCACCGACGCCTTCCCGGTCAACCAGCGCGGCATGGCGCTCGGCATCAACAACATCGTCGGCGTCAGCGGCATGTTCGTCGGCCTCATCCTCGGCGGCCTGCTGGCCCCGATCGACTGGCGCCTGGTCTTCCTGATCTCGGTCCCGGTCGGCCTCTTCGGCACCGTCTGGGCCTACCTCAAGCTGGAGGAGCGCAGCAAACCGCGCCCCGCCTCGATCGATTGGGGCGGCAACGTCACCTTCGCCCTCGGCCTCGTCCTGGCGATGGTCGCGGTCACCTACGGCATCCGGCCCTACGGCGGCAGCCCGACCGGCTGGGAGAGCCCGCGCGTGCTGATCCTGCTCGCCGGCTCGATCACCTCGCTGGTCGCCTTCGCCGTGATCGAGCGCCGCGTCGCCGAGCCGATGTTCCGCCTGCCGCTCTTCCGCATCCGCGCCTTCACCTTCGGCACCCTCTCCACCTTCCTCGCGGCGATCTCGCGCGGTGGCCTGATGTTCATGCTGATCATCTGGCTGCAGGGGATCTGGCTGCCGCTGCACGGCTACGGCTTCACCGAAACGCCGCTCTGGGCGGGCATCTACATGCTGCCGCTGACGATCGGCCTGCTCGTCGCCGGGCCGATCTCCGGGGTGCTCTCCGACCGCTACGGCGCCCGGCCCTTCGCCACCGGCGGCATGATCGTCGCCGCGATCAGCTTCGGCCTGCTGATGACCCTGCCGATCGACTTCGCCTACCCCGTCTTCGCCGCGATCCTGCTGCTGCTCGGCGCCTCGATGGGGATGTTCGCCTCGCCCAACCGTGCCGCGGTGATGAACAGCCTGCCGGCAACCGACCGCGGCGCCGGCGGGGGCATGAATCAGACCTTCCAGAACTCGGCCCAGGTGCTCTCGGTCGGAATCTTCTTCACCCTGCTGATCGCCGGGCTCTCGTCCAGCCTGCCGGGCGCGCTCAGCAGCGGCCTGGAAGCGCACGGCGTCTCCCACGCCGCCGCCCACCACGCCGGCCAGACCCCGCCGATCTCGGTCCTCTTCGCCGCCTTCCTCGGCTACAACCCGATTCAGCACCTGGTCGGCACCGAAGCATTGGCAAGCCTGCCGCACGGCGCCCACGCCGCGGTCACCGGCCAGGCCTTCTTCCCCCACCTGATCTCGCAGCCGTTCAGCGACGGCCTCGACACCGCCTTCACCTTCGCGATCGTCGCCTGTCTCGTCGCCGCCGCCGCCTCGCTCCTGCGTGGCGGCCAGTACCACCACGTCGAGGAGCCGGCCAGCGAGCCGGTCCTCGGCACGCCCCAAGTCCCGCAACTGGAGGAGCAACATGCGCGTTGAGTGGCACGGACAGTCCGCCTTCACCCTGACCGGCGCGGAGGCCAAGGTCTTCATCGATCCCTTCGGCGACATGGGGCCGCTGCTGGCCGAGCGCGGCCTCAAGTTCGAGCACCCGCCGATCGAGGTCGACGGCGTCGACCTGCTGCTGGTCACCCACGAGCACCGCGACCACAACGCGGTCGAGGTCGTCGGTGGCGAACCGCAGACCCTGCGCGCGACCGCCGGCAAGCACGACACCGACGCAGTCGGCGAGGTGATCGGGGTCGCCTCCGAGCACGACGAGGCTGCCGGCACCGAGCGCGGGCCCAACACGATCTTCGTCTTCGAGCTCGACGGCGTGCGCGTCGCCCACTTCGGCGACTTCGGCCAGCGCCAACTGCGCGAGGAGCAGGCCGCCGCGATCGGCGCCGTCGACCTGCTCTTCATCCCGGTCGGCGGCGGCCCGACGATCGGCGCCGCCCAGGCGGGCACGATCGTCTCCCGCCTCGATGCCCGCTGGGTGGTGCCGATGCACTACCGCAACCAGCGCGCCGATTTCCTCCCCGAGAGCGAGGAGGAGTTCGTCGCCCAGATGCCCCAGACCGCCCGCTTCGAGGCCTCGGCCTTCGACACCAGCGATCTGCCCGCCGACGGCGGCCCGATCGCGGTCGTCCCCGCCGCGCCGTAGGGCCATCAGTTCGGGCGCTCTTGACCTTTGTGAGGAATAACCCCACAAAGGTCAAGAGCGCTTGGCCAATCGCCGCTATGGTCCCCCCTGCCGGGCCTGACCGGGCACAACCAACAGCGAAAGAGGTCGGATGTGAGCGTCGAGGAGATCAACGAGATGGGGCCGATCGACTACCTGATCGTCGAGTGGCCGGGGCGGCAACCGACGGGTGAGGCCCTGCCGCACCTGATCGATCTGGTCGACCGCGGCCTGATCCGCGTCCTCGACCTCGCCTTCATCGCCAAGGCAGAGGACGGCTCGGTCGCAGCCCTGGAGATTGCCGACCTCGGCGACGAGGTCGCTGCCTTCGCGGGCGCCTCCTCGGGCCTGCTCGGCGACGACGACATCGCGGAGGCCGGCAACGCGCTCGAGCCCGGCACCTCAGCCGCCCTGCTCGTCTTCGAGAACAGCTGGGCGGGACCGTTCGCCGCCGCCGTGCGCCGCTCCGGCGGACAGCTGGTCGCCAGCGGCCGCATCCCCGTCCAAGACGTCCTCGACGCGCTCGACGCGGTCGAGGCATCCGAGTAGAAGGAGACACCCATGCCAGGACTACTTCGAGGAGTCGCACGCACCGCCGTCATCGCCGGCACCGCGACCGCCGTCAGCAACCGCGTCTCCCGCCGCCAGGGCGAACGCTGGGCCGAGCAGGAGGAAACGCAACAGGCCGCCGCGCCGGTCGCACCCGCGCCCGCCGCGCCAGCAGCACCCGCCGGCGGCGAGCAGTCGATGATCGAGCAGCTCAGGCAGCTCGGCGAGCTGAAGGAGCAGGGGATCCTCACCGAGGAGGAGTTCGCCGCCCAGAAGGCCAAGCTGCTCAACGCCTGAGCGGCGTCTAAGAGGAGGGCTGGGAAAGCACCGAGAGGATGTTGCCAGCCGGGTCCTTGAACCAGGCGATTTCAGGCCCTTGCTCTCGGACGACGCCCTTCTCGTCCTGCTCGAAGCCCTCGTAGCGCTCCATCTCGACGCCACGCTCGACGAGGCCGTCGACGGCCTCGTCGACGTCGTCCACCTCGAAGTTGAGGATCGTGTAGGTGGCGGGGACGAAGTCCGGCTTCGCGTACATCAGGGTCTCGCGGCCATCGCCGGTCTTGATCTGGGTGAGGCCGAACTCCTCGCTGAGCACCGTCACCTCCAGCCCCAGCGTCTCGCCGTAGAACCGCTTCGCCTTCTCGATATCGTCGACCGCGAAGCCGTTGGTCGCTTTGGTGTTCGCGAACATGCCGCTCCTTTCGTTTCGCCCGTCTGGCTTGCGGCTACCCGGCGAGCTCGGGGATGTAGCGCTGCAGGTGCGCGTCGATCGTCTCGCGCACCCACTGCTGCGTCAACGGGTCGGCCATCCGGTAGCGCCCGAGCAGCATCTTCTGGTCGGTCAGCGGCAGGCCGGCGATCTCCCAGCGCACCGCCAGCCGCTCGAAGAGCAGCTCCGAACGACGGCGCCAGGCGTCGTCCTGGCTCGTCGCCGCCGTCGCCGGCCCCTCTCCCAGCTTGGCGACCGTGCCAGAGCTGAGCGACTCGCGCAGGGTCAGCTTGTTGCCCTCCGCGTCGGTGTAGTCGACGGTCGCCGTCTTCTCCCGCGGCCGCCTCTTCTTCCCCTTCGCCATCGCCCGCCCAGTCTGCCAGGCTCCCCGTCGTGTCTCCGGACGAAAAACTCGAACTGCTCAGGCGTTTTGCGCCGACCCTGCACTTCGACGCGCTGGAGCGCTGGCGACCGGACCTGGTCGACAACTACCTGCGTCACTCGAGCGTCCTCGACGGAAGCGACCGCGGGCTCCCGACCACGCCGCCCGCCGAGCCGGCGATGAACGAGAGCGCCGACGAACGCAAGGCCCGGCTCAACCCGCTCGCCCACGGTGCCGGCGTCGACACCCAGAAGCGCAGCAACGAAATGCTCGAGGCCTACGGCGGCGACCAGGACCTCGGGTCGGCCGGCGTCGCCTACGGCCGCGTCGTGCCCGACGGCCAGGCCCTCTTTCTCCAGTACTGGCTCTTCTACCCGGACAACCCGTGCGTGCTGCCGCCGGGCCGGCACGATGGCGACTGGGAGTTCGTCCAGGTGCGCGCCGAGCGCGCCGGCGAGGACTTCCATCCCACCCACCTAACCCTGGCGGAGCACGGCAAGCCCGTCAACAAGCCGATCTCCTCGCTCGGGGAGATCGGGGTCTTCGTCGCCGTCGACTCGCACGCCTGCTACTTCGAAGAAGGGGCCAACCCGATCATTCCCCTCTCCGACGTCTGCGAGCCGGCCGGCACTCCGAGCGGCAAACCGGAGGTGGTGCTGCTGCCGGTCGAGGCTTCGAAGCGCGACTGGGCGCACTGGCGCGGACGCTGGGGCCTGGACCGGGGGCCCGGCACCCTGCTGGCGCTGATGCTGCACCTGAAGCGCACGCCCTGGCCGCTTACACGCCTCAACAAAGTGGGCGCCGGCGAGAGCCCGGTCAGCCCCGGCCATCAGGGCCAGAGCTGGAACTCACCCGGCGCCTTCGCCACGCGCGGCAGCACCCGCACCGCGACGACGTCGCTGGTCCAGCGCTTCGCCCACTTCCTCGGAAATGCGACCTGGCCGGACGAGGCGCCGCGAGTCTCGGTCATCGCACAGGACAGCGGAGCGGGATCGCCAGCAGGAGCGGAACCGCCGGTGACCACTTACAGGCTCGAAGCCGAGGTGGCCGGCCATGGCCTCCGCCGCGTCACGATGGTCGCCATCGCCTTCTGGGAAGAACGCTCCGACGGCAGCCGTCGTGCGCTGGCGCTCGAGACCGTGCGCCCCGGCGAGCCCAAGACGCTCGCGATCCCCCACGAGGGCGAGCTCGAATGGCGCGCCGCCGGCTACAACCTCCTGCGCCAGCGCGGCAGGCCCGTCCTGCCGAAACCGTCTGGCGGCGCAAATATTGCGCCGTGAGACGGTCTCGTCACCAGCCGCCGCTGGGACGGCGCCGCATCCGCTTGCGTTCGCCCGAGCGGCGCTTCTCTTCGAGCCGCTTCTCGCGCGAGGCGCGGGTCGGTCGGGTCGGGCGGCGGCGCAGCGGCTCGTCGAGGCCGGCGGCGATCTTCTCGGCCAGCCGCCGCAGCGCCAGTTCGCGGTTGCGCGCCTGGCCACGGGCGTCCTGGGATACAGCCGTGATCAGCGCCCCGCCGCGATCGAGCAGCATCGCCCGCTGTCGCTCGTCCAGCGCCCGTGAGGCCTCGACGTCGAAGACCGCTTCGACCCGCGAGGCGGTGACGTTGGCA
>DASZQM010000165.1:0-3307 GCA_035549645.1 Solirubrobacterales bacterium | reverse complement strand
CTGGTTGAGCAGGATCGAGGTCAGCTCGGCTTCGAAGGCCTCGGCGTCCTCGGCTGAGGCGAAGTAACCCCCGGTACGGCCCCACTCCGAGATCGTCCCCGCGACGCGGCCGATCATCTGTTTGACCGAGGACTCCCTTTTCTCGGTCCCCAGCTGCCCGCGGAAGTACTTCTGGGCGACGATGTTGGTCGCGTTCTGCGACCAGCTCTTGGGGAACTCGACGTCCCGCTGCTCGAAGGCGGGGCTCTCGGGATTCCCGATCACCGCGTCGCGCTTCTCCCACTCGATCTCGTCGAACGGGTGCGTCCCGGCAGCCGAAAACCGGCGCTCGATAGAGAGGCCCTGCAGACCGGTCTGGGGGGTGCTGGCTGCGGTCTTGGACATCAAACTTCTCCTCTCGCGGGGACTTTTAGGGGTAACTCCGCAGGATTGCTAAAGGGCCAGACGGAAAAAACGTGAGAAAGCGCAAATAAGGCAATTGGCCTTCTTCTGATGCCGTTCGTACATGGTGGCAACTCCGCAATATCGGCCAAAGTTCCGGGTAGTCTCTCTACGTGATGGTGGAGGACCTGCGCGGGGGCGCTGAAATGATGGGCGAGCGGGCGACCGCCGCAAAGGAGGCCGCTGTCGAGGCGCTAGCCGTGGTCAAGCCGAAGCTGCGCGGGGTCTCCCACGAGTGGGCATTCTTCATCTCGCTCTTCCTCGGCGCCGCGCTGATCATCGCGGCGAAGACGCCGAAGGCGACGCTGGCGGTGGCGATCTACGCGGTCAGCCTCTCGGCCCTGCTCGGCACCAGCGCCCTCTACCACCGGGTCGACTGGAAGCGGCCCAGCGTGCGCCGCTGGATGCGCCGGCTCGATCACTCGATGATCTTCTTCCTCATCGCCGGCACCTACACGCCCTTCGCCCTGCTCGTCCTCAGCGGCCCCCTCGCCGACGCGATCCTCGTCGTCGTCTGGATCGGGGCGATCGCCGGGGCCGTGGTCGAGATGGTCTGGATCGAACACCCGAAGTGGGTGGCGGCGCTGATCTACCTCGCCCTCGGCTGGGTCGCCGCGATCGCCTTCCCCCAGCTGTGGAACGACATGGGCGTCACCGGCACCCTCCTGGTCGCCGCCGGCGGCCTGCTCTACACCGCCGGCGCTGTCGTCTATGCGCTGCAGCGGCCCAACCCGAACCCCCGCGTCTTCGGCTACCACGAGATCTTCCACGCCTTCGTCATCGCCGCAGCGGCCGCCCACTTCGCCGCGATCGCCTTCTTCGCCCTGCCGGCTTCTTAGGCCGCGGCCGCCAGCTGCGCCTCGCGCTCGCGCTCGGCCTCGGCGATCAGCTCGGCGAGGATCTCCTCCAGCTGCTCGGACTGCTGGGGGGTGAGCTCGAGACGGTCGCCGGCCAGCTGCTCCTTGGCGTGGCCGATCGGCAGCTCGGCCTCGACAACGCGGCCGCCGAGGGCGCCGAGCACCTTGCGCAGCTCGGCCTGCGCCCAGACCGCGCCGAACATGCCGGTCGAGGCGCCGATCGCGGCGGCCGGGGTGCCGTTGAGGGCGCTCTTGCCGGCTGGGCGGGAGACCCAGTCGAGCGCGTTCTTGAGCTGGCCCGGGATCGAGTGGTTGTACTCGGGCGTCGCGATCAGGACCGCGTCGGCCTCGCGCACCGCCTGGCGCAGCTCCTCGACCACCGCGGGCGTCCCCTCCACTTCGACGTCCTCGTCGTAGGGCGGGACGTCACGCAGGCGGTCGAACTCGACCAGCTCCGCCCCGGCGGGCAGCCGCTCAGCGGCCGCCCGCAGCAGGGCGCTGTTCAACGAGCCACGGCGCAGGCTGCCGGATATGCCCAGCACCCTCATCGCTACTCGGCCTCCTCGACCAGCTCCAGCTCGACGTTGATCGCGACCGCGTAGTCGAGCACCTCGCCGCCGCTGGGCAGCTCGGCGTTCCAGTCGAGGCCGAAGTCGCGGCGGTCGACCTCGGCGCTGACCGAGAGCCCGACGCGGGCGTTGCCGGCGAGATCGGCGCCGAGCTGGCCGAACTTGCCGCCCGCCTCGACCTCGCGCTTCTCGCCGCGGATCTCCAGCTCGCCGCGCAGGGTCGCGGTGCCGTCCTCGGCGATGTCGAGCTCGCTGGAGCGGAAGCGGAGCTGCGGGTAGCGGCTCGTGTCGAAGAAATCGGGGGAGAGGAGGTGGCCCTTGAGCTGCTCCTCGTCGATCTCGATGCTGGCGACGTCGACGCTGCCCTCGAGGGCCGGTGCCTCGCCACCCGTAAGTCGGGCCTCGTAAGAAGCGAAGCCGCTGCGGAACGTGGCGACGCCGTTATGGGTGATCGCGAAGGTGACCGAGGAGTGGACGGGGTCCACTACGTAGGTGCCTGCGGGTATCTGCTGCTTGATGGTCTGGGTGCTCATTGCCTGTCCTTCCGGTAGCTCGTTGACGTCTCAATGATTGACGCAGAAACCATCTTAGCAGAAACACTTTGCTAGTCAACTATTGTCAGGACAACGTTCGTCTGCGACAATGGGATCGATGAACCCGCAGGCAACCGTCACCGCCACGCCAACCACGAAGCCGCAGCGCAGTGCGCACGGCGAGGCCTGGGGGGCGCTCACCCGCACCCACGCCGCGGTCACCGGTCGGCTGCAGGAGGCCCTCGCCGCCGCCGACTTCCCGCCGCTCCCGTGGTACGAGGTCCTGGCCACGATCGCCGAGGCCCCCGAGCAGCGGATGAAGATGGGGGACCTGGCCGAGGCGCTGGTGATCACCCGCGGCGGCCTGACCAAGCTGGTCGACCGCCTGGTCAAAGCGGGCCTGCTTGAACGGACCTTCTGCGAGACCGATCGCCGCGTCAGCTACGCGACGCTCTGCCCCGCCGGCTCCGACCTGCTCGAGGAGATGCGCCCGGTCGTCGTCGCCGAGCTGAAGGCGAGCTTCGCCTCGAAGCTGAGCGCGGCGGAGGCCGACGCCCTGCGCGAGACGCTCGAGCGCGTCCGCGTCTCAGCCTGCGGCAGCGAGTGACTCGGCGGCGCGCTGCTTGGCCGCCTCGATCAGCGCCAGCACCTCGGTCTCCTGGCCGGTGCCGAGCAGCTCGATCGGGTCGGGGTCGCCGTTGACGATCCCCTCGAAGAACTCCTTGCGGTCCTGGTATGTCGGCAGCGTCCCCTTGGCCCAGCCGCGGGCGTCGTTGAGGATCACCGCCAGGCGCGCGTACTCCTCGCCGAAGAGGTCGGAGATCTCGCGCTTCATCCGCTTCGCCAGGGCGGGGGAGGCGCCGGCGGTTGAGATCGCGATCGCCAGCGGGCCGGTGCGCACGATCGC
>DASZQM010000164.1:0-28083 GCA_035549645.1 Solirubrobacterales bacterium | reverse complement strand
TGATCCAGGAGCTGATCCGCTCGATCGGCGAAGAGCACGAAGGCCTCTCGGCCTTCTGCGGCGTCGGCGAGCGCTCGCGCGAGGGCAACGACCTCTGGCTCGAGATGAAGGAATCCGGCGTCATCGACAAGACGATGCTCGTCTTCGGCCAGATGAACGAGCCGCCCGGCGCCCGTCTGCGCGTCGCCCTCTCGGGGCTGACGATGGCCGAATACTTCCGCGAGCAGGGCGGCCAGGACGTGCTGCTCTTCATCGACAACATCTTCCGCTTCGTCCAGGCGGGCTCCGAGGTCTCGGCCCTGCTCGGCCGCATGCCCTCCGCCGTCGGCTACCAGCCGACGCTGGAGACCGAGATGGGCGAACTGCAGGAGCGGATCACCTCGACCGCACGCGGCTCGGTCACCTCGGTGCAGGCGATCTACGTCCCCGCCGACGACCTCACCGATCCGGCGCCGGCCTCGGTGTTCGCCCACCTCAACGCGACCACGACGCTGTCGCGGTCGATCTCGGAGAAGGGGATCTACCCGGCCGTCGACCCGCTCGACTCGACCTCGACGATCCTCAAGCCCGACGTCGTCGGCGAGGAGCACTACCGCACGGCGACCGAGGTGCAGGAGGTGCTGCAGCGCTACAAGGAGCTGCAGGACATCATCGCCATCCTCGGCATCGACGAGCTCTCCGACGAGGACAAGCAGACGGTCTCGCGCGCGCGCAAGATCGAGCGCTTCCTCTCGCAGCCGTTCTTCGTCGCCGAGCAGTTCACCGGCCGCTCCGGCGAGTACGTGCCGGTGGCCGAGACGGTGCGCGGCTTCCGCGAGATCCTCGACGGCGAGCACGACGACCTGCCCGAGGGCGCCTTCTACATGAAGGGCGGCATCGACCAGGTCACCGCTGACAAGGAGGCGGCCGCGGCCGCCTAGGAGGACTGATGGCTGCCGAGCACATGGTCGACGTCGAGGTCCTCACCCCGGAGGGGGAGGTCTTCACGGGCGAAGTGCGCCAGGTCTCGACCCGCACCGCGGTCGGCGAGCTCGGCATCCTCGCCAACCACGCGCCGCTGCTGGCGGCGCTGAAGCCAACCGAGCTGCGGCTCCACGTCAGCGATTCGGAGACGAAGCGCTACGCGCAAGCCCACGGCTGGCTGCAGGTGTTCGGCAACGAAGCGAAGCTGCTCGTCGAGGAGGCGCTGTCGCCTGATGAGCTCGATGCGGCGACGCTGAAAGAGCAGCTGGCGGACGCCGAGCAGCGGCTCTCGGAGTCGCAAGAGGGCAGCGGCGAGTACGCCCGAGCGGAGAAGGACCGCGACCGGGCTGAAGCGTTCCTGGCGATCGCCCAAGGCTGAGCGGCGCCGGCACAGTCCAAGCGGTCGTCTGATGACGCTCAGGGTGGTGGTGTTCACCCCTGGGGTGGCTACTCGGTGGCTTGATCGGAGGCGAAGGTGCTCCTACCACCCAATCCGCCAAGGAGGCACCAAATGTCCGGCATCAAGCTTCGTTCCACGGCCACCGCCCTCGTCACGACGGTCGCCCTCGCTTTGACCCTGGTGGCGCCAGCCGCCTCGCAGGCCCAGTGGCACACGATCGTGGTCGGTGGCCACGTATTCACCCACGGCAACTTCACCGAAGGCGGCGTCAGCCCCTGCGTCCGCATCAACGAACAGCTAGGCAAATGGCAGGGCGCGGTCGGCGATGACCACGACTGGCTCGACCTGAAAGGCATCGGCAAAGCGGGCAAAGCCAACGCCGAAGAGGAACTCGCGAATGCCGAAGGCGAAGTCGACCGCCTCAGCGGCGAAGCCTTCGAATACGGTTGCGACACCGTCGCGGCAGCGAGGTCGTCGCACGGGATCCACCGGCAAGTTGTCGCCGGGCACTCCGGAGTCGCGGTCTCCGCTCGCTAGCCGAACGATTCCATGCGCCGAGTGGTCAGTTGCCCACCGCATACGGGGGCAAAATGACCACTCGGCGCTCCGCGGGCCGGCCGGCAACGGTTGGGCCGCAAAGCCGCGGCGATCTCGTCGTTCAAATACCGTCCGGACATGGACGTCGAGGCAAATGGCGAGGTGGGGTCGCGCGACGAGCTCGTCGCTCTCGTCTCGCGGTTGGTCAGCTACGACAGCTGCGAGCCCGACGGCGTGCGGGAAGCCTCAGGGTTCATCGAAGGGTGGCTGGACTCGCGGGGGATTCGGGTCACGAGCGATGAGGTTCGCGGCCTTCCCGTCCTGAAGGCAGAAGTCGGGCCCGAGGAGGCGCCGACGGTGGTGCTGCACGGGCACATCGACGTGGTGCCGGCACCGGCGGGGCAGTTCGAGCCGCGGGTGGAGGGGGATCGGCTCTATGGGCGGGGGGCCTATGACATGAAGGGCGGGCTGGCGGCGATGCTGCTGGTCGCCGTGGCGATGCGGGATCAGGATGCGGTGCGGGTGCGGCTGGGGATCGTCGGGGACGAGGAGTCCGAGGAGGAAGTCGAACGGGGGAGCGACTTTCTGGTCGACAGCGGGTTCCTGGGGGACTTTGCGATCACCGGCGAGCCAACCGATCTGCACATCGGGGTCGAGGCCAAGGGGGTGCTGGCGCTGCGGGTTGGGGTCAGCGGTACGGCGGCCCACGGGGCGACGCCTTGGCTGGGCGAAAACGCGGTCCTGCGGGCGATCGACGTTTTCCGCAGTATCGAGTCGCTACCGTTCGCTCGGCACTCCTCGGAGCTCTTCGACCGCCCCTCGATCAACCTCGGCCGGATACTGGGTGGCGACGCGCTCAACAAGGTGCCCGACCGATGCGCCATCGACGTCGACATCCGCTATCTGCCCGACCAGGATCCGGCCGTGCTGCTGGAGCAGGTGAAGGGCATCCCCGCCGCCGAGGTGGAGCAGCTCTTCACCCGGCCACCGGCGGTGGTCGACCGCGAGCTGCCCTACGTGCGCGCCCTGCGCGACGCGACGAGCGCTCACCACGACGGCGAGCCGATGAGCGTCGGCCGCGACGGTGCCTCGGACGCGGTCTCCTTCCTGCGGGTCGGCGTGCCGGCGGTCGAGTTCGGCCCGCTCGGAGCCGGCCACCACGGCCCCGAAGAGTGGGTCTCGATCTCCTCGCTTCATACCTACCGCCAGACCCTCGACACCTTCCTGCGCTCGCTGCCCGCCCACCTCGACGCTTGAGCCGCCGTGGCTGAAACCGGTTTCAGCAAGCCGCCCCCCGGCGGCGACCACGAGCCGCCGCCGAAGCCCAAGCGCTTCTGGTGGCGCTTCAGCCTGGGCTCGGTGATCATCGTGATCGCCGTCGCCGCGGCGACCTCGGCCAGCATCCTGCTCTACATCGGCAGCATCGCCACGGCGCTCTCGCACCACAACGTCTACAACGCCAAACTGCACCGCTATCTCTCCCAGGTCAACGGCGGCGAGCCCGAGAACATCCTCATCCTCGGCTCCGACAAGCGCGCCAACCTGGCCGAAGATCCGGGCCGCTCCGACACGACCATCCTGCTGCGCCTCGACCCCGACCGCAACGCGATCGCGGTGATGTCGATCCCGCGCGACCTCAAGGTCGAAATCCCCGGCTACGGAACCGACAAGTTCAACGCCGCCTATTCCGACGGCGGCACGAAGCTGACCCTGCAGGTGGTCAAGGAACTGACCGGCCTGCCGATCAACCACGTCGTCAACGTCGACTTCCTCGGCTTCGTCCGCGCCGTCGACGCGATCGGCTGCGTCTACACCGACGTCGACCGTCGCTACTACCACTCGAACGTCGGCCTGCCGCCCTCCGAACAGTATTCGGAAATCAACATCAAGCCGGGCTATCAGCTGCTCTGCGGCAAGAAGGCGCTGCAGTACGTGCGCTACCGCCACACCGACACCGACATCGTCCGCTCGGCCCGTCAGCAGGACTTCATCAGCTCGGCGCGGGAGCGGGTGCCGATCTCCAAGCTCGTGCTCGGCCAGAACGACCTGGTCGACATCTTCACCAAGTACACGACCTCCGACATCAACGACACGGAGACGATGCTGCAGGTCCTCAAGCTCTTCATCGCCTCGCGCAACGCGGCGATCAAGGAGGTCCACTTCCCGGCCGAACTGGGGCCGAGCTACGTTTACGCCTCCTCGGAAGCGATCCACGAAGCCGTCGACAAATTCCTCGGCATCGAAGCGAGCGCCGGCCCGCTGGGCGAACTCGACGAAGGGCGCAACGAAAACAAGAAGCCCGGCAAGAAGAAGCACAAGCACAAGGCGCCGAAGCCCCACATCGCCGCGCCGAAGCCACCCGGAAGCGACGGCCTCGTGCCCGCTCGCGAAGCCGGCGAACTCGAGGCAAAGAGCGTCACGCGCAAGGTAAGCGCGGGCTTTCCCGTTTTCTTTCCGACGAGGCTCCCGTCCGGCGCCTACTACGTCGAAAGCAATTCCTATGAACACATCCAGGACCCACGCGTCTACCACCTGCGCGACACCGACGACGAGCGCCACGGCGCCTATCGAATGGTGGTCGAGTGGCCGCTCTCGGACGGGATCCACTACTTCGGCCTGCAGGGGATCCAGGGCTGGTCGGATCCGCCGATCCTCGACAGTCCGAGCCTGACCAAGACGATCAATGGGCGGGAATACGACATCTACGTCGACGGCGACCGCGTCTCGCTGGTCGCCTGGCACCGTGGCAACAACTCATATTGGGTCTCAAACGACCTGCTCAATACGCTGAGCAACGATCAGATGATGGGAATTGCCCGTTCGGCAGACGTGAAGGTCCCGAACCCCAAGCGCAGAAAGGGAGAGTCGAAGCGATGAGTGCAGAGAAGGAACCGATCGGCGTCATCGGGGTGGGCTGGGTCGGCCTGGTCACCGCCGCCTGCTTCGCCGAGGTCGGCCATCCGGTGATCGCGCGCGACATCCTCCCGGAGAAGGTCGAGTCGCTCTCGCGCGGCGAGATCACGATCCACGAGCCCGGTCTCGGGGACCTGATCAAGCGCAACTCCGAGCGCCTCACCTTCACCACCGACATGCAGGAGCTGCTCGACGGGGCGCGACTGCTCTTCGTCTGCGTCGACACCCCGCCGACCCGCTCCGGCGACGCCGATCTTTCGCGGGTGCGGGCCGTCGTCGACGAGCTGCCGGCCGACTCCGAGCACGTGCTCGTGATGAAGAGCACGGTGCCGGCCGGCACCGGCAACTCGATCCGCCGCGACCGGCCCGGCCTCGCCTACGTCTCCTGCCCCGAGTTCCTCAAGGAGGGAACGGCGGTCGAGGACTTCATGCACCCGGACCGGGTCGTGGTCGGCGCCGATTCGGGCGACGAGGCCAGCGGCGATGCCGTCGCCCGCCTCTACGAGCCGCTCGGCGGCGAGCTGGTCCGCACCGACGTCACCAGCGCCGAGATGGTCAAGCTTGCGTCCAACGCCTTCCTCGCCACCAAGATCTCCTTCGTCAACGAGATCGCCAACGTCTGCGAGGAGGTCGGTGCCGACGTCGGCGAAGTCGCCCGCGGCATGGGCCTCGACCAGCGGATCGGCCCCGCCTTCCTGCGGGCCGGGATCGGCTACGGCGGCAGCTGCTTCCCCAAGGACGTCAGCGCGCTGAAGATGCTGGCCGGCAACAGCGGCTACCACTTCCAGCTGCTGGGCTCGGTGATCGAGGTGAACGAGCTGCAGAAGCGCCGCGTCGTCCAGAAGCTGCAGAAGCACGTCGGCTCGCTGGCGGGCAAGCGCGTGGCCCTGCTCGGCCTCGCCTTCAAGCCGGACACCGACGACATGCGCGAGGCCTCGAGCCTGGTGCTGGCAGCGCGGCTGCAGGGCGAGGGGGCGGAGGTGACCGCCTATGACCCGGTCGCCGCCGACGCCGCCAGGGGAATGCTCGAGGGCGTCGATTTCCGCGACTCGGCGCTGGCGGCGCTGGAGGGCGCCGATGCCGCCGTTCTGGTCACCGAGTGGCCCGAGTTCGCCGGCCTCGACTGGAGCGCCGCCGCCGGGAGCATGGCGCGGCCGCTGCTGATCGACGGCCGCAACTACCTCGACCCGCAGTTGCTTCGCGGCGCCGGCTTCGAATACGAGGGCATCGGCCGGGCGGTTGAGCGTCCGGTTCCGGCGGGTACTGCCGAGTAGTGCAGGCGATAGTCCTAGTCGGGGGAGAGGGGACGCGGCTGCGGCCGTTGACCGAGACCGTGCCGAAGCCGGCGCTGACCCTGGTCGACCGCCCCTTCCTCGCCTACATGATCGAGTGGCTGGCCGCCCACGGGGTCAGCGAGGTGGTGCTCGCTTGCGGCTTCCTCCCCGACGTCCTGCGCGAGGCTCTGGCCGGGGAGGAGGAGCGGGCGGGGGTCTCGATCCGGTTCGTGGTCGAGCCGGAGCGACGCGGCACCGCGGGAGCGATTCGCTTCGCCGCCGACGAGCTTGGCGAGGGGCTCGAGGATCGCTTTCTTGCCCTCAACGGCGACGTGCTCACCGACCTCGACCTGACCGCGCTGCTGCGCTCCCACGAGGAGCGCGGCGCCCGCGCGAGCATCGCCCTGCACCCGGTCGAGGACTCGGCCGCCTACGGCCTCGTGCGCAGCGGCGAGGCTGGCGCGGTCGAGGCGTTCCTCGAGAAGACGGGCGAGGCGGTGCCGGGCGAGGTCAACGCCGGCATGTACGTGCTCGAGCGCTCGGTGCTCGAGCTGATCCCGCCCAGCGAGGAGGTCTCGATCGAGCGCGACGTCTTCCCCCGCCTCGTCGGCGATGGCCTCCACGGCCTGCTCCTCGACGGCTACTGGATGGACATCGGCACCCCCGAGCGCTACCTGCAGGCGAGCTGGGACATCCTCGAGGGCAAGGTTGAGACGCGAGTCGAGCCGACATCCCCGGGGGCGCTGATCGCCGCTGATGCGGAGGTTGCGGAGGGGGCCACGATCGGACCCCGAGCCGTGCTCGGCCCTGGGTGCCGGGTCGCGTCCGGGGCGGAGGTGGCCGATTCCGTTCTGCTCGGCGATTGCGCAGTAGAGGAGGGCGCGGTGGTTCAAGGCTCGATCCTCGCCGCTGGGGTGACGGTCCCGGCGGGGGCGGTCCTGGCCGGCGCCGTGGTCGGCGAGGATGAAAGGGTTGGGGCAGATGCTTGACGACGTCCTCGCCATCCCCGACCACCTGCGCGACGCGCTCTGGCGAGTCGAATCGGCGCGCCTGGAGCCCGCCGAGGCCGCCGGGCTGGCGGTCTGCGGCATGGGTGGCTCGGCGATCGGCGCCGACCTCGCCGCGGCGGCGCTGGGCGACGAGCTGACCAAGCCGCTGCTGACCGTGCGCGGCTACGGGCTGCCGAGCTGGCTGACGCCGGAGTGGGCCGTGCTCTGCTCCAGCTACTCCGGCAACACCGAGGAGACGCTGGCCTGCTTCGAGGCCGCCGAGGCGCTCGGCGCCCGACGCCTGGTCGCCAGCACCGGCGGCGCGCTGGTCGATCAGGCGCGTGAGAGCGGCGTGCCGGTGGTCGGCCTGCCGGGCATCCTGCAGCCGCGAGCCGCGGTCGCCTACATGCTGACGATCGCCGCCGAGGTGGCGGCGCTCACCGGGGCCGCTCCTCGCATCCACACCGAGCTCGACGCCGCGGCCGCCTTCCTCTCCGAGCGCAGCGAGGGGCTGCAGGCGCGTGCCGCCGAGATCGCAGCCGAGCTCGAGGGCAAGGTCCCGGTCGTGACCGGGGCCGACCTGACCGCCCCGCTGGCGCGGCGCTGGAAGGCACAGGCCAACGAGAACGCCAAGCTGCCCGCCTTCTTCTCCGAGCTGCCCGAGGCCGACCACAACGAGCTCTGCGGCTGGTCGGGAGACCCCTTCGCCGCCGTCCTGCTCGAAGACTCGGACCAGCACCCGCGCGAGCGGCGCCGCTTCGAGCTGACCGGCGATGCGATCGAGGCCGCCGGCTCGACTGTGGTGCGCCTGCAGACCGAGGGCGAGACGCGCGTCGCCCGCCTGCTCTGGGGCGTGATGCTGGGCGATCTGGTCTCGCTCGAGCTCGCCTCGGCCCGTGGCGTGGACCCGGTGCCGGTGGCGGCGATCGAGGACTTCAAGGTGGCGCTCGGATGAGGGCGATGGTGCTGGCAGCGGGACTCGGCACGCGGCTGCGGCCGATCACCTACGCGATCCCGAAGCCGATGGTGCCGGTGCTGAACCGGCCGGTGATGGAGCACAGCGTGCGCCTGATCGCCCGCCACGGGTTCCGCGAGGCGATCGCCAACCTGCACTGGTTTCCGGAGACGATCGAGGACTACTTCGGCGACGGCTCGCAGTTCGGCATCGAGCTCAGCTACAGCCACGAGCAGCAGCTGCTGGGGACGGCCGGCGGGGTCCGCAACGTCGCCGAGTTCCTCGGCGACGACTTCCTCGTCGTCGCCGGCGACGCCCTCACCGACCTCGACTTCAGCGCGATGCGCGAGTTCCACGAATCCCATGACGGGCTCGTCACGCTGGCAACCAAGCGGGTCGCCAACACCGATGAGTACGGAGTCGTGATCGCCGGCGAGGACGGGCGGATCCAGGGCTTCCAGGAGAAGCCCGATCCGGCCGAAGCGCTCTCCGACCTCGCCAACACCTGCATCTACATGTTCCGCCGCGAGGTCTTCGACTTCTTCCCCGAGCCCGGCACGAGCAAGGCCGCCGGGCCCGACGACCCTCCCGCCTTCGCCGACTGGGCGATGGACGTCTTCCCGGCGCTGCTGGAGAACGACGTTCCCTTCTACTCGCACGAGATCGACGCCTACTGGAACGACGTCGGCAACATCGACGAGCTGCGCCAGGCGAGCCTCGACGCCCTGCACGGTGAGGTGGAGGTCGAGCCGGCGGCTCCGGAGGTATCCCCGGGGATTCGCTCGGCGAGCTCGCTGGAGGGAGCTGAGGTCGAGGGGCCGGTGCTGGTCGGTGCCGACGTCGAGCTCGGGGCCGGTGTTCGCATCCAGGGCCCGGCGATCATCGGCAACGGCTGTCGCATCGGCGCTGGCGCCTGGGTGCGCGATTCGATCTTGCTCGAAGGCACCGAGCTCGCCGACGAGGGCATGCTGATCGGTGCCATCGCGGGTCGCGTCGGCAAGTCCTGATCCTTATTTGACCTCTGGCGCGCCACCGGTGCGCCGCGGCGGTGGAGGCTCGGAGCGTGTCCAGCCTCGAAGCCCTCGCCTCGCACCTGCTGCCGCCGCTCTGTGCAGCCTGCGGGCGCGGCTGCCGTGCCGGCGCCGTTCTCTGCAGCCGCTGTTCGCGCCGGCTCGGCGGGGCCGAGCCGCTGACCGGCGCCGGCCCACACGGACTCGACCGCGCCTGGTCTTCCTGCGCCCACGAAGGGGTGGGGCGCGACCTGGTCGTGGCGCTCAAGTTTCGCCGCCTCCTGCCGGTTGCCGGGGAGATGGCCGCGCGGATCGCGCGGCTGGCGCCGCCGGCCCTGCTCAGCGGCGTCGTCGTGCCGGTGCCGACGGCGCCCCTGCGCGCGCTTGGCCGGGGCTTCGACCCGGCCACCGAGCTCGCCGCCGCCCTGGCCGAGCTCTGCGGCCTGGAGCTCTCCGCCTGTCTCGCCCGCAGCGGGACCGGGCGCCAGGTCGGCAGGCGCCGGGCACAGCGCCTCGGCCGGCCGCCGCAACTGCGCCTGCGCGGTCAGGCGCCGGCCAGCGCCTTGCTCGTCGATGACGTCCTGACCACTGGCGCCACCCTTTCCGCCTGCGCCCGCGCCCTGCGTAGCGGCGGCGCGATCCGGGTAGCGGCAATCACGTTTACGAGGCGCATGTAAGGGCTTTACCAGTCACTCGGAAGGGCGTAGCATCGTCTGACCGACACCCAAGGAGGACACAGATGCGGATCGAGATTCGTGGGCGCAACGTCGAGATCGACGACGAGCTGCGGGGTCATGTGACCAAGCGATTCCGGCGGGTGGGCAGGCAGGTGTCGGAACTGGCGACGCTCGACGTCGAGATCTACGAAGAGCGCAACCCCTCGATCGCGGACTGCCACGTGGCCGAGGCCACCCTTCGCCTCAAGGGCGTGACCCTGCGGGCGCGCGAGGCATCCCCCGACATCGCCCACACGATCCACGAGCTGGCCGAGGACATCCGCCGCCAGGTCAAGAAGCACCGGGAGATGCGTCGCAAGCGGACGCGGACCCGGCGCGAAGTCGCCCGTATGCGCGGTCGCACCGCTTAGGAACTTTCCGCCTAGATCCCCAGCCCGCCACCCCTCGCTACCCTAGGACCCGTGGCCAATGCACGGGACATGGTTACGCGCGCCCTGCGCGTCGGAGAGGGACGCAAGTTCAAGGGGTACGAGAAGCGGGCCGAGGCGATCAACCGGATCGAGCCGGAGATGGAGCTGCTCGACGACTCCGAGCTGCGCACCGAGGCCGATGACCTGCGCAAGCGCGCGGCCGGTGGCGAGTCGCTCGACGACCTCCTGCCCGAGGCCTTTGCGCTGACCCGCGAGGCGGCGCGGCGATCGATCGGCCAGCGCCATTACGACGTCCAGCTGATCGGTGGCATGGCCCTGCACGAGGGCTCGATCGCCGAGATGAAGACGGGGGAGGGCAAGACGCTGACCGCGACCCTGGCCGTCTTCCTCAACACCCTGGCCGGCGGCCACGTCCACCTCGTCACCGTCAACGACTACCTCGCCCGCCGCGACTCGGAATGGATGGGTCCGGTCTACGACGCGCTCGGAGTCAGCTACGCGGCGATCCAGGAGGGCGACGATCACGCGACGCGGCAGCGCAAGTACGCCTGCGACGTCGTCTACGGCACCAACTCGGAGTTCGGCTTCGACTACCTGCGCGACAACATGGCCGACGCGCTCGAGCACTGCGTCCAGCCCGCCCACGACTTCGCCATCGTCGACGAGGTCGACAACATCCTGATCGACGAGGCGCGCACGCCGCTGATCATCTCCGGCGCCCCCGAACAGGCGGCCCAGACCTATTACACCTTCGCCCGCCTGGCCAAACAGATGGTCGGCGAGGCCGCCAAGGACAAGCTGCGCTCCCTCGGCGAGTCGAAGGACACCTCCGAGGCCGAGTACGACTACGAGTACGACGAGAAGCACAAGACCGTCTCGCCGACCGAGCGCGGGGTGAAACGGGCGGAGGAGTTCCTCGGCGTCGACAACCTCTACCTCGGCGAGCACGGCACCCTCGTCAACCACCTGGTCCAGGCGCTGAAGGCCGAGGCGCTCTACAAAAAGGACACCGACTACGCCGTCGTCGACGGCCAGGTGATGATCATCGACGAGTTCACCGGTCGCATCCTCGAGGGGCGGCGCTGGTCAGAGGGGCTGCACCAGGCGGTCGAGGCCAAGGAGGGCGTCGCGATCGGCGAGGAGAACCAGACCCTGGCGACGATCACCCTGCAGAACTACTTCCGCCTCTACGACAAGCTCTCCGGCATGACCGGCACGGCCCTGACCGAGGCCACCGAGTTCATGAAGATCTACAAAGTCCCCGTGGTCGAGATCCCGACCCACCGCCAGATGGTCAGGGCCGACCAGAACGACCAGATCTTCAAGACCAAGGACGGCAAGTGGAAAGCGGTGCTGGCGGAGATCGCGGCGCGCCACGAGAAGGGCCAGCCGATCCTGGTCGGAACCGTCTCGGTCGAGGTCTCGGAGATGATCTCCGGCGAGCTCAAGCGGCAGGGCATCGAGCACGCGGTGCTAAACGCCAAGCCCGAGCACGCCGAACGAGAGGGCGAGCTGATCGCCCAGGCCGGCCGCAAGGGCGCGGTGATGATCGCCACCAACATGGCCGGTCGCGGCGTCGACATCAAGCTCGGCGGCGACCCCGAACATCTGGCGATCCACGAGCTGAAGAAGAAGGGGATCAACCACGACAGCGAGGACTACGAGGAGCAGCTCGCCGCCAGGACCGCCGAGCTGAAGCCCCAGTGCGAAGCCGAGTCCGAAGAAGTGCGCGAGCTCGGCGGCCTCTACATCTGCGGCACCGAGCGCCACGAGTCACGCCGCATCGACAACCAGCTGCGCGGCCGCTCCGGCCGCCAGGGCGACCCCGGCGAAACCCGCTTCTTCCTCTCCGCCGAAGACGACGTGATCCGCCTCTTCGCCGGCGATCGCATCTACAAGATCCTCGACCGCCTCGGCCCGGTCGACGACGAGGGCGACGAGATGCCGCTCGAGGCGGGGATGCTGACCAAGACCGTCGAGAACGCGCAGAAGAAGGTCGAGGAGCAGAACTTCCTGATCCGCAAACGGGTGCTCGAGTACGACGACGTGATGAACGAGCAGCGCCGTGTCGTCTACAAGTACCGGCGCGAGATCCTCGAGGGGCGGGACATGTCGGAGATCGCCCGCGACGAGATGGAGGGCGTGATCGAGCGGCTCGTCGACGAGTACACCCCCGGCGACGTGCTCGACGAATGGGACCTGCCGGAGCTGGAGACGCAGCTGCGCCAGATCTGGCCGGTGGGCATCGAGGTCGGCTCGATGGCGCCGGAGTCGATCGACCGGGAGAAGATCAAGGACGAGCTCGACGACGACGCGATGAGCGCCTACGACGAGCGCGAAGAGACCTTCGGCGAGGAGCTGATGCGCTACCTCGAGCGCTCGATCCTGCTGCAGGTGATCGACAACCGCTGGCGCGAGCACCTCTACGACATGGACTACCTGCGCGAGGGCATCCACCTGCGCGGCTTCGCCCAGATCGACCCGCTGGTCGCCTACAAGAACGAGGGCTTCGCCATGTTCGAGGAGCTGATGCACTCGATCTGGGAGGAGTTCAGCAAGCTGATCTTCCACGTCGAGGTCGAGATCGACCAGTCGCAGGCCCAGAGCGCCTTCGGCCCCAACGGCGGCAACGCGCCGGCGGCGCTCAACTACTCGGGCGGCACCCCCGATGGCCAGCCCTCGGCGCTGCAGGAGGTCGCCGCGGCGGCCGGTGCCGGGCCGATCGAAGCGGTTGCCGGCACGGCGGTGGCCGCCAACGGCGCCGCCGAGGTCGAGACCGTGGTCAACGACGAGCGGGACAACATCGGCAGGAACGATCCCTGCTGGTGTGGCTCAGGCAAGAAGTACAAGAAGTGCCACGGCGCCTGAGCGCGTCGTAAGCCCGGGTCAGCGTCATGACTGACTGCGTCAGAGAGTTCATCCGTGGCTTCAACCAGCGGGACCTGGATGCTTTCGTCAGCTCCCTTGACCCGGAGGTAGAGCTGCATTCGATGAAGGGGCTGCGTAAGGGGGTCGAGGCGGCGAGGGTGTGGGCGACGCGGGCGCCTGGGGGCGTGCAGCAGACGATTGAGTTGGAGGAGTTGTTCGAGGACGACACCGAGGGGGGGCACGGTCGGGCGTTGGCGTTGATCCGGCGGAAGTGGCACTGGGATGAGGACGGGTCAGCGGCTGGGGAAGATGAGATGGCCTGGTTCTTCGAGCTGCACGAGCACAAGGTGCGCAGCTGGCGGCCGTTCGACGACCGCGAGGCCGCCTGGCAGGCGTACCATGGAGGCGATGGGCACCCCGGCCGCGGAGAATCGCGAGGCGACTGAGGCCTGGAGCGGGCCGCTCTTCGAGCGCTTCGTCCGCTACCGCGAGCTCGTCGCCGAGGGCCTGGGTGCGCATGGCGAGGCGGCGATGGCGGCACATCCGCCGCAGGCGGGAGATCGCGTCATCGACCTCGGCTGCGGCTTCGGCGACACGACCCAGCGCCTAGCCGGGCTGGTCGGCTCCGAGGGCGAGGCGCTCGGCGTCGACGTCTCCGAGCCGTTCATCGAGCTGGCGCGCAAGGAGGCGGAGGACGAGGGCGTCGAGAACGTCCGCTTCGCGGTCGAGGACGTGCAGGTGGCCGAGTTCGCCGAGAGCTTCGACTACGCCTTCTCGCGGATGGGCGTGATGTTCTTCGCCAACCCGGTGGCGGCGCTGCGCAACGTGCGCGAAGCGCTCACCCCCGGCGGTCGCTTCTGCGCTGTGGTCTGGCGACGCAAGGAGGACAACGAGTGGGTGCGCCGGGCCGAGCTCGTCGTCGAGGAGTACCTCGACCACCCGGAGGAGAGCGATCAGCCGACCTGCGGCCCCGGCCCGTTCTCGATGGCGAACGCAGACACGGTCAGCGAACAGCTGAAGATCGCCGGCTTCGAGCAGATCGCCCTGCAGCGCAGCGACCTGCCGCTGAAGATCGGCCACGACCTCGACCACGCGGTCGAGTTCAACATGGCGCTCGGCCCCGCCGGCGAGGTGCTGCGCCTCTGGGAAGACCGCATCGACGAGATCAAGCCGAAGATCGCCGCCGACCTGCGCCAGGCGCTGGCCGAGTTCGAGGGCCCCGACGGCGTCCGCGCCCCGGCCTCGACCTGGATCATCAGCGCCCGCGCCCCCGCCGGATAGGCTGTGGGCATGGCCGAGACCGCGTCGACAGAGTCCGTGCCGGCGCGCTTGGCCGAGATCCGCGAGCAGCTGTCCCTGCTCTCGGACTACCTTTGACCCAGCTTCGCTCGAAGGCAAAGTCGAGGCGCTCGAGGCCGAGATGGGCAAGCCGGGCTTCTGGGACGATCAGGAGTCGGCCGCGAAGACCTCGGCCGCGCACGCCAGTGCCCAGCGCAAGCTGAAGACCTTCCGCGAGCTCGAGTCCGAGGCGGACGACCTCGCCGAGCTGGCTGAGATGGCAGCCGAAGACGAGGAGATGGCCGGAGAGCTGGCGACGCAGCTGGTTTCGGTCGAGCGCCGCCTCAGCGAGCTCGAAGAGGCGCGCCTGTTCAGCGGCGAGTACGACGCCGGCGACGCCGTCGTCACCGTCCACGCCGGCGCCGGTGGCACCGACTCGCAGGACTGGGCCGAGATGCTGCTGCGGATGTACCTGCGCTGGGCCGAGGGGCGCGGCTTCGAGATCGAGATGAAGGAGGCCTCGCCGGGGGAGGAGGCGGGACTCAAGTCCGCCACCTTCATCGCTCGCGGCGAGAACGCCTACGGCCTCTTCGCAGCGGAGCGCGGAGTGCACCGGCTGGTGCGGATCTCGCCCTTCGACTCCTCCGCCCGCCGCCACACCAGCTTTGCCCAGCTCGACGCCGGCCCGCTCGTCGACGACAGCGTCGAGGTCGAGATCGACGACGCCGACCTGCGCGTCGACACCTACCGCGCCTCCGGCGCCGGCGGCCAGCACGTCAACAAGACCGACTCGGCGGTGCGGATCACCCACATCCCCACCGGCGTCGTCGTCCAGTGCCAGAACGAGCGCTCGCAGACCCAGAACAAGGCGATGGCGATGCAGTTCCTGCGCTCGAAGCTGATCGAGCTGGAGGAGCGCAAACGAGCCGAGGAACTGGCCAAGGAGCGCGGCGAGGTCAAGGATGTCGCCTGGGGCTCGCAGATCCGCAGCTACTTCCTCCACCCCGACCAGCGGGTCAAGGACCACCGCACCGGCCACGAGGCGGGAGACGCCCAGCGCGTCCTCGACGGCGACCTCGACGAGTTCATTCGCGACTACCTCAACAAGACCGCCGCCTCGTCGGCGAACTAGCCATCGCTGCCTCGCTCACCTACCTGGAGCGTCCGTCCGCCGGCGAGGCGGAGGGGCTGTTGGTGCTGCACCACGGACGCGGCACCGACGAGCGCGACCTGCTCGGGCTCGCCGATCTGCTGGACCCTGCGCAGCGGCTGCGGGTGGTGACGCCGCGGGCGCCGCTGACGCTGCCGGGATCGCCCGGCTATCACTGGTACCTGGTGCCGCGGGTCGGCTATCCCGATCACGACACCTTCCACGCCGCTCGGGCCGCCCTGGCCGAGCTCCACGACAGCCTCTGGCAGGAGACGGGCGTCGGGCCCGAGCGGACGGTGCTCGGCGGGTTCTCGATGGGGGCGGTGATGAGCTACGCGATGGCGCTCAGCGCCGAGCGCCCCGCCGTCGCCGGCATCCTCGCCTTCAGCGGCTTCGTCCCCACCGTCGATGACTGGCAGCCCCACTTCGAGGACAGGCAGGCGACCCGGGCTTTCGTCGCCCACGGTCGCAACGACCCGGTGATCGGCATCGAGTTCGCCCACCGGGCCCGTGCGCTGCTCGAGGCCGGCGGACTCCCGGTCGAGTACCACGAGTCCGAGCTGGGGCATCAGATCGAACCCGGCCACCTGGCGGCGGCCGCGGACTGGCTGGGCGTGGCGCTGCCGAGCTAGGAGTCGGTGCGCTCGGACCAGGTGGCGCGCGAGCGCTCCAGGTCCTTGGCGTTGAGGCGCAGGGTGAGGTACTTCTCGCAGCTCGCGGGCGCGGCCGGGAGGTCGAGGTCGACGATGAAGGCGTGGGCGGCGCGGACCTTGGCCGCTTCGCGTTCGTCGAGGTGGCTGCTCAGGTGCAGGGTTCCCTGGCGGCCGATGTGGCGGCTCGCCGAGCCGAGCTGCAGCGAGCCCTTGCCGCCCTTGAGCCAGTAGGAGATGCCGAGCCTGGTCGATTCCGTCGCCGTGTAGTGCAGGCTCAGGCGCAGGGTGCCGCTGTTGAGCTGAGCGACCACCGACGGTTCAGCGCTGCGAAGCACGCATTCGCCGGGCAGCACGGTGGCGCTCTTGGGGCCGAATTCTTCTTCTTCGTCTTCTTCTTCGGCTTCTTCCAGTTCCCATTCTTCTTCTTCGCCTTCTTCGCTCGCTTCTTCGGCGACGAAGGTGGCGTCGGCGCGGGCCGGTTCGGGCGAGACGGCCGGTGCGGCGAGCGGTGCCATCGCGACGGCGAGCAGGGCAAGGGCGATCAGGGCCTGCACAGCGGTGAGGAGGCGATTCGTCATGTCGCCCATTGATCGGCTCGGCCAGGCGATTGCTTGAGCTCCAATTGCCGGGCGTGTGGAACGGCCGCATCGGGTGTGCGGTTTTGCCGCGATAGATTCCGTTGCGATGCAGCCCGGCCAGCCTCCCGAGATCGACGGCGTCAGCCACCGCTACGTCGACGTGCGGGGAGCGCGCCTGCACGTGGCCGAAGCGGGGGAGGGATCGCCGATCGTGCTGCTGCACGGCTGGCCCCAGCACTGGTGGATCTGGCGCAAGGTGATCCCGGACCTGGCGCGCGACCACCGGGTGATCTGCCCGGACCTGCGCGGCTTCGGCTGGAGCGAGGCTCCCTCCGGGCCTTATGAGATGTCGGAATTCGCCACCGACGTCGTCGCGCTCCTCGACGAGCTTGGTCTCGATCAGGTCGACCTGATCGGCCACGACTGGGGCGGCTACACCGGCTTCCTGCTCTGCCTCGACGCGCCCGCGCGCGTCCGCCACTACCTCGCCCTAGGGGTCGTCCACCCCTGGTTCGAGCCGCCCGCGGTCTCGCCGCGCACGCTGCAGCGGACCGCCTACCAGTTCGTCCTCGCCACTCCGGTGCTCGGGGAGAACGTGCTCCGCTTCCAGCCGGGCTTCGTCAAGCTGGTGCTGCGCAAGGGCTCGCACCCGTCGATGAGCTGGAGCGAGGAGGAGCTCGATTGCTTCGCGCGCAGCTTCCGCCCGCGGGACCACGCGCTCGCTTCCTCCCACGTCTACCGCAGCTTCCTCACCCGCGAGCTGCCGCGCCTGAAAAGGGGCCACTACCGCTCCCAGCGCAGCTCGGTCCCGACGCTCTTGCTGCACGGCGACGCCGATCCGGTGATCCGCGCCGACATCCTCGGCGGCTACGAGGCATATGCCGACGAGATGCGGGTCGAGGAAGTGGCTCGCTGCGGGCACTTCGTCGCCGAGGAGCAACCCGAGCTCGTGGTCGCGCGAGCACGGGCGCTCTTCGACTCCTAGCGCACGCCCTCCAGCTCCAGCAGCGCCTCCTTCATCGGCAGGCCGCCGCCGTAGCCGCCGAGGCCACCGCCGCTGCGCAGGACGCGGTGGCAGGGGACGACGATCGGGATCGGGTTGGTGCCGCAGGCGGTGCCCGCCGCGCGCACGGCGCGCTCGTTGCCGGCCCTGCGGGCGATCTCGGTGTAGGTGCGGGTCTGCCCGTAGGGGATGCGCTCGATCGCCCGCTGCACCTTGCCGCGGAAGCCGTGCGTGAGCGCCCAGTCGATCGGCAGCGCGAACTCGGTCAGCTTGCCGGCAAAGTAGAGGTCGAGCTCGCGCCGTGCCTCGTCCAGCCTGGCGGGCGCCTCGAGCACACGGGGCGAGACCTTGGCGGCGAGCTCCTCCAGCGCCTGCTCGGGGTCCTGGTTGGGCAGGTTGACGCGGACCAGGCCGCGCGGGGTCGCCGCCAGCAGCAGCGGCCCGAAGGGGGAGTCGAGGTTGGCGTAGGCGACGTCGAGCAGGCCCTCGGCCTCGGCGCGCTCGGTAAGGCGTTGCAGTGCGGCTTTCATGCCAGCTCCTTTCTCAGTCGCTTCAGGCCCTCGTGCAGGCTGCGCCGGGCGGCCTCCGGCGAGCAGCCGAGCGCGGCGGCGATCTCGGCGTGTGGGAGGTCGCTGCCGTAACGCAGTGCCACCGCCGCCTGCTGCTTTGGCGGCAGAGCCCCCACCGCTGCCCAGAGCTCGCCGTCCTTCAGCTCTGGATCCTCGACTGGGACCTCTGGAGGCTCGGCCATCGGCACCGGCTTGCGCCCGTTCGCCCTGTGGTGATCGATCGCCTTGCGGTGGGCGATCGTCAACAGCCACCCGCGCAGATTGCTTCCGTCCTTTAGCTTCGGATAGCCGCGCAGGGCCGCCAAGAACGTCTCCTGAAAGCAGTCGTCCGCGTCAGTGCGTCCGACCGCCCCACGGAGCACACCCATCACTTCTTCAGCGTGCTGATCCAGCAGTGCTTGGAACGGTGGCAGCTCGCTCATCCAGTGGATTAAACGCTGTGCCTTCCCCGAACGTGAGAGCGATGGATGCATCCATCGCTCTGATGCTCGCCGCTAGGGTGCGCGGATGGCCGATCTTCAGGAGCTTGTGGCGGGGGCGCTGGCGGAGGACATTGGTTCTGGCGACGTCACCGCGGAAGCGACGGTTCCCGCCGAGGCGCGGGGACGGGCGCGGATCGTGCAGAAGCAGGCCGGGGTTGTCTACGGGCTCGGGGTCGTCGCAGAGGTGATGCGGCAGTGTGAGGTCGAGGACGTCGACAACCTCGTCGTCGAGGGGCAGTGGCGGGACGCCGTCCCGACGGAGGTGCTTCTTGCGACCGGGTCGGCGGCGGCGCTGCTGGCGGCGGAGCGGACGGCGCTCAACTTTCTCGGCCATCTCTCGGGAGTGGCGACGCTCACGGCTCGCTACGTCGAGGCCGTTGCCGGGACCGGGGCAGTGATCCTCGATACGCGCAAGACGACACCGGGATTGCGTGAGCTGGAGAAGGCCGCAGTGGTGGCGGGGGGTGGGCGCGGCTACCGCATGGGGCTATACGACGCGATCTTGATCAAGGAGAACCACATCGCCCTCGCCGGCAGCCTGGCCAAGGCCGTGCACGCCGCCCGCGCACAGCATCCCGAGCTTGCCGTCGAGGTCGAGACCCGCAACCTCGACGAGGTCGCCTACGCGCTCGGCACCGGCGCCGACATCCTCCTGCTCGACAACATGGACACCGACACCTTGCGCAAGGCGGTCGCCCTGCGCGACGAAAACTCGGGCGGCGGAAAAGGTCCCTCCCTGGAGGCTTCGGGAGGCGTGAGCCTGGAAACGGTTCGCGCGATTGCAGAAACGGGAGTGGACCTCATCTCCGTCGGCGCCCTGACGCATTCAGCTCCAACGCTCGACTTCAGCATGCTGATCGAGCTGGCGTAGGGAGGAAGGGTGCCCCTCTCCTGAAGGCCGTTGCGCAGCAGGTCGGTCCGGCGCTTCGAGGCGGGGTCGCTGAGCCTTCCAGAGAGGGGCACCCTTCCTCCTTTCGAAAGCTCACTTCAACAGGCGGGAAAGGCGGCGGTCCTTCAATACGCGACCGCCGGTCTGCTCCTTCGGGCAGTAGTTGGTCTGGTGTTCCGAGAAGAAGACCGCCTCGATCGTCGTGCCGCAGCGGGGGCAGGGTTCGCCCTCGCGCTTGTGGATTTGCAGCGGCATTGGCACCTTGTCCGGAAGCTGCTCCGGGATCGTTCGCTCGTAGTGGTCGATCGCGTCGCCGAGGACGTGCAGGGCGGCATGGAGTCGCTCGATCTCCTCTCGGTCCAGCTCCGTCCCTTTCTTGAACGGCGAGAGCCGCGCCTCCCAGAGGATCTCGTCGACCCAGGAGCGGCCGATGCCGGAGATGTCGCCCTGGTGGCGGAGGAGGGGGTGCAGGTGGCGGGGCTGGTCGATCAGCGCCGCGAACTCCTCCAGCGGCGGTGGCGGCCACGCTTCGGGGCCGAGTCGTGCGACCGACTCGTCCTCGGCGACGGCGTCGCTTGGCAGCAGCTTCGCCCAGGCGCGCTGCTTGGTGCCGAACTCGCGCAGGCGCAGCTCACGGCCGTCCTCGAGGCGCAGCAGGATCCGCGAGGCGCGGTCTTTGAGCGAGGCGCGCTTGTCGAAGAGGCGCAGGCGGCCGGCTGACATCAGGTGGATCAGCAGCGAGAGGTCGCCGAGCTCGACCACCGGCATCTTGCCGATCCGGCGGACGCCGGTCAGCTCGCGGCCGACCAGCGCCTCCAGCGGCGGGTCGAAGGTCTTCATCACGTTCATTCCCGGCGCCAGCGCCGATTCCACGGTCGCCCCGCGGGTGGCGGCGTCGAGCCGGCGCGCGGTGATCTCGACCTCGGGAAGCTCGGGCATGCTGAGAGGTTAGACTTGGTGAACGTTCATTCGACTGGTTCAAGGCCGAGCGGCCGGGCCAGCGAACATCAGGAAAGGAAGGGCTCATGCAAGAGCTCCCGACGATCCAACCCATTTCACCGGACGCTCTCTCGCCCGAAGAGATCGCTGCCCTGAGCGATGAGATTCGCGCGCTCGCCGCCGAGCGCAACGC
This sequence comes from Solirubrobacterales bacterium, assembly GCA_035549645.1. Classification (GTDB taxonomy): domain Bacteria; phylum Actinomycetota; class Thermoleophilia; order Solirubrobacterales; family 70-9; genus VRUE01. The sequence goes on along the minus strand of DASZQM010000164.1, from coordinate 7,332 downwards.
GGTCATCCTCGCCCACAACTACCAGCTGCCCGAGGTCCAGGACGTCGCCGACTTCCTCGGCGACTCGCTCGGCCTCTCGCGCGAGGCCGCCGCGACCGACGCCGAGGCGATCGCCTTCTGCGGCGTCCACTTCATGGCCGAGACGGCCTCGATCCTCTCGCCGGAGAAGAAGGTGCTGATCCCCGACCCCGACGCGGGCTGCTCGCTGGCCGACTCGATCGACGCCGACCAGCTGCGCGCCTGGAAGGCCGAGCACCCCGGCGCCCTGGTCGTGATGTACGTCAACACCTCAGCCGAGGTGAAGGCGGAGACCGACTACTGCTGCACCTCCTCCAACGCGGTCAAGGTGGTCGAGCACATCTGGGCCGAGCACGGCCCCGAGACCGAGATCCTCTTCGGGCCCGACATGTGGCTGGGGTCCTTCGTCGAGCGCGAGACCGGGCTGCAGGAGGACGCCGAGCGCCGCGCCCGCTTCCACATCTGGGACGGCGAGTGCCACGTCCACGCCGGCATCCGCCCCGGTGACATCGCCCAGACCCGGGCCGAGCACCCCAATGCCGAGTTCCTGATCCACCCCGAGTGCGGCTGCGCGACGCAGGCGATGGAGTACGTCGCGGCAGGCGACATCGACCCCGAGGGCGTCCACATGCTCTCGACCTCGGGGATGCTGCATCACGTCGAAGCGCACCCCGACGGCGAGTTCATCGTCGCCACCGAGAACGGCATGCTCTACCCGCTGCAGCAGGCGGCCCCGGCGGCCAATCTGATCGAGGCGAACCGGATGGCCTTCTGCAAGTACATGAAGATGATCACCCTGCCGAAGCTGCGCGACAGCCTGCGCGAGCTGAAGTTCGAGGTCAGCGTTTCCGCGGACGTTGCGGAGCGGGCGCGCCTGCCGATCGAGCGCATGGTCGCGATCGGCTAGCGCGAGATATTGTCCCGGCCCGTGCAAGAGCTAGCCCAGCAGCTTCGAGTCGATTCGGTTCGCGCCGCCGCCGCGGCCGGCTCCGGCCACCCGACCTCCTCGATGTCGGCCGCCGACCTGATGGCGGTCCTGTTCTCGAACTACCTGCGCTACGACTTCGACGCCCCCGAGAACAAGGCCAACGACCACCTGGTCTTCTCCAAGGGCCACGCCTCGCCGCTGCTCTACTCGCTCTACAAGGCGGCGGGGGCGATCGACGACGCGGAGCTGCTCAGCTTCCGCGAGTTCGGCTCGCGCATGCAGGGGCACCCGACGCCGGAAATCCCCTGGGTCGACGTCGCCACCGGTTCGCTCGGCCAGGGTCTGCCGATCTCGGTCGGCATCGCGCTCGCGGCCTCGCGTCTGGAGGGCTCCGACCTGCGGGTCTGGGTCCTCTGCGGCGACTCCGAGCTCGCCGAGGGCTCGATGTGGGAGGCCTTCGAGCACGCCGGCTACGCCAAGCTGAAGAACCTGATCGCGGTCGTCGACGTCAACCGGCTCGGCCAGCGCGGTCCGACGATGCACGAGTGGGACACCTCGAAGCTCGCCGCCCGCGCCGCCGCCTGCGACTGGGACGTGCAGGAGATCGACGGGCACGACCTCGAGGCGATCGACGCGGCCTACGCGGCCGCGCTGGAGAGCGACAAGCCGGCGGTGATCTTCGCCCGCACCAAGAAGGGCTCGGGCGTCGCCGCGGTCGAGGACAAGGACGGCTTCCACGGCAAGCCGCTCGACGACCCCGAGGCGGCGATCGAGGAGCTCGGCGGCAACCGCGAGGTCAGCGTCGAGGTGGCGAAGCCGGGGGAGGCGAAGCCCTTCGAGGTCGCCCGCGCCGCGGTCGAGCGGCCCCGCTACGAGAGCGGGGAATCGGTCGCCACCCGCGGCGCCTACGGCGACGCGCTCGCCTGGCTCGGCTCGATCGACGAGACCGTGGTCGCCCTCGACGGCGAGGTCGGCAACTCGACCTACGCCGAACGCTTCGCCGCCAAGCACCCCGAGCGCTTCTTCGAGATGTACATCGCCGAGCAGCAGATGGTCGCCTCGGCCGTCGGCATGCAGACCCGCGGCTGGAAGCCGTTTGCCTCCTCCTTCGGCGCCTTCCTCAGCCGCGCCTACGACTTCGTTCGCATGGGCGCCATTTCGGCCGCCGACATCAAGCTCTGCGGCTCCCACGTCGGCGTCTCGATCGGCCCCGACGGCCCCTCGCAGATGGCGCTGGAAGACATCGCCTCGTTGCGCGCCGTCTACGGCAGCGTCGTCCTCTACCCGTCCGACCCCAACCAGACCGTCGCCCTGCTCGACGCGATGCGCGAGCACAACGGCATCAGCTACCTGCGCACCACGCGCGAAAAGACGCCGGTGATCTACGGCGCCGACCAGAGCTTCGAGATCGGCGGCAGCGAGGTCGTCCGCTCCGGCGAGGACGACGCGATCACGCTGATCGCCGCCGGCATCACCCTGCACGAAAGCCTCGAGGCGGCGGACACGCTCGCCGAGAAGGGCATTGCCGCCCGGGTGATCGACCTCTACTCGGTCAAGCCGGTCGACGCCGAGACCGTGCTTGCCGCGGCGAACGAGACCGGCGCCCTGATCACGGTCGAGGACCACTGGGCCGAGGGCGGCATCGGCGAGACGGTGGCGGGGGTGCTGGCGGAAGCCGGCTCGAGCACACGCCTCACTCGCCTCGCGGTCACAGAGCGCCCCGGCAGTGGCCCGCCAGCCGACCTGCTCGCCGCCGCCGGCATCGACGCCGCGCACATCGTCGCCGCGGCGGAGCGCGCGCTCGACTCGGTCAGCGCCTAGCTACGCGAACCAGCGCGTTTCTTGATAAATCGGTCTCCGTACCGTAGAAATGGTCGGGTGGCTGGGTTCAGGGAGACTGCCGCGGGGGTGGCGATCGCATGCGCGCTTTTGCTCGCGGGCTCGAGCGCGGCCGCGGGCGCGATCGAAGGGTTGGAAGAAGAACCGATCTGCGTCGGCGACAGCTGCCAGCCGCTGCCCGCGGAACCGGAAGATCCCACTCCCGCCACCCTCACCCCCAACCCCGGCAACCCGCCGCTCCACGTCTACGAACCGAAGGAAAAGAAGAAGCACCCGAAGAAGCGCCGGCACGGAAGAAAGGGACGCCACGGCAAGCACGGGGGCTCGCGGAGGCCCGCTCGTTGAGCCGTCGCCTCGTCTTCCTCGTGGCGATCGCCGCGATCCTGCTCGTCCCTGGCCGGGCCGCGGCCTTTGAATTCAGCGGCGAAGGCTTCAGGGCGAGCGTCCTCGAAGGCGAAGGCGAGCTGAGCACGAAGGCGGGCACGCATCCCTATGCACTGAACCTCGACCTCGGTTTCGAAGGAGCGGGGGGCGTGGGAGAAGACGGCCTGCGCAACCTCACCCTCGAAATGCCGCCGGGGCTGTTCGAAAACCCGACCGCGACCGGACAGGACTACTGCAACAGCACCGAATTCCACCAGCCGCGAGCCTCGGCGTGGGAAGCAAGCAAATCCGGCGAGAGCTGCCGCGACAACACCCAGGTGGGCACTCTCACGGTGCGGCCGGCCGGGGGGGAAGAACGGACCTTCGGCCTCTTCAACCTCGTGCCAAAACGGGGCGAGCCCGCCGAGCTCGGCGCCAACCCGTTCGGAGAGCCGATCGTCTTCGTGCCGACGATTCGCCCGGCCGAAGGCGAGTACCGGTCGGCGCTCGAAGCGAAGGCCATCCCGCGGAAACTGCAACTGGCGGGATTGACCATGACGATCTGGGGGGTCCCCTGGGCGGTGGCCAACAACGAACAGCGCGGCGAATGCCTCAACGAGGTCGACCCCGCGCACAGCTGGGGGAAATGCTCGGTCGGGCCCCCGAAAGACGTCGACTCCAAACAGGTCAAGGCCTACCTGAGCATGCCGACCCAGTGCGAAAGCCCGCTGGCGTTCGTCGCCGTCGCTCGTTCCTGGCAGCAGCAAGCGGACCTTCCCCCGCAGACCTCGAGCCAGGCCCCGTTGACCGGCTGCGAAAAACTCGAATTCAAACCGCACGCGACCGCGGTGCTGAGTAATCCCCGCGCCTCCTCGCCCTCGGGCTATGCCTTCGACATCGAAGTCGACACCAGCGGCGTCGAAGCGCCGCTCTGCATCCACGGCACCTTCTTCGCAACGGGCTGCGCCCCGACCCCGGTGCGCAAGGCGATGGTCACCCTGCCCGACGGGGTGAGCATCAACCCCTCGGTCGGCGCCGGCCTCAGCGTCTGCAGCAAAGCCCAGTACGAAGTGGGGGAGACGGCGAGCTCGCCCTTCGGGGCCGGTTGCCCGAGCGAGTCGAAGATCGGCGACTTCAGCGTCAAGAGCCCGATCGTCGCCGGCCCGATCCAGGGGGCGATCTACCTCGCCGCCCCCCATGACAACCCCTTCGGCAGCCTGCTCGCGATCTACCTCGTCGCCAAGTCGATCCCGCGCGGCATCCTGGTCAAGGTCGCCGGTGAGCTGAAGCCCGACCCCGCCACCGGCAGCATCGTCGCGATCTTCGACAAGCTGCCGCAGCTGCCCTACTCCGACCTCAGCATCCGCTTCCGCGAAGGCCAGCGCAGCCCCCTTGCAACGCCGCCGGCCTGCGGGGCGCTGCAGACCGAAGCCGACCTGACGCCTTGGCGCAACTCCAGCCTCACTGCACACTTCTCGCTGCCGGCGACGATCTCGGCCGGAGCCGGCGGGGGGCCGTGTCCCTCGGGCCTGGCTCCCTTCGCCCCCAAGGCGGTGGCCGGATCGCTCAACTCGCGCGCCAGCGCCTATTCCCCCTTCTACCTGCACCTGACGCGCGAAGCGACCGAACAGGAGATCGTCTCCTACTCGGCCCAGTTCCCGCCCGGCCTGCTGGCCAAGATCGCCGGCATCCCCTACTGCCCGGACTCGGCGATCGAGGAAGCGCGCCAGAGCTCCGGGGTGGCCGAGCGCGATCATCCCTCCTGTCCGGCGGCGAGCCTGATCGGCCACACCTACTCCGGCTACGGGGTCGGCTCGGTGCTCGCCTACGCGCCCGGCAACCTCTACCTCGCCGGTCCCTACCGCGGCTCGGCCTTCTCGGTGGTGGCGATCGACTCCGCCCTGGTCGGCCCCTTCGACCTCGGTGTCGTCATCGTGCGCTCGGCGGTGCGCATCGACCCCACCACCGCTCAGGCCTCGATCGACGCCACCGGCACCGACCCGATCCCCCACATCATCGACGGCGTCCCGATCCACCTGCGCGACGTCCGTGCCTACATCGACCGCCCCGGCTTCACGCTCAACCCGACCAGCTGCGAGAAATTCACCGTTTCCTCGGCGATGAACGGGGCCGGGCAGCGCTTCGGCGACATCTCCGACGACACCCTCGCCACCGCGACCGCTCCCTTCCAGGCCTTCGACTGCCGCTCGCTCGGCTTCAAACCGCGAATCAGCCTGCGGATGAAGGGGTCTCCCAAGCGCGGCAAGCGCGACTCGCTGCGAGTCGTCGTGCGCCCGCGCCCCGGCGAGGCCAACATCGGCTCCTCCCAGGTGACGCTGCCGCCCTCGATCTTCCTCGAACAGGGCAACATCAAGACGATCTGCACCAAAGCGCGCTTCGCCGCCCACGACTGCCCGGCCGGCTCCGTCTACGGCCACGTGCGCGCCTACACCCCCCTGCTGGAAGCGCCGATGGAAGGACCCGCCTACCTGCGGGCCTCCTCCCACACGCTGCCCGATCTCGTCTTCGCCCTGCGCGGGCACGGGGTGGAGGTCGACGTCGCCGGGCGCATCGACTCCTTCAAGGGCGGCATCCGCGGCAGCTTCCCGGTGATTCCCGATGCGCCGGTGAGCAAGTTCGTCCTGACGATGAAGGGCGGCAAGCGGGGGCTCCTGGTCAACGCCGAAAACCTCTGCCGCAAGCGGCAGACGGCGATCGCCAGGTTCATCGGCCACTCCAACCGCGGCTGGCGCCTGCATCCGCAGGTGGGGGCGACCTGCAAGGCGAAGAAGAAGAAGCGAGGGAAGAGATGAGAGGACGATTCCTCACGGCCATCGTGGCCTGCGTACTGGCCGGCCTGCTCGCGACCAGCGACGCTGCCCTGGCGGCAAGGGAACCGATCAAACAGCCCCTGAACTCCCCCGAACAGCAGGAACAGTGGATCCCCAACTCCGAGCTGAGCTCGCTCAGCGACGGGCAAATCGAAGGGGCCTGCGGGATCGCGATCGCCCCGACGGAATCGTTCTACGTCTCCGACTACTACCACCGCGCGATCGACAGGTTCTCGCTTCTCGGCCTCTTCCAGAGCAGCCAGACGCTGGCGGGCGGCGACCCCTCGCCGATCGTCAACCCGATCGAAAAGAAGAACGCCGTCTGCGGCCTGGCCGTCGACGAAGCCGGCACTCTCTACGCCAGCGAATTCCACCAGCGGGTGCTGCGGATGCCCGGCGAAGAAGAAGTCGACTCCGGCCCGTCGACCGGCATCGCGGTCGGCCCGGACGGCGACCTCTACGTCGACGACCGAACCTACGTCGCGGTGTACGACGCTCCGGTGGTGCCCGGCGAGGCGCCGGCGCTGAAAATCGGCCTCGGCAGCCTCGGTGAAGCCTTCGGCGTCGCGGTGGACTTCGAAACGGGCGACGTCTACGTTGCCGACGCCGCCGACGAGAGCGTCAAGGTCTTCGACCAGGCGTCCAAACTGCTCGGCTCGATCGCGGGGCCGGAAGGCACCGGCGAGGCGCACTTCCACTCGCTGTTCAACGCCGCGCTGGCGGTTGACAACAGCGAAACCGCCGGGAAGGGCAACGTGCTGGTCGTCGACAACCTCAAACCGCGCTTAGATTCACCGCAGGCGGCGGTGTACGAGTTTGCCTCCGACGGCACCTACCTCGGGCGGCTCGAGGCGCGCACGGTCGGCAGCCAGGGAAATAAAACGGAAGGCCCGGTCTTCGGCGAACCATCCGGGCTGGCCGTCGACCCCAAAACGGGCGAATTGCTCGTCACCACCGGCAACAGCGAAGACGCGAACGTCGTCAAGTACGGCCCCTACGTCGAAGCGCCCGCTCCCGCGGCGCCGGAAGGCCTGGAAGCCGAAGCCCCGCCCCGCAGCGCCGCAGCCGAGCGGGCGGGCGGCACGGCGACCGCCGCGACCGCGGGCGGCGGCGCTGCGGCGTCCGTGGTCAAACAGCAGCGTGGCGTCCGCGTCGGCTTCGACGGCAAGCTCACCCCTCACGTCCTGCCCCGCCACGGCACCGCGCCGGTGGGGATCGTCGTCGACGCGAGCATCAGCGCCAGCGGCAACGACGATCCGCCGCAGCTGCGGCGGATCTCGATCGCGATCAACCGCAACGGCCACTTCAGCTCGCAGGGGCTGCCCGCCTGCAGGCTGGACCAGATCCAGCCCT
>DASZQM010000163.1:0-10030 GCA_035549645.1 Solirubrobacterales bacterium | reverse complement strand
GGTGTCGACCCCACGCAGCGCCTGGCGCACGAGGTAGGGGTCGGACATCTCGCCGAGGTCGCCGAGCGCGATCTGCACGTCGACCCGGCGGGGCCCCAGTCGCCGCGGCTCGCGCACGAGGCAGCGCACGTCTTCCCCCTGCTCGAGCAGCAGCGGCAGCAGCCGCGACCCCACGCTTCCTGTTGCCCCTGTCAGCAGCAGCATTTCGCCCGATGCTAGTGGGAGGGCGTCCTCCGCCGCGCAATCCGTAAAATGAGCATCCGCGCTTTGGCGGGGGCCCTGAGCCTCCGGCGGCACCCAAACGACGACCCAGGAGAAAGCATCGAATGACCTACGTCATCGCCGAGCCGTGCATCGGCCAGAAGGACAACTCGTGCGTCGAGGTATGTCCGGTCGACTGCATTCACCCCACGCCCGACGAGCCCGACTACGACTCGGTCGAGATGCTCTACATCGACCCGGACGAGTGCATCGACTGCGATGCCTGCGTCGAGGCATGCCCGGTTGACGCTTGCTTCGCCGAGGACCAGCTCCCGGCCGAGTGGGCGAAGTACGCCGAGATCAACGCCAACTACTACAAGAGCAAGGCTGCTTAAAGCCGGAAGATCCGGCCTCTTTTCGGCCGCTCCGCAGCACGTCGCGACTGGGCGTTGTCTCTCACGTCCATTCTCGGCGCAGTGGACCGTTTTTTAGCTTTAACATCGAGGTGCGTCGGGTAATCCCAGTTAGGTCGTCAGCATGAGGCGCCTAGTTGGTACTCGATGCTTGCTCGATGGACTGGGGGGGCGGCGCATTCTTTGGCCGCCCTCCTAGCTGTCCAACCTCTCTCCGGGCGGGCGCCCGGCGCGGCTGCGCTCGAAACCCATCGCGGCAACCACGGTTGAGGTCCCCGTCTCTTCCGATGCGACCAGGCGAGCGGCGCATTTCGCCTCGATCGCCTCGATCCGCGCGTAGGAGGCGGCTTGCTCGTCTGCCACTTCGCGCCGCCCCTGGCGGTCGAGGTTGACCGAACGCCAGCTCATCCAGATGTCCTCGTCGGCGTCCATCTTGCCGGCCCGCAACGAGGCGAGCCCCTCGGCCATGATCGCCTGCAGGATCAGGGCGGCGAACTCGCGTTTGGTCTCCTCCGGCAGCTCACGCGCTTCCTCGTCGCTGATGAATGGCCTGGCAATCGCGCGGTAGAAGTGCTCGGTCGCGCCCCGGCGCTGCTCCGTGCCGACGAATTCGATGCAGCCGGAGTCGAATAGTTCCTTGACGTGGTGGCCGACCTTGCTGACGCCCTCGCCGATCGTCTTGGCGATTTCGTTGGGGCTGGCCGTGCCTTCGTTGAGGATCGAGAGCGCATCGATCCTGATCCGATGCCCGACGGCGAAGGCCACCGCCTCCTCGATGCTTCTCCTCTGCCCCTTCGCGGTCGTCGTCAAGGCTGATCCTCCAGTCGAGAGCTATTTCGATTGCTTAAACGGGCCGGAGGATAAGCAAGTTTCCCTGATCGGTGGCGCTCGCACTCAGCGATAACTCAATACTTAAGTTCTTTTTAGTATAGCCCTCGAATTCCCGGTCAGACGGGCAGGAGAGGGGAAGGAGGTGAGCCTGGATGACGATCAGCGCCGTCAGTGCGGTGATGCCGAGCGTGCACGTGTTCAAGCACAACTAGGAGCTCGGGCCGGCTCCGCGAGGCGGGGCCGGCCCATACAGCCCTATTGGACGACGGGGAGCGGCGTGCCGCTGACCGGTGGCGCTTCTGCCGGAGCAGGCGTCGCCTGCAGGACCGGCAGCTCCTGCGGCGTGGAGGCGACGATTCCCCTCGCGGCCTGGCGGATCGCCTGGGCGGCTGGAGAGTCGGGTTCGGCCGTGACCAGGGGGGAGCCGTCGTCGGCGTGCTCGCGCAGGGACTCCGAGAGCGGAACCTTGCCGAGAAGGGGGATGTCCAGCTCGTCGGCGAGCGACTGGCCGCCACCCTCGCCGAAGATCGTGAAGCGCTCGCCGTCCGGCGTCGTGAAGCCGGACATGTTCTCGATCGCCCCGAGCAGCTCGAGGTCGAACTTGCCCGCCATGTCCGCCGCCCGTTTGGCAACGCTCTGGGCGGCTGGCTGCGGCGTGGTCACGATCACGAACTTCGCCTGCGGCAGCAGCTGGGCCAGGGTCATCGAGACGTCGCCCGTACCCGGCGGCAGGTCGAGCAGCAGGTACTCGAGCTCGCCCCAGGCGACGTCCTCGAGGAACTGCTGGATCGCCTTGTGGAGCATCGGGCCGCGCCAGACGACGGCCGAGTTCTCCTCGACGAAGAAGCCGATCGACATCACCTTGACGCCATCGGCCGATTCGAGCGGCAGGATCTTGCGCTCGCCGTTGACTTCCGGCTTGTTGTTGACCCCGAGCATGCGCGGGATCGAGTAGCCGTAGACGTCGCAGTCGAGCGCCCCCGCCGCGTGCCCTTCGGCGGTCAGCGCGGCGGCCAGGTTGGCGGTCATCGTCGACTTGCCGACGCCGCCCTTGCCGGAGGCGACGCAGATCACGTTCTTGACCTGGGCGAGGGCGCCGGCGGGCAGCTTGCCGCGGCCGAGCGTTTGCTGGAGGGTGGATTTCTCCTCGTCGGTGAGGACGTCGAAGCCGACCGCGACCTCGGTCACGCCGTCGAGCTCGCTGACTTTGGCGGCGACCGCCTGTTCGAAGTGCGAGCGGATCGGGCAGCCGGCGGTCGTCAGCGAGACGACGACCTCGACCCGGCCCCCCTCGAGCACGTCGATCGAGCGCACCATGCCCAGCTCGACGATGGAGCGGCGCAACTCTGGGTCGATCACGGCGCGGAGCTTCTCGGTTATCTGGTCCTGCGTTGGAAGTGACATTGGGGCCATTCTCGCAAAGGCGCGCGGGCGGCAGTCGCGGGGTGGTGCGTGGCGAGGGGGGAGAGATCGGCAGCGGGCCGGCTTAGGCCGCGGCACATGCACCCGAGCGAAGGAGAAGAGATGTCGGGCACCCGAGGCGGCCTCGGCCGGATCGTTGCGATGGGGGTCGCGCTGGCGCTGGCACTGTTGCTGCTGGCCGCCAAGGAGGCGACGGCGGGCAAGTACTCGGTTGCCCAGTGCGGCTGGCACGTCGGTGCCGACGCGGACTGGGCCGACAGCACCGGTGGCGCCAAGTTCCGCTCGGACGCCTACTGTGCAACGCCCCCCGGTGCTGACCCCTTCGACGGAGCCCATCTGAAGAGCTTCACTCGCGACGGACAGGAAACGGTCTCCGGTACGCGATACGCCCGCTGGCGGTGGGGCGCTCCGGAAGGAACCGGGATCACGCGAGTCAGCGGTACCTGGTGGCACACCCTGCACGACGGCCTCGAGCAGCGCCTCGGGGTCGACAACCTGAGTGGCGGGTTCGACGTCTTCGCCACCGCCGCGAGCACCGACGTCACGCCGCACGACTTCGTCGTCGGCTTCTCGACGCCGATGCCCGGGCTCGAGGACCGGTTGCTCTGCGCTCGGGCCGAGAGCAAGTGGTGCGGTCTCAATCCCGGTTCTTGGTCTGCGATCAGGGCGCTGACAATCACGATCGAGGACGACTTCCCGCCGAGCTCGTCGATCGGCGGCGAGATGCTCGCAGGCGGCTGGCTGCGCGGCGAGCGCAAGCTCGAGTACGCGGTCCACGACGGTGGCGCTGGAGTGAAGACCACCGAAGCTCTGATCGACGGGCATTCCGTCTACACGCACAATCACCCCTGCAACACCGTTTCGGTCTCGGGCGAGCTGCGGGCGACGACGATGCGCCCCTGCCCGATCGACCGAGTCGGTTACTACCCCATCTCAACCCTCGGCTTCAGCGATGGCGCGCATAGCGTCTCCAACTGCACGACCGACTTCGCGAGCAACGTCCAGTGCCTGCCCGCGCGCACGATCCTGATCGACAACAACCCACCCGCCCATCCACGCGACCTCACTCTTCCAGGAGGCGATGGCTGGCGCCGCAGCAACGATTTCGACCCGGCCTGGGTCAACCCCGACCAGGGCCCGGCGAGCCCGATCGCCGGCGCCTCGTGGCGCATAACTGGTCCAGGTGGGTACGACAGCGGCGCCAAGTTCGTCGCGGGTCGTGGCCTGAGCAGCCTGCAGAACCTCTTCGTCCCGCGGGCAGGCGCCTACACCCTCAGCGTCTGGCTGCGGGACGAGGCGGGCAACGAGAGTGCGTCCTCGGCGGCATCGCTGCCGCTGCGGTTCGACGACGTGCCGCCAGGCGTCGCCTTCGAGCCGACCGCCGCCGGGGACGCACTGCCGGCTCAGGTCACGGCGCAGATCACCGACGCTCATTCGGGGCCGGCCGGCTGCGAGATTCACTACCGCCGTCTCGACGGTCAGCAGTGGACCGAGCTGCCGGCGAAGTTCCAGCGAGGCGAGGCCGCCGACGCCGGCGAGCTCGTCGCCCGCCTGCCCAGCGATCTCGCTCCGGGCACCTACGTCTTTCGCGCCGACGCAGTCGATGCGGCGGGGAACACGGCTACCACCACCCGGCGAGCCGACGGGACCGAGATGAGCGTGCGCAAGCTGGCGGGCGAACCCGTGCTGGGGCTGCGTCGCGCGGAGGCGGTGCGCGGCAAGGCCCGGGTCTTCGCTCGCCTGCGCTGGCAGCGACGCAGTGGGACCGAGCTGACCGTTCCGTTTGGCGCCGTCGCTCTACTCAGCGGGCGACTCCTCGACGCCGATGGCGCCGGTCTCGGCGGGCGGCCGCTGCGCGTCGTTTCACGTCCCTCGCGCGGCGCTCTCGGCAGGGCGCGGGCAGAGCAGCTCGAGACCGGCCCCCACGGTGGCTTCGAGCTGCGCCTGCCGGCCGGCACCTCGCGCCGCATCTCAGTCTCCTTCCCGGGCGACGACGGGCTCGATCGAGCGGAGCGGAGTCCGCTGAAGCTGCGCGTTCGCAGCGGCGTCGCGCTCAGTGCGTCTCCCGCGCAGGTGCAGACCGGCGCGAGCGTGAGTTTCAGCGGCCGGGTGCGCAGTGCCGGCGCGCCGTTGCCAAGAAGGGGCAAGCTGATCGCGATCCAGTACTACGAGTCTGCGGCGAAGCGCTGGCGCCCGGTGATCGTCGTGCGCAGCGACCACGCCGGACGCTTCCATGCTCGCTACCGGTTCCGCTACATCAGCGGCTCGGCGCGGATCAGGATCCGCGCGGTGGCCCTGCCCGAGGAGCGTTGGCCTTACGCTCCGGGCGCTTCGCGGCCGCTCGTCGTTCGCGTAACCGGGTAGGGTTCGGATCGATGTCGAAGGCCACCCTTCACACCAGCGCAGGGGCAATCGTGCTCGAGCTGCACGACGACGACGCGCCGAAGACGGTCGAGAACTTTCGCAAGCTCTCCGCCGATGGCTTCTACGACACCCTGGTCTTCCACCGGGTGATCCCGGATTTCATGATCCAGGGAGGCTGCCCCGAGGGCACTGGCACCGGTGGGCCTGGCTACACGTTCGAGGACGAGTTCAACGATCACAAGGTCGTGCGGGGCGCGCTGGCGATGGCCAACGCAGGTCCCAACACCAACGGCTCGCAGTTCTTCATCGTCACCACCGCTTCGGCCCCATGGCTCGACGGCAAGCACACCGTCTTCGGCCAGGTGGTCGACGGGATGGATGCGGTCGACGCGATCGAGTCGGCGGAAACAGACGCCTCGGATCGGCCGCTCGAGCCGCAGACGATCGAACGCGTCGAGCTCTCCGAGTAGCTCTGCGGCGCGCCTAGTTCGAAGCGTCGCCCGCTTGTTCGGTGCGCCGTTCCCGCCTGCGCCGCATTCCTTCGCCCGGCCGCCAGAGGCTGACCAGGCCGGCGACCAGCGTCACCAGGAAGATCTGCCCGGCCATCATCTCGAAGCCCGCGATCAGCTGCCCGGGCTGACCGCCTGGCACGAGGTCGCCGTAGCCCGTCGTGGTGAGAGTCGTGTAGCTGAAGAAGAGGAAGTCCGAGCTTTGCGGGTGCGGAACTCCCTGGAAGAAGGCGCCGCCTTGGACCCGGTCGACGACGCCGTAGACGAAGGTGAAGAGGATGCCGAGCACCGCGTAGACGCTGAGCGCGCCGAGGATCGTGCGCGAGCCGACTTCGGGCGCCATCACGACGCGGCGCAGCACCGCGGTCGTTGCGACGGCGAGCAGCGAGACCTGGATCACCGAGGCGAGGTTGAGCCAGGTTCGGTCGCCGGACGCGGCGCCGATCGCGGCCAGCGCGACGGTCAGGGCCGAGAGGCCGATGGCGACCCGGACCAGCCTTGCTTTCGCGTGCGAGCTGGTCAGGGCGACGACCGAGGTGGCGCTCGTCGCCAGGGTCAGCACCACCGAGCTCCAGCCGCGGTTCTCGAGCAGCGACGCGAGCACGTAGGTGATGAGGACGAGAGCCAGGACGAGACCGAATGCGTCGCTGACCCGCTCCGCCCGGTCCATCCACCGCTCACGCCTGCGCTCTCGCCGCGAAGCAGTCTCCATCCTCGCCACGTTCTGCTGGCGCAAGCCGTTTCCTGCCCATGCTCGGCGTCTTGATAGACCTCCTCCCATGACGCAGGAGACTTGGAGCGCGGTGGACGAATACGTGACCGAGCTGCTGTCTCCGCATGACGAGGCCCTCGATGAAGCGCTGCGCGCCGCCGGGGAAGCCGGCCTCCCCTCGATCCAGGTCTCGCCACCGCAGGGGAAGCTGCTGCACCTGCTGGCGAAGACGGTCGGCGCGCGGACGATCCTCGAGTTCGGCACGCTCGGCGGTTACAGCACGATTTGGCTGGGGCGCGCCCTGCCCGGCGATGGTCGCCTGATCTCGCTCGAGGCCAATCCGGAATACGCTGAGGTGGCGGCCGGGACGATCGAGCGCGCGGGCTTGGCCGCTGTGGTCGAAGTCCGCGTCGGACCCGCCTTGGAGCAGCTGCCACAGCTTGCGAGTGAGGGGGCCGGCCCCTTCGACCTGGTCTTCATCGACGCCGACAAGGTGAATACGCCCGGCTACTTCGCCTGGTCACTGGACCACGCACGACCCGGCGCCCTGATCATCGCCGACAACGTCATTCGCGACGGCCGCCTCGTTGACCTCGGCGACGAGGACCCGGCGATCTCCGCTCAGCGCCGCTTCCACGAGCAGCTCGCAGCCGAGCCACGGGTCGAAGCGACGACGGTCCAGACCGTGGGCGGCAAGGGCTACGACGGCTTCAGCATCGCCCGCGTGCTCGGATGATGAAATCCGGCGGGATCGATCCTGGCGACTTCCGCCGAGCGCAGCACAGGAACTGGGACTCCGCCGCGGTCGGATGGATGGAGTGGAGCGCCTTCAACGATCGCGCTGACAGGCACGTCAGCGAACGGCTGGTCGAGCTCGCCGGCGTGCAGGCGGGAAGCCGCGTCTTGGACGTTGCTGCCGGCTATGGCGAGCCGGCGATCACCGCCGCGCGCAAGGCGGGGCCGCAGGGCCGCGTCGTCGCCACGGACATCTCTGCCGAGATGCTCGCCTTCGCGCGCGAGCGCGCAAAGGCGGCCGGGCTGGAGAACGTCGAGTTCATGCAGTCGGACGCCGCCGGCCTCGACTTCCCGCACGGGAGCTTCGATGCGGCCGTCTCGCGCTGGGGAATCATCTTCGAGCCCGACGCGGAGTCCGCCGCAGGGCGTATACGCGGCTTCCTCGCGCCAGGCGCACGGATGGCGATCGCCTCGTGGGGCGAGCCCGAGCAGGTCCCCTTCCTCTCGATCCCGATGAGGACGACGATGGAGCGGCTGAACGTATCCCCGCCCCCACCCGGAACACCCGGCCCCCTTTCCCGGCCCACCCCCGCCGCGATCGGCGGATTGCTCGAGGGAGGTGGTTTCTCCCAGGTCGCCGTCGAGCAGAGCGAGGTCACCTTCGAGTTCGACTCCCCCGCCCACTTCGTCGCTTACGTCAGAGCAATCTCCGCCCCGATCCGGGCGATGATCGAGCAGAACGCAGGCGACGCCCAAGAGGAGGCCTGGGACGCCATCGCCCAAGCCGCAGCGGACCAATATGGCGGGCCCGGCCCACTGAGCCTCTCGAACGTCGTACTGCTCGCCGTCGGCATCGCCTAGCGGCCCTAGCAAGCCAAATCTGACGCTATAAGCGGAGGGGGAGGGATTCGAACCCTCGAGACACCTTTCGATGTCTGCCGGTTTTCAAGACCGGTGCATTCAACCGCTCTGCCACCCCTCCGGGGAGTAGGCGTGGGGCCGATGCTAGACGCGATGGCCCACGACTGCGATCGCTTTAGATGATTGTATTGTCTGCAATGCGTCGATTGCTCATACTTGCCTCGACGATGGTCTTCTTCGACGTCGTCTTCTTCTCGGCCATCGCGCCGCTGCTTCCGGACTACGTCGCCGAACTGGGGTTGAGCAAGGCGCAGGCCGGTGTTCTCTCGGCTTCCTATGCCGCTGGGACCTTGATCTTCTCCTTGCCGGCCGGCTTGCTGGCTGCTCGTTTCGGGCCGCGCAAGACGGTGATCTACGGGCTGCTCCTGCTCGGCGTCGCCTCGGTCGTCTTCGGCTTCGCCCATCATTTCTACCTCCTCGATGCCGCCCGCTTCACCCAGGGCGGGGCCGGGGCGCTGATCTGGTCGGGTGCCTTGACCTGGCTGGTCAGCGCCTACCCGCCGGAGCGGCGTGGATCGATCATCGGCACCGCTCTGGGCACTGCCGTCGTCGGCGCGCTGGTCGGCCCGGCGCTGGGGGCGCTGGCGGCGACGGTCGGCACCGAGCCGGTGTTCAGCGGCGTGCTCGTGATCGCGATCGGACTCGCCAGCTTCGCTGCGCGCCTGCCGGAGGTCAAAGTGCCGGAGCGTCAGGGGCTGCACGACGTCGCCGAAACGATCGTCAGCCGCCCGATCCTGCTGGCCACCGCTTTCGTCGCCATCCCCTCGGTGATGTTCGGTGCGGTCGAGGTGCTGGTGCCGCTGCAGATAGCCGATCTCGGCGGCGGCCACGCGCTGATCGCCGGCGGCTTCATCGCTGGCGCTGCCCTGGAGGCGGTGCTGGCGCCGCTGGTGGGCGGCTACTCGGATCGGATCGGCAGGCGGGCGCCCTTCATGCTTGGGCTTGCCATCTGCGCCGTCGCGATGGCCGCGATCGCGATCGGCCAGGCGATGGGCGTGGTGATGGCAGGCCTGATCCTCACCTCGCTCGGCGGCGGCATCTGCTTCACGCCGGCGCTGACGATGCTCTCCGAGGTGGCCGAATCGAGCAGCCTCCATCAGGGTTACGCGGCCGGCCTCTCCAACATGGCCTGGGCGACGGGACAGGTCATCGGCGGCCTCGCCGGGGGCAGCGCCGCCAGCGTCGCCGGCAACGCCGCGCCCAGCGTGGTGATCATCGCCCTGCTTCTGGGCACGGTCGCCTACGCGTCGCACGCCCTGGCCCCGGCGCCGTCGGTGCGCCCGGTCGAGGGCTGACCGGACTAGGCTCCCCGAGAGCATGTCGGCACGAGCGGCGCAGCAAGAGGGGGCAGGTGCCTGGCGCAACTGGGCGGGGGATCAGGTCTGCCACCCGGCGGAGCGGCGGCGGCCCTCCGACCGCGAGGAGCTGGCCGCGGTCGTCGCCGCGGCGGCTCAAGCGGGGCGCAAGATCAGTGTCGCGGCCAGCGGCCACTCCTTCACCGAGACGGCGATGACCGAGGGCACGATGATCGACGCCTGCCTGCTCAGCGGGGTCCTCGACGCCGATCGCTCCTCCGGGCTGGTCAAGGTCGGCGGCGGCATGGTCCTCTCGGACCTCAACCAGCGCCTGCACGAGCTCGGGCTGGGAATGGAGAACCTCGGCGACATCGACCGCCAGACCATTGCCGGCGCGATCTCGACCGGCACCCACGGCACCGGCGCGAAGCTGCGCAACATCTCCTCCCAGGTCGTCGCGATGGAGCTGGTCCTGGCCGACGGCTCGGTGCGCGAGCTGACCGCCGAGGGCGACCCCGACCTGCTGCGCGCGGCCCGGGTCGGCATCGGCGCGCTCGGGGCGATCGCTTCGGTGACGCTGCGTTGCGTGCCCGCGTTCACGCTGCACCGGGTCGACAAGCCAGAGCC
>DASZQM010000162.1:0-20226 GCA_035549645.1 Solirubrobacterales bacterium | reverse complement strand
GGTGGCGACGCGGACGTGGTGGCCGCGGTTGTGCTCGATGAAGAAGTGGCCGTAGCCGGTCTGGGCGAGGGCGACGCGGCTCAGCCACTTCTCCATGCTGTCGCGCTTGTGGCCGAGCTCGTGGGCGGTGTTGATCGCGATGCCGCCGACGACGCCCATCGTCAGCGCCAGGCCGATGCTCTCGGCGATCGAGAGGTCGCCGCTGGACCAGAGGTAACAGGCGAAGACGAGGCCCGCGTACTGGACCGGGATGAAGACGTAGGTGCACCAGCGGTAATAGCGATCCTGCTCGAGCCACTTGAGCACGCTGTCCGGCGGGTTGGTCGGGTCGACCCCGATCGCGATGTCGAGCAGCGGGAAGACGCCGAAGACGAGCAGCGGGCCGAAGAACCAGAAGAGCTCGAAGCCGGTCACTTCGACGCTGGCCCAGGCGATGAAGGGAGCGAAGGGAACGATCAGGCCGAGCAGCCAGGCGTAGCGCTTGGCGTCGCGCCAGGTCGCCGGGTTGAGCTCTATCTCCGGCCCGTGATCGTGGTGGCTGTGAGCCGCTGCCTCCATCCCATCCTCCTTGTCAAATTCCCAAAGTTCGTCCTCTTGATTGACAAGATAGCCAACTTTGTAAATCTGCGCAACAACTCATAGCTACCTGTCCAGCCCCCGCTCCTCGCCGTAACGCTTTTTCCGAGATATAGGGCGAAAAAGCGTTACGAAGCCTTTGTTCCCTCTCCCCGCTACCATCAGCCGTCGTGTACACGATTCTTGGCGTCCTACAGGTGATCATCTCGGGGATCTTGATCTTCCTGATCCTCCTGCACTCCGGCAAAGACACCGGCCTCTCCGGCGCCTTCGGCATCGGCGGCGGTGGCAGTTCCTTCGGCGGCGGCTCGATGGTCGAGCGCAACCTCGACAGAGCAACGGTCTTCTTCGCGATCGTGTTCGTGCTGAACACGATCGTCCTGCTGAAGATCTAGACCGGCTCGGTCGATCTCTCCGGCGCGTCCTGCTCGGACGCCCCGTCGGCATGCCCGTTGCTGCTGCCGCTGGCGTGACCGTTGCTGCCCTTGCCGTTGGCCCCGTCGAGGATCTCGACGGCCTCTTTGCGCAGCTCGGCATCGAGCAGGGCGAAGTCCTCGTCGGAGAGCTTGCCGGCGGCGTGGTCGAGCTCGGCGTCGCTGATCTCGCGGTACTTGGCTTCCTTCAGCGCCTCCAGCTCGGCGTCGGCGGTGCCGACCGGCGTGCGGCGGCTGCGCCGCGCCGGCCAGATCGCGATCAGGGCGCCGGCGAGAGCGATCAGGCCGCCGATCCACATCCAGGTGACGAGCGGGTTGACGATCACGCGGAAGGTCGTCGGCGCCGCTTCGGCGACCCAGCCGGCGGCGATCTGTTCGGCGGTCTTCAGTTGCAGCTCTTCGATCCGCTCCAGCGCCTGCGGGCGCAGCCGGGGGTTGGCGAGGGACGCCCGCATCAGGGCACCGATCGTGCGGCACTGTGGCGGCACCCCAGGCCCGCCTTCGATGCATTTTCCGAACACTTCGTCGGCCTTCTTCGCGTGATGCTGCAGGCCGCCGATATTGGGCTGGTTGGCGACCCAGAAATCGTTGCTGAGGCCGGCCTTCAAACCGATGTTGCTGTCCGATTCGCCGGCGAAGTAGTTGGCGATGCCGCCGGCGCCGGGCACTCCGGTCGGTCGGTAGAAGTTCCTGGTCGGGTGCACGGTGGAGCTTTCGCCTCCCTTCTGCACCCGGAGCACGGCCCCCGCGGTGAAGGCGAGTTTGTCGACCGTCGCGGTCGGCCGCACGTAGGTCACCTTGCGCCCGTCGATGACGGCGCTCTGCCCCGGTCGCAGGTCGACGTCGCGCTTGGTCTGGAAGCTGGAGGAGGCAGCGATGCCGATCAGCAGCACGGCGATGCCGACGTGGACGATGTAGCCGCCGTAGCGGCGCCGGTTGCGAGTGACGATCCCGACCAGGGCCGCGCCCATCGAGCCGCCCCGCAGCTTGCGCCGCGCCGCCGCCCCGCGCCAGAACTCCTGCCCGATCCCGACCAGGGCAAAGGCGGCGAAGACGAAGAGGAAGAAGGCCCATGGCTTGTGCAGCGCGTCGGTGAAGAGCGCCAGGGCGACGCCGACCGCGGCCGCCGCGATCGCCGGCGCGAAGAAGACCCGCTTCGCCGTCTCCCAGCTGACCCGGCGCCAGGCGAGCAGCGGCCCGACGCCGGTGAAGAGGACCAGCAGGATCGCCAGCGGCGTCGTGTAGCGGTCGAACCAGGGCGCCGCCAGCGAGGACTTCGTGCCGGTGAAGAATTCGGAGATCAGGGGGAAGAAGGTGCCCCAGAAGATCGTCGCGCAGAGCGCCACCAGCAGCAGGTTGTTGACGATGAAGACCGCCTCGCGCGAGACCAGCGAGTCGATCCGCTTCGGCGAGCGCAGGTCGTCGAGGCGGGAGACGATCAGCACCGTCGAGCCGACCAGGACCACCGCGATCAGGCCGAGGATGTAGGGCCCGACCGTGCTGTCGCCGAAGGCGTGGATCGACTGCAGCACGCCGGAGCGGACGAGGAAGGTGCCGAGCAGGGCCAGGGTGAAGGTGGCGACGATCAGGCAGGCGTTCCAGACCTTCAGCATGCCGCGCTTCTCCTGAACCATGATCGAGTGCAGGAAGGCGGTGCCGATCAGCCACGGCATCAGCGCCGCGTTCTCGACCGGATCCCAGGCCCAGTAGCCGCCCCAGCCGAGCTCGGTGTAGGACCAGCGGGCGCCGAGCAGCAGGCCGAAGCCGAGGAAGGTCCAGGCGATCAGGGCGAAGCGACGGGTGGCGCGGATCCAGGAGGCGTCGAGACGGCGGGTGATCAGAGCGCCGACGGCGAAGGCGAAGGGGATCGTGAAGGCGACGTACCCCGAGTAGAGCATCGGCGGGTGGATCATCATGCTCGGGTGCTGCAGCAGCGGGTTGAGCCCGATGCCGTCGCTGGGCGCGGGATCGAGCGTGGCGAAGGGGTTGACGCCGCCGGCGAAGAGCATCAGGCCGGTGAAGAAGCTCGCCACCCCGGCCATCACCGCGGTCGCGTAGGGGACGATCTCGCGCAGCCTGTTGCGGGTGGAGTAGAGAGCGAGCGAGGAGGCGATCGAGAGCACCCAGGCCCAGAGCAGCAGCGAGCCTTCCTGGCTCGACCACATCGCCGCCAGCTTGTAGAAGCTCGGCGTCTCGATCGAGGAGTGTTCCTGGACGATCTTGTAGGAGAAGTTGTCGGTCGCGAAGGCGATCTCGATCAGGACGACGCAGAGGGTGAGCAGGCCGCAGGCGGCGTAGACGGCGCGGCGCGAGACCAGCACCCAGCGCTCGTCGCCGTTGCGTCCGAGCAGCGCCGTGACGACGGCGCCGACCATCGTCGCGAAAGCCAGAACCAGGGCGAGGAAGCCGAGGCTAGCTGTCATTCGATGAGGTGGTGAACTTCGACGGGCACTTGGTCACCAGCGTGTCGCGTTCGCCGACGAAGGTGCCGTTCTCCATTTGGCCGGTGAGCACGATCTCGCGGCCGCCGCGGAAGGGGTCGGGGACGGTGCCGCTGTAGGTGACCGGGAGGCGCGGGCCGCCGCCTTCCCGATCGACGACGCGGAAGCGCAGCTCTTCGCCGTCGTGACGGACCGAGCCCTTGACGACCTTTCCCGTCATGTCGTAGCTCGTTCCCGGCGCGACGGAGAGCAGCTGCGAGGGCTCCTTGGCCTCGGTCGAGGCGCTGAAAGAGGTGTAGATCAGCGCCACCGCGAGTAGCACGGCGACCCCGAGGGCGACCACGAGCCGGATCTTCCGCTTGCGCTGGGGATCCACGGCGCCGAATTATCGCAACTGAGAGAATCGGGGCCATGGCCGACCCCGTCCTCCTGATCACCGGCGCCTCGAGCGGGATCGGCGCCGCGACCGCGCGGGCGACCGCGGATCGCTATCGGTTGGTGCTTGCGGCGCGGCGGGTCGAGCCGCTGGAGGAGCTGGTCGCCGAGCTCGGCGGGCCCGAGCGAGCCCTCGCGGTTCAATGCGACGTGACCGAGTGGGACCAGGTCGAGGCGATGGCTGCGGCGGCGCTGGAGGGCTTTGGCCGCATCGACGCCGTCTTCGCCAACGCCGGCTTCGGCGCCACCCGCGGCTTCCTCGAGGAGTCGCCCGAGCACTGGCGCTCGATGGTCCTGACCAACGTCTACGGCGTGGCGCTGACGATCCGCGCCACCCTCCCCCACCTGCTCGAGCGTGGCGACGGCCACTTCCTCGTCACCAGCTCGGTCGCCGGCCGCCGCGCCCTGCCCGGCTCGCTCTACTCGGCGACCAAGTGGGCGGCGACCGCGATCGGCGAGTCGCTGCGCGCCGAGCTGCGCCAAATGCACGACAACCACGCGATCAAGGTGACCCTGATCGAGCCCGGCATGGTCGACACCCCCTTCTTCGACAACCGCCCCGGCGACCGCGCCCTCCAAGACGACGACATCGCGAAAGCGGTGCTCTTTGCTCTCGAACAGCGCCCCGGCGTCGACGTGAACGAGATCTTGATCCGCCCTACCTCGCAGCCGTCCTAGAGCCACTCTTGCGCTTGCGGTGCTTCTTGCAGTTCGTCTTCAGCACCGGCCGCTGATTCGACTTCTTGCCGTTCTGGCCCTTGAAGCGGGCGATCGCCTTGTACTTGTGGCCGCAGATGTTGCGGGTGCTGACCAGCAGGCCGCGTTTGCCGCCGCGCACATTGACGACGAAGCGCGAGACCGGAACGTCGGGCACCGTGTCGAAGGTGGTGCGCAGGCGTCCTTTGACGCTGTCGATGCGACCGTCGAGCACGATCGGCACCTGGCCGTCGAGGTCGGCGACGAAGTCGGGCAGTTCGTGGTTCGACGAGCGCAGGTAGATCGGGCCTTTCAGCGGCCCGTCGAGCAGCGGTGTTTCGGCCACGGCGTTGCCGTAGATCGAGTCCTTCGGACACTGGTGGGCGGCGAACTGGACCCGCGTGCAGACGTTGGCGAGGCTCGACTGTTCGAGCGCCAGGGACTTCGGCAGCTTCACCGAGGCGCGACCGATGTTGGCGTCGCCTTCGCGGGCGGTGAGGATCGCCCGCAGCTTCGGGCTCTTGGCCCGGCGGTGGCCGCCGAAGAGCCGCATCTTCAGCTTCGGCTTGAAGTCGAGCTTGTCGCAGTCCTCGACCTGGAAGGGCGAGGAGACGGAGTAGGAGCTGAACGCGGCCGGGTCGAGTGGGTTCGAGCCGCCGCCGCGCAACACCCCGCTGGTGGCGAACTGCGAGCAGTTGGTCGGGTTGATCGAGAACTTCGGCCGGTCGAGCTTGACCGCGATCGAGCGCACGTCGAGCACGGCGCCGCCGAAGACGTGCGGGATCGGGTCGGAGACCGGTTTCACCTGCGCCGTTTCCGGGTCGACGAACAGCGCCACCCTCACCACGACCGTGCCGAGATCAAACGGCCCGGCCGTGGCGGGGGTGACAACTGCCAGGGAGAGAGGGGCCCCGTGATACGGCCCCGCGAGGAATGCCTTGCCCGTCGTCTGGAAGGGATGCGAGCCGCTGCCGGCGCTGACCGCGGCGCTGCCGACCAGGCTCTGGCTCGGGCAGCTCGAGTTGGCCGCCTCGGCGGCGCCGCTGTTCGCCGCGGCCGCGGCGAGCGCCGACGCGGGGCAGTAGCGAACGCCGGCCAGCTTCGCCGTCAACCCGGGCGGCAGGGTCACTTCGACCCCCTTCAGCTCCTGGTTGCCGTCATTGCGGCCGATGTTCATTGCGAACTGGGTGAAGGCGCCCCCCTTGGGGTTGCTCGTGTGCGTCCCGAAGCTGGGCGTGAAGGGACGCTCGCCGAGCGTTTTCGCGCAGGGGGCGCCGCCGGGGGCGGAGGTGAGCGTGAAGCCTTTGTCGGCCGGCCCCTGATCAGGCGTGCCCGACCAGGCCTGCATCGTGTGGCTGGTCGCGTTGGGCCCACAGGTTGGCGGGCTGGTCAGCGGGCCTTTGGCGCCATCGAGGCTGACCCGCACCGAGCTGAACGGCAGCTGCGGCGCTTCCTTCACCTGCGCGGTCAGCTGCCCGGTCTGGGCGTTGGCCTTGACGTTGCCGAGGAGGCGGATCGAGAGGCCGCGCGCGGCCGACTCGGCGTCGATGAAGATGCGGTACTCGTCGCCCGATTCGGGGTCCCGGCTCTGCTGCGTCGCCAGGTAGACGTCGCCTTTCAAGGTCCCGTTGGGCAGCGGGGGCGTATCGATTTCCACGCTGCCGATCTTCGAGCCCGCCGGACAGGCAACCGGGTTGCGCGTGCCCCTGCCGAACTGGGCGTCGGTGCAGGCCTGCAGGCCGCTCGCCGCCGAGGGGTTGACGCCCAGACCCTGCGGCAAGGTGACGTCAGCGGTCCTCACGTTCGACTGGTAGATCGGCGCCCCGGGATTGAACGGCACTTTGACCTCGACCGTTCCGCCCATCGGCGAGTCGGTCTGGTTGGTGCCTGGCGACTGCGAGGTTTCCGGTTCGAAGGGGATTTTGTCGCAGCCTTCCGGCATCACTCTCGGGCCGGCGCCTTTTTCTTCTCTCGGCAGCGGCGATTCGACGAACTGGGAGCCGGCGAGGAAGGCAGGTGGCGGTGGGGTCGGTTTCGCCACGTCGTATTCGTTTTCCGGTGCTTCTTCCTCCTGCGAATCGGCGTGGAGAAGCGTGTTGTAGGTCTTTTCGAAAGCGGGCTGGTTGGGGTCGAAGCAGGTGCTCGGCGTGGTCAGGAAGGCCCCGCCCGCGGTTGCGATGCCGATCGTCCCGTTGAAGACCAGGCGATTGCGGAGGATTTTCACGTCGAGCCCGGGGACTTCCGGCACGTGGATCGTGAAGAACTCGTGGTAGTCCCCGTCCCATTTGACACCGGAGTTGAGGAAGACTTCACCCAGGCCGAGCGGCAGCGTGAAGCCGAACCGAGCCGGTTCGCCCTCTCTCGGCTTGAGGTTGTAGACCGCGATGTTCGGCACTTCGACCGGCGGCGAGGTGAGCGGTGGCACGCCGGCCACCGCTTCGACATTGCTGTAGCCGACCTGGGTCGTAGCCGGACAGCCGCTGGTGGGGAATTTTTCGCCTTCGAGTTCGCACTGGGGAGTCGCCTGGGGGTTCACGCTCATCCCGACGGGAAGGTCGACCAGCACGGTCTTGATGTGGCCCACCGGGTTCTTGATCAGGCCGCCCAGTTCTTCGTTGTGCTTGACGATGATCTGGGTGAAGCCGACAGGGGGATGGCCAGCGGCCTGCTTGAAGAACTGATTGGGAGTGTCGACGCTGCATTCGGGGGCGTCGATTTTGCACGTGCCGGCCTGCCAGCCCGAGCCGGGACGTTCCGGCAGCTCGGTTTCGATGATGTCGACGGCCCCCGCCGGCGAGGCGGCGACCAGCATTACAAGCGCTGAAACCGCAGCCCCAAGCCAAATTCGAACGCCCTTCCCCATCCGAAGCCTCCTCCCGTCGTCAGCCATCTGCCTAGTTCTACCCGAAATTGATGATTTACACCAGCATTTTTTGGTATCTATATCCCCATAAGTAAGTACAAACCCCTTGCACCAAACTCACGGAGGAGTCCCATGAACTGGCAGCTTCTGGCCCGCGCCAATACCCATCCCCTGCGGATCTCAATCCTGGAAGTACTGGGCATGGACGGAGGCCGCACCCTCTCCCCCAGCGACCTCAGCTACGAGCTGCGCACCCCGCTCAGCAACGTCAACTACCACGTCACCGAGCTGCGCCGCACCGGCCTGGTCGAGCTTGCCGGCGAACGGCCCGTGCGCGGCGCCACCGAGCACTTCTACCGCGAGGCGGCACAGAACGGCGCTTCGGGAAACGGCAACGGTGCGCATAACGGGAGCGCCCGCAAGCACGCCAGGACCACCGCCTAGGAGAAAAGTTCAGGGGGGCCCCCTGATGCGAAGCGGGGCCGGTGCGGGCGAACATCGCTCGCATGAGAATTCACCGCAGGACCCCAAAGCGAAAGAACCCGGGTAGCGCCGGGATGGAGTTGGCGGGGGCGCTGTCGGTCGCCTCCCAGATGGCGTTGCTCTGCCCGCCTGGCTTCGACGAACTCGTCAGGCGCGAACTGGCGGGCGACGCCGCACGAGCCCGCAACGACGGGCGGCCTCGTGGTGTCGGGCCGGGCAGATGAGCCATCGCGCCTTGGTCGAGTCGGAGCTGGCGTCGGTGGCCAGAGTGCCCATCTTCGACGCGCACTCCCACACCGGCCGGGACGTGGACGGCAGCTCGCGCACCTGCGAGGAGCACCTCGCGGCGCTTGAACCTCTGGACGGCCGCTCGGTCATCTTCCCCTTCTGCGTCGAGGACGGCTTCGAGTCGGAGAACGCCCGGGTGATCGAGGAGTGCCACAGCAACCCGGAGCGCCTGGTGCCGTTCGCTCGCCTCGACCCGCGGCTGACCACCGCGGCCGGCGCCGAGGCGGCCCTCGCCGCCGGCGCGAGGGGATTCAAGCTCCACCCGAGGGCTGAGGACTTCCGGCTCGACCACCCCGGCGTCGAGGCGATCGTCTCCGTTGCCGCCGAGGCGGGCGCCCCGGTCCTGATCCACGCCGGCGCCGGGGTCGGCTCATTCGGCGCCACGATCACTGACCTGGCGGCTCGCCACCCGCACGGCCCGCTGATCCTCGCCCATGCCGCGGTCTCCGATCTCGCCTGGCTCTGGCGAGTCGTGCCCGAGCACCCGAACCTCTTCTTCGACACCTCGTGGTGGAACCCGAGCGACCTGATCGCCCTCTTCGCCCTCGTCCCGCCCGGCTGCATCCTCTTCGGCAGCGACGAGCCCTACATGGACTTCGAGACGGTCCTCGCGATCAACCTGCGCTGTGCCCGCTTCGCCGGGCTGTCGCCCGAGGCGATCGAGCTGGTCGCGGGAGGCCAGCTCGAGAACCTGCTCGCCGGACGGCCCGCAGCGAACGTCGGGCCCGCTCCGGGACCGCCGGGGCTTACCCCCTCCCTCACCGAGCAGCGACTGGCGGGCCTGCTCTCCGCCGCGGGTGGGGCGATGCTCGGCGGCGGCGATCCGTCCCGCATGGTCGAACTGGCGCGGGTTGCGATCGGCACCGACGGCTCCGCCGTCTCGGCCGGGCTCGAGCAGCAGATCGGCGAGCTGCTCGACGAAGCCGCTGCCGGCACCGCCCCCTGGGCGCTCGCGATGGCCCTCACCCTGCTGCTCACCCCGGGCGTCGAGAGCCCCGCGCTCATTGGTTGAGCTTCCTTTCGCGGTTACGATCGCGAGCGGAGAGATGGCCGCGGCGAGCGCACTGCTGGAGAGGGAGAACGAGCTGGCAAGGATCGGGGCCCTGCTCGAGGACACCGCCGACGGATCGGGGCGGGTGCTGACGATCGAGGGCGAAGCGGGCGCGGGCAAGACCGCGCTGCTCGAGGCGACCGGCCAGTTAGCCGCGGACCGTGGCATGCGGGTCCTGCGCGCGCGGGGGGGCGAGTTCGAGCGCGACTTCCCCTACGGCGTGATGCGCCAGCTCTTCGAGCCACTGCTGGCGGATGAGGCCACCCGAGCGGAGCTGCTGAGCGGCAGCGCCGCCCTGGCCGCGCCGGTGTTCGAACTGGCCGATCCCGTGCAGGAAGGCAATCCGCTGGCGGTCCAGCACGGCCTCTACTGGCTGGCCGCCGACGTCGCCGCCGAAACCCCGACGGCGCTCCTGGTCGACGACGCGCAGTGGGCCGACATGGCGTCGCTGCACGCCCTCGCCTACGCCGGGCGCCGCTTCGAGGGCATCCCGATCCTGCTCGCGCTCACCGTGCGCAGCGGCGAGCCCGGTGGCCACGAAGATCCGCTCGATGAGCTGCGCGAAGAGCGCATCGCCGAGGCGATCGAGCCACCGCCGCTCTCGGCCGCGGCCGCGGCGGTCCTGATCGAGAGCGAAATCGGCACGCAGCCGAGCGCCGAACTCGCCGCCGTTTGCCGCGACTCGACCGCGGGCAACCCCTTCCTCCTCGTCGAGCTGCTCAGATCGCTCGGCCCGGGAGGCATCGAGGAGAACGAGGACGCGAAGCGGCTCGCCGAGATCGCCGCGACTGGCGTCTCCCGCTCCCTTCTCACTCGCCTGGCGCGACTCGGCGGTCACTCCGCCGCGGTCGCCCGCGCGGTCGCCGTGCTCGAGCCCAACGCGGAGATCCGACTGATCGCCGAGCTTGCGGACCTCGCCCTCGACTCGGTCGCCACCGCCTCCGAGCTGCTGATCCGCGCGCGCCTGCTCTCCGACACCCAGCCGGTCGCCTTCGTCCACCCGCTGGTGCGCGAGGCCGTGCTGAGCGAGCTGCCGGCGCCGCGCCTCAGCGCCGACCATGGTCGCGCGGCGCGCCTGCTCGAGCGCGACGGCGCCGTGGCCGACACCGTCGCGGCCCACCTGCTGCTGGCCGAGCGCCGCGGCGACGACTGGGCCGTCAATGCGCTGCGGTCCGCGGCCGATGGGGCGCTTTCGCGGGGGGCACCTGAGACAGCGGTTCGCTACCTGCGGCGTGCCCTGCAAGAGCCGCCACCGAAGCCGGATCGGGCTGCGGTGAGTCGTGAGCTCGGGCTCGCCCTGCTGCGCGCGAGCGATCGCGAGGGAATCGAGGTCCTGCGCACGGTCCGCGCCGCGACCGAGGACCCGGTCGCGCGGGCGCAGCTCGCCCAGGACATCGCCACCTCGCTCGGGATCAGGGGCGGCGGTGAGGAGGCGGCCAGGCTGCTCGAAGAGTCGCTCGAACGCATCGACCGCAGCAGCGAGCTCGGCATCCTGGTGCGAGCAACACTGCTGCTGCAGGTCGTGTGGGGGCTGGAGCGGATCCCGACCGAGGCCCTGCCGGGGCCCGGCGAGGATCTCGGCAGCGGCAGCTTCGCCGAGCGCGTCCTGCTGGGACAGGCGGCGGCGCTGAACGCCGTCGGCATGGGCGAGATCTCAGTCGGCCTCGAGCTCGCCAAGCTGTCGGCGCCCAGCGTCGAGGCGATCGTCGCCGATGCCACCGCGGGCCTGCCGCACCAGGGGACCTTCGCCGCCCTCTTCCTCGCCGACCGGGGTGATCTGGTCGCAGAGCTCTTCCAGCCCTCGATCGAGGCGTCGCGACAGCGGGGGGTGCCACTGGCGGTGGCCGGCGGACACGGCATCCGCGCGATCGCCGAGCTGCTCGACGGCAACCTGACCGAGGCCGGCGGCGACGCGGACATCGCGATGCACATCATGGGCGGCGTCCCACTTCCGGGCGCGATCGGGGTCTGGGCGGGCGGCGCGATCCGCATCGCCACCGGCCGCGGCGACTTCGCCGCCGCCGAGCGCCTGCTCTTCGATCCCTGGGGCAGGCAACCCCCTCCCACAGGCTCCCCCGCCGCGATCTTCCTCTGCGCCCGCGGCGAGCTGCGACGCGCGACCGGCCGCCACGCCGAGGCGCGCCACGACTACCTGGCGGCTGCCGAACGGATTGCCTGGCTGCCACTGGCCAACCAGGAGCTCTACCCCTGGCGCATCGGCCTGGCCCAGTGCGAAGCGGCCCTCGGCAACGAAGAGCGAGCGAGTGACCTTGCCGCCGAGGCGGTCGCGCTCGCCCGGCGAGCCGGGGGCACCCGGGGAATCGGCATTGCGCTCCGCGTCGACGGTGCCCTGCGCCGGGGCCCCGAGGGCATCGAGCTGCTGCGCGAGGCGGTCGACCTCCTCGCCGGCACTCGTGCCCGGCTCGAGCACGCCCGCGCCCTAGTCGAGCTGGGCGCGGCACTGCGTCGCGCCAACCGCCGCAAGGACGCCCGCGCGCCGCTGCGAAAGGGGCTGGAGACCGCCCACCGCTGCGGCGCGATTCCGCTCGAAGAACAGGCCCGCACCGAGCTCGCCGCCACCGGCGCCCGCCCCCGCAGGGCCGTCTACACCGGCGTCGACTCCCTCACCCCCAGCGAGCTCCGCGTCGCCCGCCTCGCCGCTGCGGGCAGCACCAACCGCGAGATCGCCCAGTCCCTGACCGTGACCGAGAAGACGATCGAGACCCACATGCGCCACGTCTTCCAAAAGCTTGACGTGGGGCGGCGAGGTGAGCTGGCGGGCGTGCTCGCGAGCCCTAGCGGCCTTTGGGCTCCGGACCGTTCGAGCAGAGCTCGGTGACGTAGCCCGGGGCGCAGACGGTCCGGGAGCGCCAGCGCTTCTCGTATTCCACCACGAACCTGGAGAAGGCCTTCTGCGCGGCGGCTTCGCTATCGATGCCGAGCACGATCCGTTCCTCGATGCGTTGGGAGAGCATCTGGACTTCGACCCGATCGCGCACGTCGGCGCGCGTGAAGTGGGCTTCCTTCAGAAAGCGCCGGTACTGAGCGCCGTTCTTGAACGCCTGCTTCTTCAGGGTGGCGAGCTCACGGGAGACCTGAGGAGGCCTGAGGCCGATTCCCATTTCGCCTGCCTGGCCCCTGATCCAAGAGAATTCGAGCAGTTCCCCGATCGCCTTGTGCTTCAGCTTCTCGTAGTCCCTGCCGCCGGGCTCAGGAGTGACCTTGCGCCCATCCGCCGCGGCCACTTGGTCGAGGGCATGGTCGAACTCCTTGACCGTGATCACGCCGTCCTCTTTGCCCTTGCGATCCGGGACCCGCGCGACGATGGCCGCCACGTTTGCGGGCAGGGCCTCGGGTGGTGGGGGCGGCGCCGGGATCAAGAGCGGACGACGAGGTTCGAACTCGCGACCTCGAGCTTGGGAAGCTCGCGCTCTACCAACTGAGCTACGTCCGCGCCGGTCTGATTCTAGGCTGTGACGGGGTGCCGGGGGCGCGCTCGAACTAGAGTTCGGCCTTCG
Organism: Solirubrobacterales bacterium; assembly: GCA_035549645.1. Classification (GTDB taxonomy): domain Bacteria; phylum Actinomycetota; class Thermoleophilia; order Solirubrobacterales; family 70-9; genus VRUE01. The sequence goes on along the minus strand of DASZQM010000162.1, from coordinate 7,441 downwards.
TGGGCACCCGCTCCTTCCTCGCCGTCCTCGCCGTGCTGGCCGTGATCGGCCTGCTCGCCTTCGGCCTGCTCAACAAGGGGGCGACGCAGATCGCGGTCGGCGACCCGGTGCCGGACAAGACGCTGCCGACGCTGCCGGGACCGGGCAAGGGCTCGATCGCCGACTACCGGGGGGAATGGGTGCTGGTCAACCTCTGGGCTTCCTGGTGCGAACCCTGCCGCGAAGAGGCACCGATCCTGGCGAGCTTCTACCGGCACAACCGCGACCGCGACACGACCGTGCTCGGGATCAACGTGCAGGACAACGAAGACGACGCGCTTGCCTTCCTGCGCGAGCACCCGACCGGCTATCCGCAGCTGCGCTCGGTCGGCAACGAACGCAGCAAGGCCTTCGGCTCGACCGGGGTGCCGGAGAACTTCCTCGTCGACCCCAAGGGCCGGCTGGCGGTGATCTGGCGCGGTGTGCTCGACGACCAGATCCTGGCCGAACGATTCGAGCCGCTGATCGAGGGCAAGCGATGAAGCGGGTGCTCCTCGGCCTCACCCTCGCGCTCTGCCTGCTGCCTGCGGCGAGCGGGTCAGCTGCCCCCCAGCCGAAGCCCACCGTCAACGAGATCGAAGGCGAAGTCATGTGCCCGATCTGCGGCACGCTGCTCGAACTCGCCGACTCGCCACAGGCACAGCGCGAGAAGGTCTTCGTCGCCAAGCTCATCGCCGAAGGCAAGAGCAAGGGCGAGGTCAAGGACGCCCTGGTTGCCCAGTACGGCAAGGAGGTCCTCGCCACGCCGGAAGCCACGGGGTTCGACCTCAGCGCCTACCTGGTGCCGATCCTGGCGATCGCGCTCGCCGCTATCGCCCTCGCCTACAGCGTCGTGCGCTGGCGACGCAACAGCGAGTCCGGCGGCGGGTCGACCGACGAGGGTCCGGCCCAGCCGCCGCGCGGCGAGGACGCCGAGCGGCTCGAGGCCGATCTCTCCCGCTACGACCTCTAGCCGAAGAGGACCGTGCCGGTGGCCGGGATCGGCAGCCGCTTCGGGATCTGGCCGCGCTCGCCGCAGACCAGCGTCACCGCGACGTGTTCGCCCAGCGCCCGCAGGGCGTCGGCGTCTTCCTCCAGCGAGGGACCGGCGATGACGAGCAGGTCGTAGGCGCGGCGCAGGCGCTCGACCGCGTGGTCGCAGCGCTCGGAGTCGAGCAGGGCGACCGGTTGCGGCTCGGGCTCGCCGGCGACGATGCAGGTGAGCGGCTCGGTGGCGCGGCCGGAGGCCGGCCCGGCGAGCACCAGCGGCTGCAGGATCTCGTTGGCGTCGGCTTCGTCGCGCAGGTACTCGTGCAGGCCGGGGGCCTGCTCGAGGTGCAGAGTCGAGGCCAGCACCGGTTCGGCCAGGTCACACTCGAGCAGGGCGACGCGGCGGCCCTCGGCGGTCGCCGCCGCGGCGAGGCCAAGCGCCGAGATCGCCCGCTCCGGGCCGGTGAGGAAGACCGACCCCTTGCCGGACAGCTTGCCGGCGAGCTCGGTGAAGACGCCGAGCTCGGCGCGGCCGAGTGCGCCCGGACGCCTCGAGGCCGACTCGCGTCGCGGCACTTCCGCCAGCACCGGCTGCTTGTTGCGGCCACCGAGCATCACATCCGCTCCGGGGCCGAGATGCCGAGCAGGCCGAGTGCGGCGGCGATCGTCCGCTTGGTCAGCAGGGCGAGCGCCAGCCGGGAGCGCTCGACGCCCTCTCCCTCGGCACCGACGACCTGGCAGTCGCGGTAGAAGGCGTGGAAGTCGGCGGCGACGGCGGTGGCGTAGGTGCAGATGCGATGCGGGGCGCGGCGCGCGGCGGCCTCGCGCACCTCGTCGGGGAATTCGAGCAGGCGCTTGACGAGCTCGCGCTCGGCCGGCTCCAGCGCGGTGCCGGGGGTCGCGGTGCCGGCCCCGGCCGCCACCTCCTCCTCCCCCAGGCCGGCTTTGCGCAGGATGCTGGCGATGCGGGCGTGGGCGTACTGGACGTAGTAGACGGGGTTGTCGTTGGACTGGCTGCGGGCCAGCTCGAGGTCGAGGTCGACTTCGGTGTCGTGGCTGCGCCAGAGCATGAACCAGCGGGTCGCGTCGACGCCGATGTCGTCGAGCAGCTCGTCGAGGCCGACGAAGTCGCCGCTGCGCTTCGACATCTGCGCCCGCTCGCCGCTCTCGACGATGTGGACGAGGCGCATGATCAGCGCCTCGAAGCGCTCCGGGTCGGCGCCGAGCGCCTCGATCGCGCCGCGCAGGCGGGCGACGTAGCCATGGTGGTCGGCGCCGAAGATGTTGATCAGGCGCTCGAAGCCGCGCTCTAGCTTGTCCCAGTGGTAGGCGACGTCAGCGGCGAGGTAGGTCGGTTCGCCGTTGGCGCGGATCAGCACCCGGTCCTTGTCGTCACCGAAGGTGGTCGTGCGCAGCCAGAGCGCTTCCTCGTGACGATAGGTGTGGCCCTGCTCGTCGAGCTGGGCCAGAGCCTGCTCGACCTCGCCGCGGCTGTAGAGGTCGCGCTCGGAGAACCAGTTGTCGAAGCGGACACCGAAGCGCTCGAGGGTTCCCTTCACCTGCTCGAGGATCAGCTCGACGCCACGGCTGCCGATCGCCTCGAGGTCAGCCGGGTCGATTCCCTCTCCCGCAATCTGCTCGCCCAGCTCGATCACGTACTCGCCGCCGTATCCGTCCTCGGGCGGCTCTTCGCCCTTCATCCGGGCCGCGATCGAGGCGGCGAAGCGCTCGATCTGCCCGCCCGCGTCGTTGACGTAGAACTCGCGCTCGACCTCGTGGCCGACCGCCTCGAGCAGGCGGACCAGCGAGTCGCCGTAGGCGGCATGGCGACCGCCACCGACGTGCAGGGGCCCGGTCGGGTTGGCGGAGACGAACTCGACCAGGATCCGTTCGGCCGGCACGGCGGGGGCAACGGCGAGCCCTTCGCCGGCAGCCGCAAGCCCAGCCATCGCCTCGCGGTACCAGCGATCGCCGAGGTAGAGGTTGACGAAGCCGGGACCGGCTACCTCGACCCGCTCGACCGTTTCCTCGCCCAGTCCGCCGCCGAGCTGCTCGGCGAGGCGCCCGGCGACGTCGCGCGGGCTTTCGCCCAGCGGAGCCGCCAGCAGCATCGCTGCGTTGGAGCTGTAGTCGCCGAGCTCGGGCTTCGGCGGGCGCTCGAGGCTCGGCTCCGGGCCGCTCGACTCACCCTCGCGCAGGGCGCGAGCGGCATCGTCCACGGCGGAGCGCAGGGCGGCGATCGGATCGGCGACCATCGGTTGGGGATCGTATGCGGAGTGCCGCCCAAGCGGGCGCTCGATCCCGGTAACTGCGGGTGGCCCTTTAGGCTGAGCGGCTTGCGGATCGCGGTTATCAGCGACATTCACGCCAACCTGCCGGCCCTGGAAGCCGTCCTGGAGGCAACCGACGCGGCGGGGGTCGAGGAGCGCTGGTGCCTCGGCGACGTGCTCGGCTACGGCGTCGAGCCCGACGCCTGCACCCGGCTGGTGCGCGACCGCTGCGCGATCTGCCTGGTCGGCAACCACGACCTCGCCGTCCTCGGCGCACTCGACGTCGCCTCCTTCTCGGAGGCGGCAGCGGCCGCGGTCGAGTGGACCCAGGCCAACGTCGAGGAGGAGACGCTCGCCTTCCTGCGCGAGCTCGAGCCGGAGGGCGAGCGCGAGAAGACCGCCCTCTTCCACGCCTCCCCCCGCGACCCGATCTGGGAGTACGTGCTCTCCGGCGAGCAGGCCGACGCCGGGATGGACGCCAGCCCGCGGCCGGTCAGCCTGATCGGCCACTCCCACGTCGCCCTCTTCTTCAACCGCCCGGCCGGGCGCCGGGAAGAGACCCGCGGCGCCCAGGCGAGCGACGGCGCCCTGCTCGACCTGCGCGACGGCGAATGGCTGCTCAATCCCGGCAGCGTCGGCCAGCCGCGCGACGGCGATCCGCGTGCCGCCTGGCTGGAGCTCGACACCGAGGAGAGCACGGCGCGCTACCACCGTGTCGCCTACGACATCGAGCGCGCCGCGGCGCCGATCGCGCAGGCCGGCCTGCCGAGCCGCTTGGCCGAACGCCTCTACACCGGCCAATGACGTTCAAATGCAGGGTAAATTCCGACCACAAGCCGTTGTCTAGACTCGCTACGGTGCGCCATCTGGCCCTCTCCACGCTCGCCCTCGCCCTCGGTGCCCTCACCGCGGTGGTGCTCGTCTCCTGCGGTGGCGGCGAAGACGCGAAACTGCTCCCCGGCAACACCGCGCAGGAAATCACCGAAAACCTCGATCGCGTCCAGCAGTACGCCGAAGAAGGCGAATGCGTGGGCGCCGAGGACGCGGTGGGCGAAGTGACGACGCAGGTGGAATCGCTGCAAGGCGTCGATCCCAAGCTCGTCGAAGCCCTGCGTCGCGGTGCCGCGCGGCTCGGCGAAGTCGTCGCCAGCTGCGAAGAAGAAACGACCGAAGAAGTCTCCACCGACGAAGAATCGGTCTCGACCGAAGAAACCGAGCGGATCCCGCCGGGCCAGGAAAAGAAGGAAGAAAAGGAACGCGAAAAGGAAGAACGGGACCGCGAAAAGGAAGCAGAGAAGGCGGCGAAAGAAGCCGAAAAGGCCGAAAAAGAACCGCCCACGGCTGAACCCCCCGAAAAAGAAGCACCGCCCGCGACGACACCCGACGAAGGCGGCCCGGGGGCATCGGGCGGCGTCGGCCCCAGCGCTCCCGCCGGGCCCGAAGCGGGAGGCGAGGGCTGATGGCCAGCGGGATCCTCTCCGGCCGCTATGAGATCGGCGAGCGCCTCGGCTCCGGCGGCATGTCCAGCGTCCACCAGGCGACCGACCTGATCCTCGAGCGCACGGTCGCGGTCAAGATCCTCGCCGAGCACCTCTCCGACGACGAGCGTTTCGTCGCCCGCTTCCGCCGCGAGGCGCTGGCGGTGGCGAAGCTGATCCACCCCAACATCGTCCAGGTCTACGACACCGGCATCGACGAGGGCCGCCACTACATCGTCATGGAGTACGTGCAGGGCCGCTCGGGAGCGCAGATCCTGCAGAAACAGGGCCCGCTCGACGCCGAGACGACGGCCGAGGTCGGCGCCCAGGCCTGCGCCGGGCTCGACTACGCGCACCGCCGCGGGATCATCCACCGCGACGTCAAGCCGGGCAACCTGATGATCGTCGGCGGTCCGGTCGGCGGTGGTGAGATGACGGTCAAGCTGACCGACTTCGGCATCGCCCGCGCGGTCGAACAGACGCGGATCACCCAGGTCGGCTCGGTGGTCGGCACCGCAGCCTACCTCTCGCCCGAGCAGGTCCGCGGCGAGGAGGCGACACCGGCGACCGACGTCTACGCGCTCGGCGTCGTCCTCTACCAGTTTCTCACCGGCCGCCTGCCGTATGAGGGCTCGACCCTGGCCGAGCTGGCGGTGCGCCAGCAAAACGAGAAGCCGCTGCCGCCCAGCACCTACAACGACGCGGTGCCGGCTGCCTTCGGCGCCGCCGTGCTGCGCGCTCTGGAGGGCGACCCGAACCGCCGCTATGCCAGCGCCAGCGAGCTCGCCGGCGGCCTCGCCCTGGGCCTGGAAGGCGAGGACGTGACGCTGCCCGAAGGCGAGGAGGGAACCGCCGCGACCAACGTGCTCGGCGCCGGCGAGACCGCCACCCGCCGCCTCGACCGCACCGCCCAGACCGAGTACCGACCGGCCCAGCCCTCGCCGACCCGGCGCCCCGCCCCGCGCGCCGTCCCCCGTGAGCCGGCCCCGATCCCCGTGCCGCAGCAGCCGGTCCGCGCCGCCAGAAAGCGCAGCGGCTTCTCCCGCTTCGTCAGGTTCGTGATGGCCCTGGTCGCGCTCGTGCTGATCGCCGCGGCCGTGGCGGCAGCGGTCATCTACACGACCGACAAGGCGACCGGAGTCAAGGCGACCGAAGTCGCCGGCAACACCGTCGACAAGGTCGTCGAAGAATTCAAGGACCTGGTCAAGAAGAACTCGGAATAGCCCAGGGCGCGGCGCCGCCCAGCACGGCGGCGGCGTAGCCCCCGAAGGCCCCGGCCTCGATCGCGGCGCGGGCGCCCTGCATCAGCTCATACAGGTACGTGAGGTTGTGCAGGCAGAGCAGGCGGACCGCGGTCAGCTCCTCGGCGCGGGAGAGGTAGCTGACGTAGTCGCGGTCATGACTGGTGCAGGCGGGGCAGGGGCAGCCGGCGGCGATCGGGTCGCGGTTGCCCTCGAAGCCCGACTTGCGCAGGTCGAGGCGGAAGCGGTTCTCGGGGTCGGGGACGAGGGCGACGCCGTGGCGGGCGAGGCGAGTGGGCACGGCGCAGTCGAAGATGTCGAGGCCGAGGGCGATGCCGGCGAGCAGGTCGTCGACCTCGCCGATGCCGAGCAGGTGCTTGGGCGCCTCCTCCGGCAGCAGCGGCGCGGTCATGCCGAGCACCTCGCGCATCTCCGCCTTGTCGCGCCCGAGCGTGCCGCCGATCGCCAGGCCATCGACGCCCGCCGCCGAGATGTACTCGGCCGATTCGCGGCGCAGGTCCTCGTAGACGCCGCCTTGGACGATGCCGAAGACGGCCTGCCGCGCCGGCCCCTCGCGCTCGTGCCACTCGAGGCAGCGGTCGAGCCAGCGGTGGGTGCGCTCGGTCGAGCGGGCGGTGTAGTCGCGATCGGCGTGGAAGGGCGTGCACTCGTCGAAGACGAGGGCGATGTCGGAGCCGAGAGCGGCCTGGACCTGCATCGAGACCTCGGGCGAGATGAAGAGCTCGGTGCCGTCGCGGTAGGAGCGAAAGCGGACCCCCTCCTCGTCGATCGAGACCACCGAGCCGTGGTCCCCGCCCTGGCGGCCGCTGCCCTTGATCTCGTTGGCGACCCCGCCATGGGCGAGCGAGAAGACCTGGAAGCCCCCCGAGTCGGTGATCAGCGCCCGCTCCCAGCCCATGAAGCCGTGCAGGCCACCGGCGTTGGCGATCCGCTCCGGGCCCGGCGAGACGAAGAGGTGGTAGGTGTTGCCGAGCACCATCTCGTAGCCGAGCGCGGCTACCTCGCGCGATTCGAGCCCCCGCACCGTCCCCTTCGTCGCGAGCGGAATGAACGCCGGCGTGCGGACCAGCCCGTGCCCCGTGTGCAGCACCCCGGTCCGCGCCCCCCCATCCCGCGCCCCGACCTCGAACCTCAGCCTGTCCGGCTCAACTCTCATCCAGCTCCTGATCGGTTGATGACCCTATGGGGTCTAAAAGGCATCAGAATGCCTCTCACGCAATCAGTGAGCTACCGGTCATCGGCGCGGGTTGCGGAATGCCCAGCAGCTCCAGGGCCGTGGGGGCCACGTCGGCGAGGATGCCGCTGTCGCGCAGCGTCACTCCCTCGGCGGTGACGATCAGCGGCACCGGATTGAGCGAGTGGGCGGTGTTGGGCGAGCCGTCGGGCTCGAGCATGTGGTCGCAGTTGCCGTGGTCGGCGGTGA
>DASZQM010000161.1:0-1997 GCA_035549645.1 Solirubrobacterales bacterium | reverse complement strand
CAACGTCGTGATCCACAGCGGCGTGCGCATCGGCGACGGCGCCCGCGTCGGCGACCACGCCCAGATCCGCGACGGCGCCCAGATCGGCCCCGGCGCGACGATCGGCAGTCTCAGCTCGGTCGACCCCGAGGTCGTCGTCGGGGCGCGGGCCAGCGTGCAGGCCCGCTGCTACCTCTCGGCCGGCACGGTGGTCGAGGAAGACGCCTTCATCGGGCCCGGCGTCACCCTCGCCAACGACAACACCATGGACCGCCACCCCGACTCGATGCAGCTCGAAGGCCCGCTGCTGCGCCGTGCCTGCCGGGTCGGCGCCGGAGTCGTCGTCTGTCCGGCGATCGAGATCGGCGAGGAGTCCTTCGTCGCCGCCGGGGCGGTGGTGACCGCCGACGTCGCTCCCCGCGCCGTCGTCATGGGCGTTCCCGCCCGCCAGGTGCGCGAGGTGCCCGACGAGGACCTGCTCGAGCGCTGGCGCTGAGCCGACGCCGCCTGTTTCCTACCCCGATGCAAAATTTCGGCCGCCCGGGCCGTTGCCTTTGCATGGCTGTCCTCAGCGAGCCCTCGAACGGCGCCCGGCCCCGCGATGCGGAGCTGACGATCATCGTCTGCGCCGATTCCGCCGCGATGCGGCGCCGCATCTCCTACGCGCTCTCCGAGCACGAACTGACCTCCAGTCTGAGTGAGCTGGACGACCCCGAGCTCCTGCTCAAGCTCGAGCTCGAGCAGGAGACGATCGTCGTCCTGGTCTGCGACGTCGACCAGCCGCGCGAGATGGCAACCCTGCGCCGGCTGCGGCGCGAGCTGCGCGAGCCGGCGCTGGTCGCGGTCTCGCCGCGGGCAACCGGGACCGGCGTGCGCCGCGCCCTCGACGCCGGTGCCGATGGCGTCGTCTTCGACTCCGAGCTGGAGTCGACCCTCGCGGTTGCCGTACGGGCGGTCGCCAGCGGCCAGTCGGTGGTGCCGCGCAAACTGCGCGCCAGCGTCGAGCGCCCCGCCTTCTCCCACCGCGAGCGCCAGGTGCTCTCCTTCGTCTCGCGCGGCTTCACCAATGCGCAGATCGCCGATCAGCTCTTCCTCTCGGAGAGCACGATCAAGAGCCACCTTTCCTCAGCCTTCGCGAAGTTCGGCGTGCGTTCCCGCAAGGAGGCCGCCGCCCTCTTCCTCGAGCTCGAACAGACGGCCGGCGCGCTGAACAGCGGCGCGGAAACGGCCTTTGCCACCCACGCCATGAAAGGGGCGACGACGTGAGCACCGCAACCCAGTCCAGTCCGGCACTCTCGCTGGCAGCCACAGAGGGCCGCCGCGTCCCCTTCATCAAACTCGACGCCGCCCATCCCGAGCTGATGCGCGAGCTGCTCGAGGTGGTGGCCCGGGTCGCCCACGACGCCGCCTTCACGCTCGGCCCCGAGGTCGAGGACTTCGAGAACAACTTCGCCGCCTACTGCGAAGCCGACGCGGCGATCGGCGTCTCCTCGGGCACCATGGCCCTGGAGCTCGCCCTGCGTGGGCTCGGCATCGGGCCTGGCGACGAGGTGATCGTGCCGACCTACACCTTCATCGCCACCGCCGAGGCGGTCAGCACCGTCGGCGCGACGCCGGTCCTGGTCGACATCGACCCGGAGAGCGCCACGATCACGGCCGGGATCGTCGAGGCGGCGCTGACCGAGCGCACGCGTTGCGTCATCCCCGTCCACCTCTTCGGCCGCACCGTCGACATCGACCCGATCCTCGACCTCTGCCGCCCGCGCGGGATCGCCGTGATCGAGGATGCCTGCCAGGCGCACGGGGCCCGCTACAAGGGCAAGCGCGTCGGCTCGCTCGCCGACGCCGGCTGCTTCAGCTTCTATCCGACCAAGAACCTCGGCGGCTGGGGCGATGGCGGCGCGCTCGTCACCAACAACGGCGAGCTGGCGGCGAAGGTGACGCTGCTGCGCTCGCACGGCGAGTCGCCGCGCCACAACCACCAGCTGGTCACCGGCACCCATCGCCTCGACGCGCTG
>DASZQM010000160.1:0-2800 GCA_035549645.1 Solirubrobacterales bacterium | reverse complement strand
AGCTGCACCGCCGGGCGCAGCCACTCGAGCTCGGTCTGGCACTCCTCGCAGCCGGCCAGGTGGCGCTCCATCTCAGCCGCCTCGCCGGGCTCCAGCGCGCCCAGAAGGTAGGCGGCGAGGTCGTCGCGCCGATGCTCGTGCCCAGTCTCGTTCATGTCAGTCCCTCCGCCAGCTCGCCGCGGATCTTCTCCAAGCCAAGTCTCATCCTCCCCTTCACCGTGCCCAGCGGCACTCCCAGCATGCCGGCGATCTCCGAGTGGCTGAAGCCGCCGAAGTAGGCCAGCTCGATCACCTTCGACTGCTCGCCCGGCAGCTCGTCGAGCGCCCCGCGCATTTCCTGCGCCGTCTCCCGGCGCAGCGCCTCGGACTCGGTCCGCTCCGGCGCCGGCTTGTGCTCGAGGATCGAGTCGTCGTCGAAGTTGAGCTTCGGCGCCCCGCTGGCCTTGCTGCGCAGGGCGTCGATCGCGCGGTTGCGGACGATGCCCAGCATCCAGGTGCGAACGCTGCCGCGGGCCGCGTCGTAGCGCGCCCCGCTGCGCCAGATCGAGATGAAGGCCTCCTGGGTCACGTCTTCAGCCGCCCCCCGCTCGCCCACGATCCGGTAGGCGAGCGAGTAGGCGACGCCGCCATGCCGGTCGAAGAAGACCTCGAAGGCGTCGGGGTCCTTCTTGCCTATCAGCGGCATCAGCTCCTCGTCGGCGAGGCGCTCGGCTTTGCTCATTTGATGAACGGTTCCACCGCCTTCAGCACCTTAGCTTCGGGCAGAGCCGGGTCGAAGGCGACCGGGGCCGGTTCGGCCCCGTTCTGCAGCGCGATCGCCGCCGCGTGCCGCGCCTCGACCTGGACGATCGAGCCGGCCGCTTCCAGCACTTCCTTCGCCTTGATCTGCGGCGCGGCGCCGTTGTAAGCGCTGACCCCGGTGTCCTCGAAGGTCTGCGCCAATTTGAGGAAGCCCTTCGTGCCGCTGTACGGAAAGTCGAACTTCGGTTCGGCCACCGGCTTGCCGCCGAGCTTCTTGATCGTTTCGGTCAGGGCCCCGACGTGTTCTTCCTCGTCGCGGCCGATCAGCTCGATCAGGCTGAGTAGGTTGCCGTGCGCACCCGCCCGGCTCTTCGCTTCCTTGTAGAAGGCCGACTCGAGGTACTCGAGCGTGAGGGCGAAGTTGAGGATGCCGACGTCGCCGCTTTCGGCCATCGCCAGGGCGCGGCCGACGAAGGGGCCGACCGCGACGGCGCCGTAGATCGCACCGGCGGCGAGCGCGCCCTTGAGGATCACGTCGCTGCGCGAGAGGTCTTCGCTGTCCTCGTCGATCTGGATCGCGGCGAGCTCGGGCTGGGCCAGGATCTGGTCACTCATCTGGTTCTCCTTTTCTCTGGCGCCGGCCTCAGCCGACGATGAACGGTTCGACCGACTTGAGGACTTCTTCCGCGCCGGCGGGTTTGGCGAAGGCGCCGTCGGGCACGATCGACTTGCCCAGCAGGGTGTTGAGCGCGGCCGCGTGGCGACCCTCGACGCTGTGGATCGAGAGCGCGGCGGCGAGGGTCGAGGCCCCCTTGATGTTGGGCGCCTGGCCGAGGTAGGCGGCGGCGCCGAGGTTCTCCACCGTCGCCGCCAGTTCGAGCACCGACTTGGCGCTCTTCAGCGGGAATTCGGTCTTCGGCTTGGGCGCGGGCTTGCCACCCATCTGCTTGACGAAGCCGGTCAGCGCCTGCACGTGTTCGGCCTCCTCGCTGCCGAACTTGCGGATCGTCTCCAGCTCGGCGCCCTTGAAGAGCCCGCTCTTGACGACGTCTTCGTAGAAGGCCGTCTCGAGGTACTCGAGGGTGAGGGCGTAATTGAGGATGCCGACGTCTCCCTTGCCGAATTTCTCGGTGCCGGTCGCGCCACCGCCGCCCGTAGTCATCGTCGACGTGGTCGAGTTGCTGTCACTGCCGCAGGCGGCGAGGAAGGCCGCCAAGGCGGTCGAGCCGCCGGTCACGGCGAGCAGCTTGCGGCGCGATACCGGGTCGCTCGCGACGCGCGACAGCGCGCTCGGTTTGCTCTCAACAGCCATGCTTCCTCCTCGCTTGCAGGGTCATTGACCCCACCTACGAGCAGGGGCACGGGGCGGATCAGCGCCGCGCGGTTAATTCGGCGACGACAGCGTCAGGCGGGTGAGCCGGCGCGGATGCGCTCGAGCGCGCGGGCGATGCGGCCGACGCCCTCGGGAATGCGCTCGGGAGGCACGCTGGCGAAGGAGAGGCGCAGGCTGTTGGTGCCGCCCTCGATCATGAAGTCGGGGCCGGAGACGAAGGCGACGCCCTCGCCCTTGGCCTCGGCGAGCAGGGCGCTGGTGTCGGTGCCCTCGGCGAGGTCGAGCCAGAGGAAGTAACCGCCGCCGGGGACGACGAACTCGGCCTCGGGGATCTGCTCGCGCAGCGCCCCGACCAGGGCATCGCGGCGATCGCGCAGCGCGCCCTTGACGAACTCGATGTTCTTGTCGAGCCCGCCCGAGCGACAGAGCTCGAGCACGATCGACTCGGCCAGCATGTTGGGCGAGATGTAGGTCTCGTTGGCCTTCTTGGCGAGCTTGGCGATCTCCCCCGCGGGTCCGGCGAGGTAACCGACGCGCACGCCGGGGCTGACCGTCTTCGAGAAGGAGGAGGCGTGGACGACGCGGTCCGCCTTGTCGATCGAGAGCATCGTCTCCAGCGCCTCGCCCTCGAAGGGCAGCTCGCGGTAGGGGTCGTCCTCGAAGATCCAGAAGCCGTGCTCGGCGGCCAGCTCGACCAGCCGCACCCGCTTCTCGGCCGAGAGCGTG
>DASZQM010000159.1:0-2488 GCA_035549645.1 Solirubrobacterales bacterium | reverse complement strand
GACGCTGAACAACATGGTCGAGGACGACTCCTTCCTGCACGAGACGCTCGCCTACCGGATGTTCCGCGCCGCCGGCGTCGCGGCGCCGCGCACCGGCTTCGCCTGGCTGCGGCTCGACGGCGAAGAATTCGGTCTCTACCTCAACCTCGAGAACCTCGACAAGATCAACCTCGAACGCTGGTTCGGCCCCTTCGCCGCGCCGCAGCACCTCTACGAGGGCGAAAGCGGAGTCGACGTCGAACCTGGTCGGGAGGGTGAATTCGAAGTCGACGAGGGCGACGAAGCCGACCGCTCCGACCTCGAAGCGCTGGTCGAAAGCGCCAACACGTCGATCGGCCCCGGTTGGGCCAGTCAGGCGTCGTCCCGGATCGACCTGGAAGAGATGACCCGCATGTGGGCGGTCGAGAAATTCGTCGGGCACTGGGACGGCTACTCCGGCGAAGGGGCCGTGGGCAGGCCCAACAACTACTACCTCTACAGCGACTCCGCGGGCAGGTTCCAGATGCTGCCCTGGGGCACCGACAACACCTGGGAGCCGTCGAAAAAGCCGGACTTCGAAGGCGACGCCGGTCTGCTCTTCGACGATTGCGAGGCCGACCCCGAATGCGAGGGCCTCTACCGGAAAGCACTGCGCGCAGTAGGAAAAGTCGCCGCCGGTCTCGATCTCGACCCGTTCGCCGCCGGCCTGGCGGAACGGCTCGAACCGTGGGAGCTGCTGGAACAGTCGAACGACAGGCATGAGCACGACATGGACGCGATCGAAAACGCCGTCGGCGAAGTGCGCGAATACATCGCCGACCGGCCCGTCGAACTCGCCGGCTTCCTCGGGCCCGAAGAATCCGAAGCGCAGCCTCGAGCTCCCTCGGCCCCGGCCGTCGCCGGATCGTCGCCCCCGGCTCGGCGCCTCTACGTCGGGCATGCCGGGCGCCGAGCCGGTGTCCTCGTCACCCATCTCTGGACCACCGGCCCAGGCCTCGTCTCCCAGAGTGCGACGTTCGGGACGGCGAAGGGACCTCGGTATGCCTGCTCGGCCCAGCTGGGCGTGACGGCGGCGGGCGAATTCGTCCTGCGCTGCAACCTCTCCTCGGTGGTCATCTCGCGCCTGCGTCGTCGTCACCTGGCGCTGCAGGTGTGGACCGACTTCACCCCGGCGGGTGGCACGCCTGAATCGGCGTTCGAGCGGGTCGCCCTGCCGCGGCGACCCGTCGGCTGACGGACGCGCCTCGCGGCTTCTCGGGGCCGTCGTCCCCGGCGTCATAGAGTGGCGCCGATGGCAAACAAGAAACTCGACGACCCGCAGCACGAGCTCTTCCTGATCGACGGCAACTCGCTCGCCTACCGGGCCTTCTTCGCGCTGCCGGAGTCGATCGGGACCAGCGACGGGCGGCCGACGAACGCGATCTACGGGCTCGCCTCGATGCTGGTCAAGGTCATCGACGAGCACGCGCCGGCGGGGGTGGTCGTGGCCTGGGACGCGGGGATGTCCGGGCGCGAGGTCACCTACGACCTCTACAAGGCCCAGCGCAAACCGCGCCCCGACCTGTTGCGCGAGCAGTGGCCACACCTGATGCCGCTGGTCGAGGCCTTCGGCTACACCAACGTCAAGGTCGAGGGCTTCGAGGCGGACGACGTAATCGCCTCGCTGACCCGCCAGGCGCGCGAGCAGGGAATTCCGGTGATGGTCGTCACCGGCGATCGCGACGCCTACCAGCTGGTCGGCGAGGGGGTGCGGGTGATGAGCACCTCGCGCGGGATCACCGAGACCAAGGTCTACGACGCCGAGGCGGTGCGCGAGCGCTACGGCGTGCCGCCGGAGCTGATCACCGACCTGATGGGCCTGCGCGGCGACACCTCCGACAACATCCCCGGCGTCCCCGGGGTCGGCGAGAAGACCGCGACCCAGCTGCTGCAGCAGTTCGGCGACCTCGAGGCGGTGCTGGGGGCCGTCGACGAGATATCCGGGGCCAAGCGCAAGCAGAACCTGGTCGAGCATGCCGACGACGCCCGCATGTCGAAGCAGCTGGCGACGCTGCAATACGACATCGAGACCGGGGTCGACCTGAGCGAGGTGATGGGCTCCGAGCCCGACCGCGGCGCCCTGCGCGAGTTCATGCGCGAGTTCGAGCTGCGCGCCGTGCTGGAGCGCCTCGAAGAAGCACTGCCGGAGGGAAAGATCGTCCCCGGGCGCAAGGTCGAGACCGAGCTCGAGGTCGAGGCGGTGGAGGGAGTGCCCTCGGACCTGAGCGGTGGAGAGGAGCCGCTGGCGCTGGCGATCGCCGGCGAGCACTGGGCCGCAGCCGACGGCGAGCGAATCGTCACCGGCGCCTCGACACTGGACGAGCTGGCGGTGGCGCTGCCGGGCCGCGCCCTGGTCGCGCACGACATCAAGTCACTCGGCGGCGGGCGGCACGGGCTGCTGGCTGCCGCGGCGCGCGAGGGGGTCGAGCTGACCCTCGACCACGACACGATGCTCGCCGCCTACCTGCTC
>DASZQM010000158.1:0-3560 GCA_035549645.1 Solirubrobacterales bacterium | reverse complement strand
CCGAGCTCGAGAAGGGCGCGGGGGTGCTGATCCTGCACGCCGCCCCGCGGGCGGCCCAGAGCGGCGAGTGGCGCGCCCGCGTGCTGACCCTCGCCCAGCGGGCGCTGCGTTCCCTGGCGCCAGGCTCGCTGGCAAGCCCAGGCGGCGAGGAGGTCGCCGAGATCGCGGTGATCGTCCCGGCCGAGGACGACGCCCGGGTCGAGCGGGCAGCGGCGGGGCTGGCACGCGAGCTCGAAGACAGCCTCTCCGGCTTCCACCTGACGATCGGGCGCAGCCGCCACGCCGGCGACGCGGTCGACCTCTTCCGCGCCGGCAACGAGGCGCGGCTCGCGGTCAACGTCGGCGAGGCCGAGGGGCGGCCGCTTCTCGCCTTCGAGGACACTGGCTCCTACCGCCTGCTGCTGCCGGCGATGAGCGAGGACCCGCGTGAGCTGGAGCGCTTCTACGCCGAGACGATCGCCCCACTCGCGGCCTACGACGAGCAGTACGAGACCGAGCTGGTCACCACCGTCGAGGCCTACCTCGACAACGACGGCAACGTCGCCGCCACCGCCAAACAGCTCTTCACCCACCGCCACACGATCCGCTACCGCCTCGAGCGCGTCAAAGAGCTCTGCGGCCACGACGTCTCCGCCACCGAGGGCCGTGAGAAGCTGGGCCTCGGCCTCAAAACGATGCGCGTCCTCGGCATCGCCTCACCCCGCGGCCCGGCGATGGAGCCCGGCTCCGAAGCGGGGAAGGTGCCGCGTGGCGGCGAGGAGTAGAGCCGCAGTTCCGGGAGGAGGGCTCGAACCCCCGCTTCCAGGACCAAAACCTGGCGTGCTACCGATTACACCATCCCGGAACGCGCCCCGAGCGTAGCGCCGCCGGGGTTGATTGCGTCCGCCGCGGCGCTTAGGGTCGTTGCATGGAGATGGGGACTCCCGCGCTCGACCCGGAGATTCGCGAGGGGCTGCAGCGCAGCTGGAAGGCGCTGATGGCGATTGGCGTTCTCGCCATCGTCATCGGCTGCATTGCGATCCTCGTCCCGGCCGTCGCCTCGGTCGGCACGGCGATCTTCATCGGCTGGATCCTCGTCATCGCCGGCGCTTTCCTCGTCGCCGGGGCCTTCATGGCGCACTCGATCGGCAGCGTCATCCTGCGCCTCATCTGGGCGCTGCTGACCGTGATCGTTGGCCTCTGGCTGATCGTCGAACCCCACAACGGCACGCTCACCCTGACCCTGGTGCTCGGCATCTACTTCCTCTTCATGGGGCTGACCCGGATCGCCGTCGCCTTCGCGGCTCGGGGCAAAGAAGGGGCGGGGCTGGTCGGGCTCAGCGGGGTTGCCGGGCTGTTGATCGGGATCCTGGTGTTGGCCAAGTTCCCGAGCAGCGCGGATTGGGCGATTGGGTTGCTGGTGGGGATTGATCTGATCTTTGCTGGGTGGACGCTGGTCTCCGTGGCGCTGGTTGGCAAAGACCTGGCTCGCGAAGCGCGGTGACACGGGGGGGTCATGTGCCCCTTCCGCAGAGGCTCGTTGCGCAGCAGATCGTGGGATGAGGTTTGGGACGTGGTCCCCAAGCCTCTGCGGAAGGGGCACATGACCCCTCTGCGCCAATACGATTCGGGGCAGTGAGTTCTCCCCTGGTCCTCGTCATGGCGGCTGGGCAAGGGACGCGGATGCGTTCCAGCCTGCCGAAGGTCCTCCATCCCGTCTGTGGTCGGGAGATGGTGGGCTGGCCGATTGCCGCCGCGCGGGAAGCTGGGGCGGGCCGGGTTGCTGTGATCGTCTCGCCCGGGCAGGAAGTGGCTGCCGGGTTGCCCGATGGCGTCGAGACCGTCGTTCAGCCCGAGGCCAATGGGACCGGCGGGGCGGTGCGGGCTGCTCTGCCGCTGATCGAGGAGGCGGAGGCGGTTTTGGTGCTCTCTGGGGACGTGCCGCTGATTTCGGCGGAGACGATTTCGGCTTTGCTGGAGACCCACTCTTCTTCCGGGGCTGCGGCGACGATGTTGACGATCGAGCTCGATGAGCCGGGTTCGTATGGGCGGGTCGTTCGGGACGGGGATGGGGGAGTGGAGCGGGTGGTCGAGGCGAAGGCCGAGGGCGACGCGACCGCTGAGCAGCTGGCGATTCGGGAGATCAACGCCGGGACCTACGTCTTCCAGGCCGCGCCCCTGATCGAGGCGCTTGGTGAGATCTCCAACGACAACGCGCAGGGCGAGTACTACCTGCCGGACGTGCTGCCGGCTCTGCGTGGGGCCGGTCACACGGTCGCGGCTCACCTGGCCGACGACATCGCGGTGACGATGGGGATCAACAACCGCGCCGACCTTGCCGCGGTCGAGGCCGAGGCCCGCCGGCGGCTGCTCGAGCGCCACATGCTGAGCGGGGTCACCGTCGTCGACCCGGGCTCGACCTGGATCGAGGTTGGGGTCGAGATCGAGCCCGATGCCCGGATCGAGCCCGGCACCAGCCTGCGCGGCGCGACCCGGGTCGGCGCCGGCACCACGGTCGGGCCGCTCACAACCCTGATCGACACGCAGCTCGGCGCCAACGTCTCCGTGCCCCACTCCTACCTGGTCGAATGCCGGGTGGCCGACAACGCCAACGTCGGCCCCTTCGCCTACCTGCGCCCCGGGGCCGAGCTCGAGGCCGGCGCCAAGGCGGGCACCTTCGTCGAGATCAAGAACTCGCGCATCGGCGCCGGCGCCAAGGTGCCGCACCTCGCCTACGTCGGCGATGCCGAGGTCGGCGCCGGCAGCAATCTCGGCGCCGGCACGATCACCGCAAACTACGACGGTTTTCGCAAGAACCGGACCGAGATCGGCGAGAACGTGCGAATCGGCGTTGACACGATGCTGATCGCGCCGGTAGAAGTCGGCGACGGTGCTTACACTGGCGCCGGGGCAGTGATCAAGAGCGACGTGCCCGAGGGCGCGCTCGCCGTCAGCGACAACGAGCAACGGAACATCGAGGGCTACGCCGCCCGCAAGGCCGCCAAGATGCAGGAGGAGCAGCAGACCCCGTGAGCACGATCGAGGAGCGACCCGAAACGGTGCCGGCAAGCGCCCTTACCCATGACTACTCGAAGCGGTTGATGGTCTTCGGTGGCCGCAGCTCGATGGAGCTGGCCGCCAAGGTCGCCAACAAGCTCGACGTCGATCTCGGCCAGGTGACGCTGAAGACCTTCGCCAACGGCGAGGTCTACTGCCGCTACGAGGAGTCGATCCGCGGTGCCGACGTCTTCCTCGTCCAGTCGACCTCGGCCAACGAGCAGACCGGGATGACCCCCAACGACGCCCTGATGGAGTTGCTGACGATGATCGACGCGGCCCAGGGCGCCTCGGCCCACCGGATCATCGCCGTGCTGCCCTGGTACGGCTACGCGCGCCAGGACAAGAAGTCCGCGCCGCGCGAGCCGATCTCGGCCCGCATCGTCGCCAAGTGCCTGGAGGGCGTCGGCGTCGACCGCGTCCTCACCATGGACCTCCACGCCGGCCAGGTCCAGGGCTTCTTCCACGTCCCGGTCGACCACATGACGGCGATGCCGATGCTGACCCAGTGGTTCGCCGACCAG
>DASZQM010000157.1:0-6448 GCA_035549645.1 Solirubrobacterales bacterium | reverse complement strand
CCTCGAATTGGGCAAGGACCCCGGCGAGACGATCGCGATCTTCCGCATCCCCGGCGCCTGGGAGGAGGAGGGCTTCAAGATCCTCGAGAAATACGGCGTCGAGTACTGCGACCGCTCGGTCCCGATGTGGGAGGCCGCCGGCCGCGCGATCGCCAAGATCCAGGGGGCGCCCGCATGACGGCGACTTCGATGAAGCATTACCGGGGCTAGAACCATGTCAATCCTTCTTTCAAGCGATACGACCTTCATCGTCCAGGGCATTACCGGCCGCGAGGCGGTCAACCTGACCCGCGAGTGCCTCGACTACGGCTCCAAGGTCGTCGGCGGCGTCACCCCCGGCCGCAAGGGCCGCGAGGTGCACGGGGTGCCGGTCTTCGACACCGTTGCCCAGGCGGTCGAGCACCACGGCGGCCCGATCGACGGCTCGGTCGTCACCGTCCCCCCCGCCTTCACCAAGGACGCGGTGCTGGAGGCGATCGAGAACGGGATCAAGCTGATCGTCGTCGTCACCGAGCGCATCCCGCGCCGCGACGTCGCCCAGATGGTCGAGCTCGCCGACATGCGCGGCGCCCGCATCATCGGCCCCAACTGCCTCGGCCTGATCGTCCCCGAGGTCTGCAAGATGGGCGGCATCGGCGGCCCGGCCAAGGACGCCGCCAAGGCCTACGCCCCCGGCCCGGTCGGCGTGATGAGCCGCTCCGGCGGCATGACCACCGAGATCTCCTCCTCGCTGACCCAGGCCGGCCTCGGCGTCTCCACCGCCGTCTCGATCGGCGGCGACGCGATCATCGGCTCCACATACGCCGAGCTGATGCCCTACTTCGAGGCCGACGAGCAGACCCAGGCGATCGTGATCTACACCGAGCCCGGCGGCCGCATGGAGGCGCAGCTCTCCGAATGGGTCTCCGACAACGACTCGCGCCTGCCGATCGTCGCCTTCATGGCGGGCAAGTTCATGGACGACGAGGAGATGAAAGGGATGAGCTTCGGCCACGCCGGCACGATCGTCGAGGGCAAGGAGGACACCGCGACCGAGAAGATCGCCCGGCTCGAAGCGGCCGGCATCCGCGTGGTCGAGCGGATCGACGAGATCCCCGACGCGGTCAAGGAGAAGCTCGGGGTGACCGCGTGAGCGAGACGCTGAACAAGGTCTTCATCGACGTCGAGGTCGACGCCTCGGTCGCCGGCGACGCCGAGCTGGCGCGCAAGCTCGAGGAAGTCTGCCCCGTCGACATCTTCAAGGCGACCGACTCGGGCGTCGAAGTGGTCGAGGAGAACCTCGACGAGTGCGTCCTCTGCCGCCTCTGCATCGAAGCCTCACCCGCCGGGACCGTGCGGGTCAAGAAGCTCTACGACGGCACCGAGCTGAGCTAGCTCAGGGCGCCGGCCGGGACGGCGGCCTCGGCTTCGGCGCGCAGCCGGTCGGGGATGACCACCATCCCCCGCAGTCGCTCGAGCAGGTCGCGGTCGCCCTCGATCTCGACGTTGCCGACGCCGGTGTCACCGACGACCAGGGCGGCGACGACTTCGACCGGCGAGCCGGCCAGGGAGAGGTCTGGGTCGTTGGCAGCGCCCCGTCCGATCGTGGTCCAGCCGTCCTCGATCCGCAGCCAGTACTCCTCGCCACCCGTGCTCAGGCCGAGCGTCGCTTCGAAGTCGGGTGGCGGCTGCAGGATCACCCGGATCGCGCTGGGCAGCGAGGAGGGCGCGAGGTCGATCACGTCTTCGAGCTCCTGCAGGCCCATCCCCCAGCGGCCCAGCTCGACCATCGGTCGTTCGAGGCCGCGGCCGAGCTCGGTCAGCTCGTAGACGGTCGCCGAGGCCGGCGGCTCCAGTTCACGCCGGGCGACGACGCCGTGCTGCTCCAGTTCGCGCAGGCGCTTGGTGAGGATGTCGGTCGGGGCGCCGCCGACGGCGCGCACCAGGGCCGAGAAGCGCATTGGGCCGAGCGAGAGCTCGCGCACGATCAGCAGCGTCCAGCGCTCGCCGATGCGATCGAGTGCGTAGGCGAGGCTGCATGACTGCCCGTACTGGCGAGTACCCATAATTGGGATGATAGCAATGGAGTAATTGGATGTTCAAAGCTCACACTTTGACTTCTGGTACGGTGCCCGCCGATGACGCGGATCGCCGCTCTCACCTGGAGGCACCCGAAGCTCGTCCTCGCTCTCGTCGGTGCCTTCGCCCTGCTGGCCGTGGCAGTCGGCCATGACGTCGAGCACCACCTCAAGGCGGCCGGCTTCACCGACCCCAGCTCCGAGAGCGAGGTGGCGACGCGGACGCTGCGCGAAGGGTTCGGCTACGACCCCAACCCCGCGATCGTCCTCGTCGTTCGCCAGCCCGACGGCAGTCGGCTCACCCCCGCAAGCCCCGCCGTCAGGCGGGACGTCGACCGCCTCGCCGCCCAGGTGGCGCGGGTGGACGACATCGGCCGCGTCGTCAACCCCCTGCGCGAGCCGCGGGCCCGCGAGCTGATCGCCGCCGACGGGCGCTCGCTGGTCGTCGCCGCCGACCTCTCGACCAACGACAACGAAGACGCGGGCGGGATCGCCGCCGAACGGGTCAAGGAAGTCGCCGACGCGAGCCGGCTCGACGTCGCCGAGGCGGGCTTCGCCCAGGGCTTCAACGAGGTCAACGACCAGACCCGCCGAGACCTGACAACGGCGGAGCTGATCGCCTTCCCCGTGCTCGCCCTCTTCCTCCTCTTCGTCTTCCGCGGCGTCGTCGCCGCCGGCATCCCGCTGCTGATCGGCGGCGTCTCGATCGTCGGCACGCTGTTCGCGCTGCGGGTGATGTCGAGCTTCGTCGACACCTCCGTCTTCGCGCTCAACATCGCCACCGGCCTCAGCCTCGGTCTCGCGGTCGACTACGCCCTGCTGATGGTCTCGCGCTATCGCGAGGAGATCGCCGGCGGCGGGGCAACGCGCGAGGCCCACTTGCGCACCGTGCAGACCGCGGGACGCACCGCGGTCTTCTCCGGCCTCACCGTCGCCGCGGCGATGGCCGCCCTGATCTTCATGCCCCAGCGCTTCCTCTACTCGATGGCGGTGGCCGGCGCCTCGGTCGCCGTGCTCTCCTCGCTGATCGCGATCCTCGTCGTCCCCTCCCTGCTGGCCCTGCTCGGCACCCGCATCGACGCCCTCTCGATCCGCCGCGGCCCGGCTGTCTCCGACGCCTCCGACGGCTGGTACAGGCTTGCGCGCGGCGTGATGCGGCGGCCGCTCGCAGTCGCCATGGGCAGCGGCGCCCTGCTCCTAGCCGCAGCGGCGCCGCTGCTCTGGACGACCCTGACCGGGCCGAGCGCCGAAGCGGTGCCGCCCGGCCAGCCCTCTTACGACGCCTACCGCTACCTCGAAGGGCACTACCCCCGCGACGTGACCGAGCCGGTCACCGTCACCGTCGACGGGCGGGCGACGCCGGCGCAGCTGGCCGCCTACCGGCACCGGATCGAATCGGTCGGCGACGTCGTTCGCGGCGCCCCCTTCGTGCCGGCGCCGCAAGGCGAGGTCGCCTACGCCAACTTCGCCCTCTCCCAACCGGCCCTCTCGAGCACCTCCCAGCGCGCCGTCGAAGCGATTCGCGACCTCAGCCCGCCCGCGAGCGCGACCGTGCTCGTCTCTGGCAACTCGGCCCGCTTCATCGACCAGAAGCAGAGCCTGCTCGAACACACACCGCTGGTCGTGGCGCTGATCGCCCTCACCACCGTCCTCGTGCTCTTCCTGCTCACCGGCTCGGTGCTGCTGCCGCTGAAGACGCTGGTGATGAACTCGCTGACCCTGGGCGCGACGC
The DNA here is from genome assembly GCA_035549645.1 of Solirubrobacterales bacterium. Lineage (GTDB taxonomy): Bacteria > Actinomycetota > Thermoleophilia > Solirubrobacterales > 70-9 > VRUE01. The sequence continues at coordinate 2,659 of DASZQM010000157.1, read as the reverse complement.
TCGGCATCCTCGTCCTCGCCTTCCAGGCCGGCTGGCTCGACGGCCCGCTCGGCTACACCGGCCCGGCCGCGATCGAGGTGACCAGCCTCGTCTTCCTCTTCGCCGTCATCTTCGGCCTCGCCACCGATTACGCGGTGCTGGTGATGGCGCGGATCAAGGAGCGCCACGACCTCGGCGACTCCAACGAGGAGGCGGTTGCGGTCGGCATCGGCAAGACCGGCCGCGTGATCACCGCCGCCGCGGTCGCGATCGCGCTCGTCTTCCTCGCCTTCGGCGTCAGCTCGGTCTTCTTCGTCAAGCAGATCGCGATCGGCATGGCCTTCGGCGTGATGATCGACGCCACGATCGTCCGCGCCCTCCTCGTCCCCTCCCTGATGCGCCTCTTCGGCGAGTGGAACTGGTGGGCACCGAAACCACTGCGCCGCATCTACCTGCGCTTCGGATTCTCTGAGGCCTAGGTGCGATCGATCACATTACGCGTATATAAATTTATATCTGGGTAACTTATAGCGGCGATGGCCTCGACGCCGACCCGTTCCCGCCTCTCCAAGGCCGACCGCATGGAGCAATCGCTCGTGGCGGCCCACACGCTCTTCGCCGAGCGCGGCTACGCGGCGGTGACGATGGACGAGGTCGCCGCCGCCGTCGGCGTCACCAAGCCGCTGCTCTACAACTACTTCGGCAACAAGGAGCGGCTCTACATCGCCTGCATGAAACGGGCGGGCGACGCGCTGGTGGCGACGATCCTGGAGACGGTCGCCGACACGACCAATCCCAGCGAGGCGCTCAACGACGGCCTGCGCGCGTTCTTCGCCTTCCTCGACGCCGACCGCGCCGCCTGGGCGGTGCTCTTCGACGAGACCCTGCCGCACAGCGGCGAGCTCGCCGACGGCGTCGCCGCCTACCGCGGCCGTCTCACCACCCTGGTCTCCGAATCGCTGCTCGCGCAGCTGCCGGCCAAGCAGCGCGCCGCGGCGCGGATCGAAGTCGAGGCCCTCTCCACCGCCCTGCTCGGCGCCGCCGAGGCGCTGGCCCGCTGGTGGCTGCGAACCGAAGCGACCAGCGCCCAGGAGGCGGCCGAGCTCCTGATCGCCACCGTCGAGCCTGGTTTGCGCCTGCGCTCCACCCCATCTGCCAATTCCTCACGACCGAAACCGAAAGGCAAAAGCAGTTGACTGAGAAGACACGACGAGTCGCCGTCATCGGCGGCAACCGGATTCCCTTCGCGCGCTCCAACTCCGTCTACTCGCGGGCGTCGAACCAGGACATGCTCACCGCCGCGCTCGACGGGCTCATCTCGCGCTACTCGCTCGAGGGCGAGCGGCTCGGCGAGGTCGCCGGCGGCGCCGTGCTCAAGCACTCGCGCGACCGCGACCTCACCCGCGAGAGCGTGCTCGGCACCCGGCTCGCCCCCGAGACTCCCGCCTACGACGTCCAGCAAGCCTGCGGCACCGGCCTGGAGACGGCGATCCTCGTCGCCAACAAGATCGCCCTCGGGCAGATCGACGCCGGCATCTCCTGTGGCGCCGACACCACCTCCGACGCGCCGATCGGGCTCAACGAGGGCCTGCGCGAAGTCCTGCTCGACGTCAACCGCGAGAAGTCGACCTTCGGCCGGGTCAAACAGCTGACCCGGGTCAGGCCCAGCCACGTCGTGCCGGCGATCCCGCGCAACGAGGAGCCGCGCACCGGCCTCTCGATGGGCGAGCACTGCGCGGTGATGGCGGCGGAGTGGGAAGTCGGCCGCGAAGAGCAGGACGAGCTGGCGATGCAGAGCCACCACAAGCTCGCCGCCGCGTATGAGCGCGGCTTCATGGACGACCTGGTCAGCCCCTACCTCGGGCTCGAGCGCGACCAGAACATGCGCGCCGACTCCTCGATGGAGAAGCTGGGCAAGCTCGGCCCGGTCTTCGGCGGCCCGGAGGGGACGATGACCGCTGCCAACTCGACCCCGCTCTCCGACGGTGCCTCGGCGGTGCTGCTGGCCAGCGAGGAGTGGGCCAAGGAACGCGACCTGCCGATCCTCGCCTACTTCGTCGACGGCCAGACCGCGGCGATCGACCACGTGCACAAGCGCGAGGGCCTGCTGATGGCTCCGGCCTACGCGATGCCGCGCATGCTCGACCGCATGGGCAGCGGCCTCGGCGATTTCGACTTCTACGAGATCCACGAGGCCTTCGCCGCCCAGGTGCTCTGCACGCTCAAGGCCTGGGAGGACCCGGCCTTCTGCCGCGACCGACTCGAGCTCGACAAACCGCTCGGCGCGATCGATCGCGAGCGGCTCAACGTCAACGGTGGCTCGCTCGCAGCGGGCCATCCCTTTGCCGCGACCGGCGGGCGCATCGTCGCCAGCCTCGCCAAGGCCCTGAACGAAAAGGGCTCGGGCCGCGGCTTGATCAGCATCTGCGCGGCCGGCGGCCAGGGCGTCGTCGCCGCGCTCGAAGCCCCAGGAGGAAACAGCAAGTGAGCGATCTCTACACGCAGGTAGTCAACTCGCCCCCGGGCCGCATGATCGCGGGCCGTGTCGGCCTGCCGCAGCCGGCGAAGCTGGAGCGGCAGGAGACCGGCGCCGCTGAGATCACGGGCGCCGTGCTCTCCGGCGGCGCCCCCGGCGGCCGCCTGAGCAAGCCGGTCGCGCGGCTGCTCGGCGACCTCGGCG
>DASZQM010000156.1:0-11168 GCA_035549645.1 Solirubrobacterales bacterium | reverse complement strand
GACGTCTTCGCGGAAGTAGAGGGCAACGCGGCCATCGCTGCGGCCGCGGGCACCGGCGCCGATCCAGACCACCTCGCCACTGGTGCAGAGTTCGTCGAGCCAGGCCGGCGAGTAGGCGCCAAGGCGGCGCGGCAGAACGTCCTCCTCCCAGACCTTCGGAGTCAGGGTGACGCCCTGCAGCGGCACAAGGGCCTCACGCAGGCGGTCCGGGCCGGCGCCGGCGGCGCGGTGGGCGTCGACGTTCTGCCAACTCGGCAGGAAACGGGCGAAGCGATCGCGGCCGGCGGGCTCGACTTCGCGCCGCAGGTGGGCGAGGCTGGCGCGGCGCACGCGGCGCAGCACGTCGGCGTCGCACCACTCGCGCTCGCTGCCGCCGGGCAGGAGCTCGCCGCGGACGAGGGCGCCGGAGCGCTCCAGCTCGCGCAGGGCAGGGGTCGCGTCGATCCCATAACGGGCACTGAATTGCGCCGTCGGGAAGGGGCCGTGGGTGCGGGCGTAGCGACGCACGAGCGCGACCAGGGGGTCGGATTTCTCCTCCAGGAAGCTCTCCGGCAGGCCCGCGGGCGGCGGCACGCCGAGTGCGTCGCGGAAGACGCCGGCGTCCTCGCCGGTGATGTAGCGCTCCTCGCCGTTGATCCGGACCAGTGCGATGCGGCGCTCGCCGACCAGCTTCTCCAGCATCGAGGCGGCCGAGTAGCCCTCGGTGACGCGCTCCTCGCACTCCGCAGCGGTCAGGTCGCCGAGGTTGCGCAGCACCTGTTGCAGTGCGTCGCGGTCGCCGGCGCGGCCGGCCTCGGTGCGGTGCTGGAGCTGCGCCTCGACCTCCTCCAGCGCCTCGGGGTCGATCAGCTCGCGCAGCTCCTCCTGGCCGAGCAGCTCGCGCAGCAGGTCGCGGTCGAGCGCCAGCGCGGCGGCGCGCCGCTCGGCGTTGGGCGTGTCCCCCTCGTACATGTAGGTGGCGACGTAGTCGAAGAGCAGCGAGGAGGCGAAGGGCGAGGCGGTCGGCGTCTCGACCTCGACCAGGTTGAGCTTGCGCGAGTGCAGGTCGCGCAGCAGCTCGGCCAGCGAGGGCAGGTCGAGCACGTCGCGCAGGCACTCGCGGTAGGTCTCGAGCACGACCGGGAAGCGAGGGAAGTCACGGGCGACCTCGAGCAGGCTCTGCGCCTTCAGCCGCTGCTGCCAGAGCGGCGTGCGCTTGCCGGGATAGGCGCGCGGGATCAGCAGCGAGCGGGAGGCGTTCTCGCGGAAGTGCGAGCCGAAGAGGGCCGAGCCGGAGAGCTCGCCGACGACGAGGTCTTCGATCTCGTCGGGGTCGATCAGGACGAGGTCGGCAGGCGGCGGCTCGTCGGCGTCGGGGAGGTGGATGACGATGCCTTCGTCGGACCAGATCGCGTCGGCCTCGAGCTCGCGCTCGGCGCGGATCTTGGCCGAGAGAGCCAGGCCCCAGGCGGCGTGGACGCGGCCGCCGTAGGGCGAGAGGATGCAGAGGCGCCAATCGCCGATCTCGTCGCGGAAGCGCTCGACCACGATCGTCTCGTCGGAGGGGACGACCCGCGTCGCGGTCTGCTGCTCGCGCAGGTAGGAGACGAGGTTCTCGGCGGCGCGGCGATCGAGGTCGTACTCCTTGGCCAGCTCCTTCGGCTTGCGCGAGACCGCCTCGCGGGCGAAGGCGCCGATCGCCTTACCGAGCTCGGCGGGGCGGCCGATCCCGTCGCCCTTCCAGAAGGGCACGGCGCCGGGCACGCCGGGTGCCGGGGTGACGATGACGCGGTCGCGGGTGATGTCCTCGATCCGCCAGGTGGTGGCGCCGAGCAGGAAGGTCTGGCCTGGGCGGGCCTCGTAGACCATCTCCTCGTCGAGCTCGCCGACGCGGCGACCGTCGGGCAGGTGGACGCCGTAGAGGCCGCGGTCGGGGATCGTGCCGGCGTTGGTTACGACCAGGGAGCGAGCGCCTTTGCGGCCGTGCATCGTGCCCTCGGCGCGGTCCCAGACGATCCGCGGTCGCAGCTCGGCGAAGCGATCGGACGGGTAGCGGCCGTCGAGCATGTCGAGCACGTTCTCGAGCTGTTCGCGCGAGAGCTCGCGGAAGGGCTCGGCGGCGGTGACCAGCTGCTCGACCTCGTCGACGTCCCACTCGTCGAGCGCCGCCATCGCGACCAGCTGCTGGGCGAGCACGTCGAGCGGGTTCTGCGGGATCACCGTCTCCTCGATCGCCCCTTCGCGCATGCGGCGGGCGACGACAGCGCACTCGAGCAGGTCGGCGCGGAACTTGGGGAAGATGCGCCCGCGCGAGACCTCGCCGAGCGAGTGGCCGGCGCGCCCGACCCGCTGCAGGCCGCGGCTGACCGACTTCGGCGACTCGACCTGGATCACCAGGTCGACCGCGCCCATGTCGATCCCAAGCTCCAGCGAGGAGGTCGCGACCAGGCAGGGCAGCTGCCCCGACTTGAGCATCTCCTCGACCACCGTCCGCTCCTCGTGCGAGAGCGAGCCATGATGCGCCCGAGCAATCTCCTCAACCGCCCCGTCATCGACCCGACCATTGCCCGCGTGCTCAGTCGCAGGAAGTTCGGACTCTCCTTCCCCGTTCGCCAGCTCGTTCAGCCGCTTAGCCAGCCGCTCCGCCCCCCGCCGGTTGTTGACGAAGATGATCGTCGACGTGTGTTCCTGAACGAGTTTGAGCAGCTCCGGGTAGATCGCGGGCCAAATCGACCGGACATGCGCCAAGGGCTCCCCGTCTGTGGGATTACCGTCCTCGTTGGGAAAAGCAGGAGCTCCGGGTTCCGCCATGTCCTCGACCGGCACGACGATCTCCAGATCCAGCTCCTTGGCGATCCCGGCATCAACGACCTTGCACTCCCGCTTGGGCCCGACGAGAAACTGAGCTATGCGCTCCAACGGCCGCTGGGTCGCGGAGAGCCCGATCCGCTGGACGGAGGAGTCTGGGGAGGGTTCGGCAGAGCCTCCCCGCTGTTGCTCTGACGAATCCTCCCCAGACTCCTTAACCAACCAATCGAGCCTCTCGAGAGTCAGTGCCAGATGAGCACCTCTCTTCGATTGGGCCACAGCGTGAATCTCGTCGACGATCACAGCCTCGACCGTGGTGAGGATCTCCCGCGCCCCGGAAGAGAGCATCAGGTACAGCGACTCGGGCGTGGTGATGAGGATGTCGGGAGGCTTGCGCCGCATCGCCTGCCGCTCTTTCTGCGGCGTGTCGCCGGTGCGCAGGCCGACCGAGATGTCCGCACCGATTCCCCGCAGCGGGGCCCGCAGGTTGCGCTCGATGTCGTAGGAGAGCGCCTTCAGCGGCGAGACGTAGACGAGGCGGACGCCGTCCCCCCACTCCTTCTCTCGCGAGAGCTTGTCGATTCCCCAGAGGAAGCTGGCCAGGGTCTTACCGGAGCCCGTAGGGGCGCAGATCAGGGCGTTGGCGCCGCTGGAGATCGCCGCCCATCCTCCGGCCTGGGCCGGCGTCGGCCCCTCGAACGAGGCCTCGAACCAGCGCCGCACGGGGGCACTGAACGGTGCTAGCGGGTCAGATCCCGCGCTCTTTTCTTTGCCGGCGGCCAACCCACCGATCTTACGCAAGCGAGCTCAGCAGCCTGCCCGGCACTTCTCAGCGGCCCCATGCCGCCGGCGATCAGGGAGTGCCGCCGGCGAACTTGACGTAGGCGTACCAGGACTTCTTGGGCACGAAGCCTTTGGCGAAGAGACCGGAGCCGCCGCAGAAGTTGCAGATCCCTGGCTGGTCGTCGACCGAGAACCAGTAGATCCTCTGCAGCTTCCACTTCGCCGCCTTGGCTTTGAAGAGCTTGAAGGCCCCGTTCAGCTGGGTCACCTGCCCCTTTGGCCCTTTGGCAAAGGAGTCACCCGGGGACTTTGGTTCCGAGCTCCAACCGATCTCAGTGATCCAGAGCTTCTTGCCGGCGTCGTGATTGGCTTTGAGCACGCTGAGGAATTCTTCGACGTCCGGGGTCAGCTGCTGGTAGCTGGTGGTGTAGGGGTGGAGGGCTACACCGGAGAACTTCTTCTTGATCCCGGGAGTCGTGCTGTAGAGCTGATCGAGGAAGTCGGAGGCGTAGTAGGCCTGCGGCGGCTTGACCTTGAATTTCGCTTCGCCGGGCCGTGCGAACATCCCACCGAGAATCAGCTTCGCCCCGGGATCGACGCTTTTGATCGCCGAGTAGGAGATGTTGACCAGCTTGCCGTAGTCGGCCGGGTTGGGCCTGGCGACGAAGTACTTGAAGTTCTCCTCGTTCCAGATCTGCCAGGTGCGGATCGGGGCCGCCGGCAGGGTCGGGTTGGCAGCCCAGAAGCTGCCGCCGGGCCCGTAGCGGGCGACGACGAGTTTGAGGAAGTTCGACCAAGCGGTGCGTTGGGCACCGGTTTTGACCGGGACGGTCTTCGGCGCCTTCGCCGAGCTGCCGGGGACCCGCACCCTGGGGACCGCCCAGGAAGGGGCTTCGTAGACGAAGGGCAGCACGTTGATTCCCGCCGCGGCAGCACCCGCAACGAGGATGTCCGATGCGGAGAAGTTCGCTTCGGCGCTGCTGAACGGCTGAACCCCGGACCAAGCGATCGGGATCCGCACGCTGTCGACCCCCCCGGCCTTGAGGCGTTGGAACTGTTCGACCGTCGGCGGATTCTGCGGCGAAACGCCCCAGAAGTCAGCCGGGACCGCCATCGCTGCCGGGGCCGCAAACAGGCCGAGAACGAAGATGGCGAGCACTCCCAGCCACGCACGAGCCCGCCCCAGAGGGCGCTTCCCCAAGTCGACCATGATCAGTTCGCCTCGGGAGAAGCGGCCGCGCTGGGCCCACCGCTGTTCCGCTGACGGCGCTGCCTGATCATCACCACTGCAACCGAGACGGCTGCCAGCACGGCGATCGCGATCAGGATCGGGACCAAGGGGGAGGAACCGCCATCGCTGTGCGAGGCGGGCTTTGCCGAAACAGTCTGGGGGTTGGGCACCGCCTTCTTGGCGCCCGATTTGGCGCTGCCGCCTGGTTTACCCTGGCCCGAGCCACCGTTGTTGTTGCCCGGGGCCACGCCGCCCTGCTTCGGAGATGATTCACTTTCGCCATTTTCTTCAGGTTCGCTGGAACCGCCGCCGCTCGGCGAGTGGGATGGTTCAGTTCCGCCACCGTGACCGGTACTTGAAGATTTCGCCGGGTTTTGCTGGTTGTGCTTGGTGGCGTGCCCACCTTCAGCGCTAGGAAGGCCGGGGTTGTACTGCACGCAGCTCGAGCTCGTGCATTCTTCCGCTTGAGCGGGAACCGCAAACAGAGCCAATGCAAGAGCAATCACTGACACCAGCAGAGCGGCGTAGCGGCCCAGCCCTGGGGCCCCGAGATGGCGCTTCCCGAGATTCATGGCGCGCAAGGTTAGAGCAATCGGCGGCGTTGCTTGCGCCGGTCGCCCTGATCGGTGGCCTTGCCCTGGCTGGGGGCGGCTTCGATGTGACGACTCGTCACATAGCGGGCCTCGCCGTGTGGCTGGTCGTGGTTGCCCTGCTGATCTTCGGCGCGGGCTCGGCCGTGAAGCCAGAGCGACCGCTGTACTGGGCAGGCGGACTGATCGTCTGTCTGTCGCTTCTTTGTGCACTGTCATCCCTCTGGTCGGGGTCGGTTGAGCTCAGCGTGATAGAGGCGGACCGCGTTGCGGTCTACCTCGGTTTCTTCATTGCCACGTTCCTGATCGCCCAAACCGACGAAAGGCGCCAACGTTTCGCTGAAGGCCTGGCAATCACCGTCGCGGCGATCGCGATTCTGGGGATCGTCAGCAGGCTGCTGCCGCACGTGCTCTACGTCGGCAGCTCGCTGGGCGCAGGTCCACGGCTCAATTATCCGCTTGGCTATTGGAACGCGAACGGGGCCCTGCTCGGCATCGGCGTCGCCCTGCTGCTCTGGAGCAGTCGCCGCGCCACCTGGGCCGCCCTGCGGTGGTTCTCCGTCGCTGCAATTCCGGTTTCACTGCTCGCCCTCTACCTGACCTACTCGCGCGGCGGTCTACTCGCCTTCGTCGTCGCCTGCGCCTGCCTGATCGCTCTCTCCCGCGACCGCCTTTGGCTGTTCGCCACGCTCGCCATCGGCGTCCTCGGCGCAGTGCCGGCGGTACTCGCGGTGCAGGGCAGGGAAGAGCTCGCGCTCAATCTCGGTGAAGCCACGGCCCGCAGTCAGGGCGTCACGGTCTCGCTGATCCTGCTGGCCGGGATCGCCCTCTCCCTTCTCCTCGCGGCGGCGCTGCGCTGGGAGGAGCGTCGCGAGGGGGCGCTGAGCGGTCGCGCGGTGGCCGTCTCTCGCAACCCGAAGGTACTGAGAGGCATCGCGCTGGCCGGCGCTGTGCTGGCCGTTGCGGCCGGGATCGCGGTCGGCGGGCGTGCCTGGCACCAGTTCACCAACCCCGACGTTCAGTTTCCGAACAATCCGCAGGCCCACTTCACCGCCTTCGGCAGCACCGGGCGTGACGATTTCTACAAAGCCGCGCTCGAAGCCTTCGACGAAAAGCCGATCCTCGGCCATGGCGCCGGCACCTACCAGTTCTCCTGGGAGAAGCTGCGCACGACCACGCGGTCGGCCCACGACGCCCACTCGCTCTACCTCGAGTCCTTTGCCGAGCTCGGCCTCGTCGGCGGGCTGCTGGTCCTCGCGACGATCGGCTGGCTGCTCTGGTGTGGCTACGGCGCCTGGCGCAACGCGGCGGAACCGCAACGCGAGCGCTACGCGGTCCTGCTGGCGACGATGCTCGCCTTTGCCGTCAGCGCCGCCTTCGACTGGTTCTGGGAGATCCCGGCCCTGGGGGCCTTCTTCTTCCTCTCTGCCGGCATCGTCGTGGCGGCTCGCTGCGGCCAGATCGCTGCCGACCCGCGCCGCGAGCAGAGTGAATCGATCGAGAACCGCCGCTTCGGCCTCACCGTCGCCGCGATGGTGATCGCCTGGGTCTCGGCACTGGCGCTGGTCGGTCCGCTGCTGGTCGAACACGAGATCGAATCGAGCCAGGCGGCAGTCTCCAGGGAAGACCTTGGCGCCGCCTTCGACCACGCCGAAACCGCCCGCTCGATTGAGCCCTGGGCCGCCTCGCCCTACGTGCAGCTCGGCCTGCTTGCCGAGAGGCAGGCTGAATACCCTCGAGCCGCCGCTTTCTTCGGCGACGCGATCGACCGCGAAGACCGCAACTGGCAGTGGTACTACCTGCGCTCCCGCACCCTGCACGAGGCAGGAGAAGACGCGGCGGCGCGCGAAGACCTCGAGCGAGCGCGGGAACTCAACCCGAATGAGAAGTGCTTGCGAGGGGGGTGGCCCTGCTGATGAGCACCGAGGCGAAGGGAAGCGCTGTGAGTACCGCGACCACCGACCGGGACCCGACCACCGCCCCGACAGAGATGGCGAACCGCCTCGGCCTGACCGGGCCGAGTGGCTCGCGAAGGCGTGGCGCGATGCTGCGGCGCCTGCTCGCGAGCGGCGATTGGGTCTCGATCTTCGCCGCGCTCTGCGTCGCCACCGCGCTGACCTCGACGACCGACGTCGCCAAGCTCTTCTGGGCGGTCCTCTTCACCCCCGCCTGGCTGCTCGTGATCAAGCTGCACGGGCTCTACGACAACGATCATCGCCGTATCCGCCACAGCACCCTCGACGAGCTGCCCTCGCTGATCTCGGCTAGCGCGCTGGGCACGATCGTCCTCGACGGACTGCTCTGGCTCAGCCCGGGCGGGGCGCTCTCGGCGAAGAGCGCGATCATCGTCGGCTTCGGCGCTGCCGTCGCCTGCTTCTTCTCGCGAGCGATCCTGCGCTTCCTCTGGCAGCGCCTGACCGGGGTCGCCACCGGCATCGTGATCGGGCCGGCGACGCTGGCCGACGTCGTGGCGCGGCGCATCGCCACCCATCCCGAGGCGCGCCTGCGTCTCGTCGGCTACCTCTCCTCGCCGGCCGACAAGGACCGCCGGGCCGCCTTGCCGCGGCTCGGCTCGATCGAGGAGATCTCACGCGTGGCGCGCGAGGTCGAGATCGAGCGCGTCGTCGTCGCCGAGCAGGAGATGGGCGAGCGCGCCGTCGAGAATCTGATCGAAGAGTGCAAGGCCGCCGGCCTCGGGCTCACCTTCCTGCCCAAGCACTACGGGCTGCTCGGCCCCGGCATCGAGCTGAACCGGCTCGCCGAGCTGCCCGTCCTCGACTTCCGCTTCTCCGACCCGCCGCGCTCGACCCTGGCGATGAAGCGCACGCTCGACATCCTCGTCTCCGGCCTGATGCTGACCCTGCTCTCTCCGCTGCTGCTGGCGATTGCCCTGCTGATCGTGATCGACTCCGGAACACCGGTTTTCTTCCGCCAGAAACGCGCCGGCAAGGACGGCGTGCCCTTCACGATGCTGAAGTTCCGCACGATGGTCACCGACGCCGAGGAGCGGCTGGCCGAGCTGGTCGACCTGGAGCAGCTCGACGAGCCCGCCTTCAAGATCGTCGACGACCCGCGCATCACCCGCGCCGGCAAGCTGCTGCGGCGCACCAGCCTCGACGAGCTACCGCAGCTGATCAACGTCCTGCGCGGCGACATGTCGCTGGTCGGTCCGCGGCCGGAGGAGGAGGCGGTGGTCGCCCTCTACGACGAGCGGCAGCGGGTCCGGCTCGCGATCAAGCCGGGGCTGACCGGGCCGATGCAGGTCTACGGGCGCGGTGACCTCACCTTCGAGGAGCGCCTGGCGATGGAGCGCGACTACCTCGACAACCTCTCGGTCGCCGGCGACCTGGCGATCTTGTTGCGAACTCCGCGGGCAATCGTCCGCGGCGAAGGCGCCTACTAGAGAATCAAGCCATGGCCGCTCCGCTCGACCTCGAGGTCGTCATCGTCAGTCATGGCGCCGAAGCGCTGCTGCGCCGCTGCCTGCGCTCGCTCGAGCGGCACCCGGCGCGTGGCACGATGCGGGTGACCGTGGTCGACAGCGGCAGCCCCGACTCGACCCCGGACATGGTCGAGCGCGAGTTTCCCGCCGTGCGCCTGATCCGCCGCGAGAACATCGGCTTCTCCGCCGCCAACAACGTCGTCCTGCGTGAGGACGAGGCGGCCGCGGTGCTGCTGCTCAACCCCGACACCGAGGTCTACGAGGGGACCCTCGACGCATCGCTGGCGCGACTGCGCTCGGACGAGCGGATCGGCATGGTCGGCTGCAAGCTCGTCACCGAGTCCGGCGAGCTCGACCACGCCTGCAAGCGCTCCTTTCCCACCCCGCTCAGCGCCCTCGCCCACTTCACCGGCATCGGCCGTGACGAGGGCGCCGGCGCGGCGCTGAGCCAGTACCGGGCGACCCATCTGGGCGACGACGATGCGGGCGAGGTCGACGCGGTCAACGGCGCCTTCATGCTCTGCCGGGCCGAGGCGGTGCGCGAGGTCGGCTTGCTCGACGAGGGCTACTGGCTCTACATGGAGGACCTCGATTGGTGTCGCCGCTTCTGGCAGGCGGGCTGGAAGGTCTTCTACGAGCCGGCCGGGGTGGCGCTGCACGTCAAGGGCGGGTCCAGTGGCAGGCGCCGCGCGCCCAAACAGGAGATTGCCTTCCACCGCGGCATGGGGCGCTTCTACCGCCGCTTCGACGCGGCCGAGCACAACCCGCTCGTCAACGCGGCGGTCTATGCCGGGATCGCGGGCAAGCTGGCCGTCAGTCTCGGCATCACAGCGGTTCGCGGGCGCTAGTTACTCAGAACCTCGATCCGACTGACCTTGGCGACCGCTCGTCCCAGGCGACCGTCGAGGGTGAGCAGGGGTTCCTCGAGAAGCTCGGCGAGGGCGACATAGAGCCCGTCGTAGAAGCTCAGGTTGTGGCGCAGATCCCAGGCGCGATCGAGCAGGCCGGTGTGGATGATGCGGCGCAGCGGCAGGCGCGTCAGGTCTTGCAGGGCTGCTGTCGCATCCTCCTCGCTGCTCTTGCGTGCCGCGACGAGGCCGCGCAGCGCGTGACCGACCTCGGCGTCGACGAGGTGGGGCGCCCACAGCGAGCCGCTGGTGCGGGCACGCACCACCTGCGCGCCCGCCCAGCCGTCTTCGCCATCGACGAGCAGCGAGACGAGAACCGACGCATCGACGACCGGCATGCTCGCCTACTCTCCGCGGTGCTCGCGCAGGATTGCGACGATGTCCTCGGACTTGACCCCGGAGCTGCCACGGGCGCGGACGCGAACGAACACGTCCTCGAGGGTGGCCTGCCTGGCGAGGTCTTCGAGGTCGCGCTTGATGTAGTCGGAGAGGGAGAGCCCCTCGCCGGCGGCGCGAACCTTGAGGGTCCTGTGGACGTCGTCCGGGACGTTTCTGATTTGGATCATCTTGGACATGTGCACCACATTAGGCCATGCGGCGGACATGTCTGGGGCGGTTTGAGTTTGCATGGATGAGATCGTGCAGGAGGCGGGCCTACGCGTGGTGCGCAGAGTGCGCCGCTTGCGGCGCGCCTTCGTCACGGGAAGCGCGCGCGCTTAGAAAGGCAGGGTCTCGCCGACCTCGGCGAGGGTCGGCGCGGTCTTGTCGCGCTCACTCAGCAGCGGCTCGGACACCCGCCACTCGACGCCGACGCCGGGGTCGTCCCAGGCGATGCCGGACTCGGTGGCGGGGTCGTAGGTGCTGGAACAGAGGTAGGTGACGTCAGCGCTCTCGCTGAGCACCGCAAAGCCGTGGCCGAAGCCGACCGGGATGAAGAACTGACGATGGGAGACGTCGTCGAGCTCATACCCCTCCCACTGTCCGTAGGTGGGCGAGTCGCGGCGCAGGTCGACGGCGACGTCGAAGATCCTGCCGCGCGGGCAGCGGACCAGCTTCGCCTGGCCGGGCTCGGTCTGGAAGTGGAGACCACGAAGGGTGCCCTTGGAGGAGCGCGAGTGGTTGTGCTGGACGAACTCGACCTCGATGCCGTGCTCGGCCCAGACGTCGCGGCGGTAGGTCTCGACCATGAAGCCGCGCGCGTCGCCGTGGACGACCGGCTCGAGCAGGACGGTCCCCTCGAGCTTGGTGGGCAACCGCTCGGGCACTAGCCGAGCGCCCTGCCGTACTGCTTTTCGTAGTACTCGCGGTACTCGCCGGAGCGGATCGGCCCCCACCACTCCTCGTTCTCGCGATACCAGGCGACGGTCTTCTCCAGCCCCTCGGCGAAGTGGACCTGGGCCTCCCAGCCCAGCTGCTCCTTGAGCTTG
>DASZQM010000155.1:0-4814 GCA_035549645.1 Solirubrobacterales bacterium | reverse complement strand
CCCCGGGGAAGCCTGCCCCAAGCGCTCGATCTACGGCAAGGCAACGGCTATAACGCCGCTGCTCGACAAGCCGCTCTCAGGACCCGTCTTCCTGCGCTCCTCCTCCCACCAGCTCCCCGACCTCGTCGTCGCCCTGCACGGCCAGGTAGACGTCGTGGTCGCAGGCAAAGTCGACTCGGTCAAAGGAGCTCTCCGCAACACCTTCGAAGCCGTCCCCGACGCCCCGATCACCAGGTTCACCCTGCAGATGCAGGGTGGCAAGAAGGGCCTGATCGTCAACAGCAGAAACCTCTGCGCCTCCACCAACAAGGCGACGGTGCTGATGGACGGACAGAACGGCAAGGCCTGGGACACCAACCCCGTGGTGAAGGCGAAGTGCTCGGGGAAGGCTCGGAAGGGCGGGGGGAAGAAGGGGCACAAGAAGGGCTAGGGGCTTCAAAGCGCCTTTACCTACCGAGTCATCGAAGGAGCGCGCCCGCCCGCTCGCGGACGAAACCCGCGACGGAAGAGGAGGCGGGGATTGCTTCGGCGTCCAAGGCGGCTATGACCGATTCGATCGTCGCTCGAGCCGAGGCCTCCGCTCGGTCGGGAGGGTGGCGCCAGATCTGAGCCTCGCGGAGGATGTCGGCGAGGCTGACGTCCGGGAGGGAGACCTGGGCGCCGATTGACATTGCCGCTTCGCTGCGCAGCTTCGGCCAGAGGGCGGTCGGCACGGTGTCATAGAGGGGGGCGAGCTCGACGTGCTCGGGATCGGGGTGCAGCAGAGCGAGATTCTTGCCGTGGGCGTCGGCGTTGCCGACCAAGACCGTGAAGGTGACGGCTGCGACGAGGCGGTCCAGCTGCCCGAGTGGGTCGTGGGAGTAGCTGTCGAGCAGCTGCGCCATCTGTTTGAGGCTCGGCCCACCGGCGCGCTCGTACTTCGCCTTCCTGCGATTGTCGTCGGGGTCAATTGCCAGTGCCTGGCAAAGATCCTCCTGGTGGACGCGGCTCACCTCGCTGGGCCCGACGGTGCGATCGAAGCGCGAGACGATCAGGCAGGTTCGCTCGCCGATTTGCTCGAGCTCGGTCTCGATGGTCGTCAGCCCGGCTGCCTTTGCCAGGGCCAGGCAGTGCCCCTCGGCTTCGACCAGTCCCGGCCGGTAGGGGTCATCGGCCTTGAGGATGTGGGTCGAAGGGCGGCCGTGCAGGGGGCGACCCCAACTCCCGTCCTCCAGCCTGACCAGCAGCAACTTGTCCTGCAAGCCGGCGAGCGAAAGCTCGCTGTCGTCGTGGGCGCCGAGCGGATGGTCGTCGAGCTCCTCCACAGCCTGCTCGAGGCCGGCTCGATCGAGCTGCTCGATCCCAAAGCGCCGCTTCTTAGGCTTCTCCTCCGCGATCACGAGCGCCCCGGCGACGTCCCGGCCAAAGCGCGCCAGCAGCTCGAAGGTCTGATGGGTTGCCAGGCCCGCCTGCTCCGCCATCGCCCGCAGTGCTTCGCCCTCGGGCAAGAGGCCCTTGCAGAAGGCGAGGGCATCGCTCGGGCGTGGCCCGAGGGGAAGGCCGCATGAGATGACCGGGCTGTTCGCGGGCCAGCGATCGAGTGCCTGCTCGCTGTAGCGGCACGAGATCCCGCCGTCGCGCGCGTGCATTAGCTCGGCCAGGCGCACGCCGTCAAGCCAGACGCCGAGCGTCTCAGCTCTGCTCATCTTCGCCGGGCAGGGTGACGGTGACGCTTGCACCCATGCGACGCAGGGCGCGAAGGCTGCGCTCGAGGACGAGCTGGGAAGCGCCCGCCTCGAGCTGGGCGAGATAGCTGCGGCCGATTCCCGCCTGCGCGGCGAGCTCGGCCTGCGTCATGCCTTTCGCTCCCCGGACGCCGGCAATCGCGCGCCCGAGATCTGCGGGATTGCGGACGGTCCAGCTCCGGCCCCTCCCCTGACTTCCTTGAACATTTGTTGGCATATTCGAACAGTAGCAGCCGAGTTACTTCTGTTCGAATATCAGGACTCTCTGCACGATAAAAAGAATGTCTGGATATTCATACAAGAGCTAGGTGGGGGAGAGACGGAGCTCAGGGCACTGCTGTTGCCTCGGCCTCGACCGCCCCGCCCTCGATTCGTTTGCCGCCGCCGCCGCGGGCCGCGGCGAGGCCGCCTTCCTCGCGGGTGAGGCGGTAGGCGAGGTAGACGGGGAGGATCGAGATCAGGACGACTATTACGGCGACAGCGTTGACGATCGGGCGCTGCTGGGCGCGGAAGAGGTTGCTGAAGATCCAGTAGGGGAGGGTCTGTTCGCCGGCGCCGATGGTGAACGTGGTGACGATGATCTCGTCGAAGGAGAGGCCGAAGGCGAGTAGGCCGCCGGCGCCGAGGGCGGAGCGCATGTTGGGCAGGGTGACGAAGCGGAAGGTCTGCCAGGTGTTGGCGCCGAGGTCAGCCGAGGCCTCCTCGAAGGAGGAGGACATCCTGCGCAGGCGAGCGATCGAGTTGTTGTAGACGACGACGATGCAGAAGGTGGCGTGGGCGACGATCACGGTGAACAGCGAGAGGTCGATGCCGAGCACCTGGGTGAAGGTGTTGTTGAGGGCGACGCCGGTGACGATCCCGGGCAGGGCGATCGGCAGGACAACGAGGAAGGAGATCGTCTCGCGGCCGAAGAAGCGATGCCGGGCTACCGCGAGCGAGGCGAGCGTTCCCAACAGTAGGGCGATCGCGGTGGCGACCAGCCCGACCTTGATCGAGGTCCAGAAGGCGTCCTTGGCGGTGCTTTCGATCGCCTTGGGGAACCATTCGAGGGTGAGGCTGGGAGGCGGCCATTCGAGGATCTTGCTCGAGTTGAAGGCGTAGATGGCGAGGACGATCAGCGGGATGTAGATGAACGCCAGGCCAAGGCCGACCGCGACCCGGAGCAGGATCGTCGAGCCTTTGGAGAGCCTCATCCAGCCGTCTCCTCTGTCGTCGCGCTCGCCATCAGATGTGCTCGAAGGCGCCGAGCTTTCGCGCGACCAGCAGGTAGCCGATCATCACCACGATCGGCACCAGCGCCAGCGCCGCGGCGAAGGGCAGGTTGTTGGAGATGTTGTTGAAGACGACGTTGCCGATGAACTGGTTGTTGGAGACCAGCTTCGGCGTGATGTAGTCGCCGAGGGTGAGGGCAAAGGTGAAGATCGAGCCGGCGACCACGGCCGGGAAGGTGAGCGGCAGGATCACCCGGCGGAAGGTGGTGAAGGGTGAGGCGCCGAGGTCCTCGGAGGCGCTGATCAGCGAGTTGGGGATGCGCTCCAACCCGGCGAAGATAGGCAGGATCATGTACGGCAGCCAGAGGTAGCTCATCACCAGCCAGACGGCCGTGTTGCCGTAGCCGGGGCCGCTGAGGCCGAGCGGTTCCAGGACCCAGTCGATCAGCCCGCCGCCGCCGAGCATGTTGCGCCAGGAGAGGACCTTGACCAGGTAGCTGGACCAGAGCGGGATCAGCACCGCGACGACGAGGATCGCCTTGCCGCGGCTGCTCGCCACCTTGGCCATGTAGAAGGCGATCGGGAAGGCGACGATCGCGTCGGTAAGAGTCACCAAGGCCGCGATCACCACCGTGCGCACGACGATCGTGCGGTAGACCGGTTCGTCGAAGAGCGTTTCGAAGTTTTCGAAGCTGAGGTTTTTCACCAGCTCGCCGCTGACCGGGTTGACCGACCACAGCGAGGCGACGAGCAGGAGGGCAAGCGAACCGAGGTAGCCGACGACGAGCCAGCCGACTGGGCCCGCCAGGAGCGCCCCCACCTGTAGGCGGGGGCGCCCGTGGAACAGGTTGGCGAGCCTGTGGCTCAACCCTTGATCGAGGTCCAGGCCTGGACCCAGTCGTTGTAGTCCTTACAGTCTTCCGAGCCGTTGCCGCAGTCGGCAAGCGGGGTCTTCCAGTAGTAGACGCGCTTCCAGAATGCCGGTTCTTCAGCGTGGTATTCGCTGCAGAAGTTCGGGTTCTTGGTCTCTTCGCACGCCTTTTCCTGCGCGGGCGCCTCGCCGAAGTATTCGGCGACCTCGGCGTTCGCTTTCGGTTCGATGATCCAGTTCATCCACATGTACATGCAGTTGGGATGCGCGGCTTCGGAGCTGATCATCCAGGTGTCGGACCATCCGGTCGCGCCCTCTTCGGGCAGGAAGCCCTGGCTCGCCGGGCTGGCCGCGACCGGCTTGCCTTCTCCCTTCAGCAGGAAGTACTGGTACTGCCAGGTCGTGCCGACCTGGATGTCCCCACTGGCGAATGAGGAGATCTGCTTTTCGGCTTCCGACCAGTATTCGCCGACCAGCGGGCGCTGTTCCTTCAGCAGGTTCACGGCCGCTTCGAACTGTTCTTCGTTCAGCTCGTAGGGATCTTCGATCCCCAGTTCGGGGCTGTGCGCCTTCAGGTAGACCGCCGCTTCGGCGATCGACATCGGGTCGTCGTACTGGCTGATCTTGCCCTTGTATTTCGCGGCGACTTTGGGGTCCATCGTCACGTTCCATGACTTCGGCGCCGGCTTCACTTCGTTCGAGTTCCACATCAGCAGGTTGGCGCCGCGCCCGTGGGGGATGCCGTAGGGCTTGCCGTCGAAGGTGTTGTACGGCTGGTTCTTGAGATCGGCGAAGACGGTCTTGTAGTTGGGGACGAGGCTGACGTTGACCGGAGCGACGTCGCCGCCTTCGAAGAGGCGTGCGGTGGCGTTGCCCGAGGCCGAGACGCCGTCGTATTCGCCCGTGCGCATCAGCGAGACCATTTCGTCGGAGGTGCCGGCGGTCTTGTTGTTGACCTTGCAGCCGGTCTTCTTTTCGAACGGCTTCACCCATTCGGGTTCGACGTAG
>DASZQM010000154.1:0-4659 GCA_035549645.1 Solirubrobacterales bacterium | reverse complement strand
CCCCGGGGAAGCCTGCCCCAAGCGCTCGATCTACGGCAAGGCAACGGCTATAACGCCGCTGCTCGACAAGCCGCTCTCAGGACCCGTCTTCCTGCGCTCCTCCTCCCACCAGCTCCCCGACCTCGTCGTCGCCCTGCACGGGCAGGTAGACGTAGTCGTCGCAGGCAAAGTCGACTCGGTCAAAGGAGCTCTCAGAAACACCTTCGAAGCGGTCCCCGACGCCCCGATCACCAGGTTCACCCTGCAGATGCAGGGCGGCAAGAAGGGCCTGATCGTCAACAGCAGGAACCTCTGCGCCTCAACCAACAAGGCGACGGTGCTGATGGACGGACAGAACGGCAAGGTTTACGACACCCAGCCGGTGGTCAAGGCGAAGTGCGGGGGCTCGGCAAAGAAGGGCGGGAAGAAGAAGTCGCACAAGAAGCGCTGAGCTTCACGAGCTTGCCTCGGGGTCGGTTAGTGACGCGACATCGGCAAGGTCGACGAGCCGACCTCGGGCAAGCTTCATCTGGATCAGGTCGTCCAAGCCCACGACCGGCACGTCGATAGCTCCTAGCTTCACATGCAGCGCTCTTTCGCTCAGCTCGTCGTAGGAGCGACCACTTGGCACCTCGTGCAGGTCCACGAGTGCCTTCGCCTCTGGCAAGCTGAGAGCTGAGGCGAGGCGCTCGAGGTTGGCGGGGTCAGGTGCCGGTATGAGGTCGGCGTCGTTTGTTGTCCGCACGTGGCCGTGCGTCTGGACCGCCAAGCCCCCGATCAATACGTAGTCGACTTCATGTTCGGCGAGGGCGCGGAGGATTCGCTCCGCGTCCAGCGGAGTTTCAGGCTCGCTCACGAGCCGCCCGTCCGGCCGCGGCGAGGCGTCCCGCCATGCGATTCCAGGAAATGCCAAGCGCGAGGCGCTCGCTTGGAGAGCGTTCCGCGGTAGCGCGGCGATGGGCGGGGTCGTATTCCGTCTCGGGCCGGCTGCCGACGATCTCCAGACGCTCACCCATCGCTCGCAACAACAGGTCAAGCGTCTCGACGCTGGGGGCGACCTCGTCTGCCTCGAGCCTGCTGATCGCCGACTGCTTAGTACCGGTTCGCCGGGCTAGGCGTTCTTGGCTGAGGCCGCAGCGAACACGCGTCGCCCGAATGAGTTCTCCCGCCGTCATTCGCTGATTATAACGGATATGTGATATTCCTCTGAAACCTTGATCCTTGCGCCGCTTTAGGTTGAAGCGCCCCGAACGGAACATCCCACCGATAGCGGTGAAAGACTCCCGCAATTATGGAACGCCTTCCCCGTGGCCGTCACGGCCTGCCCCGCGAGTTCGTCACGCAGAACCAGCGCGAGCGGTTGCTCGCCGCGCTGGCCGAGTGCCTGGAGGAAAAAGGGTACGAACGGACGACGGTCTCGGCGATCGGCAAACGCGCCGGGGTCTCGAAGTCCGACTTCTACAAACAGTTCGAGAGCAAGGACGCCTGCTTCGTCGCTGCCTATGACGAGGCGGTGGAGCGGATACGGGCGGTGGTGCAGGCCGCCTGCGCCGAGCGCGAGGACTGGGCCGGCGGCGTGCTCGCGGCGCTCACCGCGCTACTCGACCTCTTTGCCACCGAGACGGCTCAGGCGCAGCTGGTCCTGGTCGAGGGGCTGCGCGCCGGGCGCGGCGTCTATGACCGCTACCAGGTAGCCCTGCAGAGCTTCGTGCCCTACTTGACGGACGGGGCGCCGGTGCCCGAGGACGGCTCGCGCCCGCCGCAGGCGACCGACGAGGCCGTGGTCGGCGGCATCGCCTCGCTGCTCGCCCGCCGCGTCCTCGCCGGCGAGACCAAGACGATGCCGACCTTACTTTCGGAGATCGCGGAGTTCGCGCTGACGCCCTACCTCGGAACTGCCGAGGCGCGCCGCGTGATCAAAGCCCGGTAGGGCCTGCAAGGTGGCTTGCCCCTAAGCCGTTGCTCCCGTAGTGGGCGTACCTTTGCCCTATGCCTTCCTCCCCGCGCAGGACGCTCTTGGAGCCAGGTCACGAGGCTGAGTGGAAGCGGCTCAACGCAGAGAAGGGGAAAGCGCTGACGCCGCCACCCGAGACTCCAATCGCGGAGCTGTTGCGCCGTGGCCAGCATTTGTCGGCGCAGGCGAGTGGCCTGCAGCGAGCGGTGGAGCGGGCTGGTGGGCGCTCTCGATCCTGAACTCGACGTCGCGGTCGCGGCGCTCGCTTTGTAGTCGTCGGTGGCTTCGCTGTCATCGCCAATCGCTATGTCCGCGCGACCGAAGACATCAATTTCCTGGTTCCAGCATTGTCGGCTTCAAGCGCTTGGCGGCCAGGCCCCGCGATCGCAACGACCTCGAAGAACTCGCTGAAATCCACGGCGAGTTGCCGATTGAGCCGATTCCCGGGCTAGACGAGTAGGCGGCGAGTGATTCCGGGTTGAGCGTTAACTCGGGTCGCCGCGGGCTTCTCGCAAGCGCTTCAAATCGGCCAAGTCTTCTGGCCGGGCGGCAAGTTCCTTCAGCTTCACCAGATCCTCGTAGCTCACGAACTTGATCGGGATGCCGCCAATTTGCTCCTCGATGGCGGAAGGCGAGAGCTCCTCCCAAAGTGGAGCGTCGCCAAGCCACTGCATCAGGTCGAGTCGTCCCAATCGAGTCAGCAGTACCCAGTTCCCGCCCAAGGCGAGGGCCTGCGGATCGAGCGGATCGGGAAGCTCGCCGACCTCGAACTCGTCAGTTCCCTCAACCACAGCCTCGAGCCGCTCGAGCACGCGGACGAGCCTCTGGAGATTCTCTTCGCCGGGGGCCGGGACCACGTCAACGTCCTTGGTCGCCCGCACATGGCCATGAAAGCCGACGGCCACGCCGCCGATCACCAGGAAGTCGACCCCCTCCTTTGAGAGTTCAGCGAGGATGCCCTGAATATCGAGTTCAGCCAAGGCGCTGGCGGCGGCCGGCAGCCGCTACTCCGGCCATGAACTTCGAGAGCTCGAAGACCTGTTCCACTCGCTGGGCCGGAGTGAGCTCCTGGTATTCGCGTCTCAGGGCAGCACGCTCGGCCCGACCGTCGGGGGTCCAGTTGCCTTTGCGCGTGGGCTTCATCGGCCTAAGGTACCAGCGGCGAGCCGATAAAAGCGCCATTTAGCGGCAGTTTGTCGGCAGTGGGCGTCACGCTGAGCGCGTAGGCTGCGCTGATGCACGAGGCGACTCCGGTCAGAGAGAGCGCAGGGGTTGGCGCGGACGCGATTCAGGACGGCGTGCTGCCTTCGCAGGCGCTGGAAGAGGCGATCGCCGCCGGTTGGGTCAGCTCCGGCGATTACCGGATCCGCCCCGAGGCGATCCAGCCGGCCAGCATTGATCTGCGGCTCGGCGATCACGCCTGGGCTCTGCGCTGCTCCTTCCTGCCCGACGTCGACTCGACCGTCGAGGAGAAGATCGAGGGGCTCGCCTTCCAGCGGATCGACCTGCGCGACGGCGCCGTGCTCGAGCGCGACCGGCCCTATCTGGTGCCGCTGATCGAGGAGCTTGCCCTGCCCGAGGACGTGCGGGCCAAGGCGAACCCGAAGAGCTCGACCGGGCGGCTCGACGTCTTCACCCGCGTGCTCACCGATCGCCACCACCGCTTCGACGAGATCCGCGCCGGCTACCGCGGCCAGCTCTACCTCGAGATCGTGCCGCGCTCCTTCGCGATCCAGGTCAAGACCGGGCTCTCGCTCAATCAGCTGCGCCTGGCGCGCGGCGACGTGCGTCTCGCCGACTCGGAGATCCGCGCCCTGCAGGACGAGTTCCCGCTGCTCTACCTCGACTCGCACGCACTGCGCGAGTCCGAGCTGGCGCTCGCCGACGGGCTCTTCCTCAGCGTCGACCTCTCCGGGCCCAGCGACCGCATCGTCGGCTACCGGGCGAAGAAGAACAGCCTGCCGATCGACCTCTCGCGAATCCGCGCCTACCGCTGGACCGACTACTGGGACCCGGTTTTCCCCGAGGCGGGCTCGAAGATCGTGCTCGAGCCGGAGATCTTCTACCTGCTGCTCTCGGCCGAGGGCGTCTGCATCCCGCCCCAGATCGCCGCCGAGATGATGGCCTACGACCCGACCGCGGGCGAGCTGCGCACCCACTACGCCGGCTTCTTCGACCCCGGCTTCGGCTACGACCCGGCGGGCGATCGCCACGGCAGCCGCGCCGCGCTCGAGGTCCGCGCCCGCGACGTCTCCTTCATGGTCGAGCACCGCCAGCCCGTCTGCAAGCTGGCCCTCGAGCGGACGAGTGCGCCGGCCGAGCGGCTCTACGGGCAAGACCTGGGATCCAACTACCAGGGCCAGGTCACGATGCTGAGCAAGCACTTCGAGGAGCAGTCGGCGGGGGGAGGGGCGTCGGTGCCCCCTTCCGAAACGCACGGCTGACGCCGCGCTGAGTGTTTCGGAAGTGGGCACCGCAGCCCCTTCGGCACACCCAAAGCTTCAGAAAGCGCTTACGCGGGTGTGGCGAGCTCGCGTAGGCGGGAGCGCACACGCTTGCGCTTACTCAAGAGCTCACCTTCCAGCGCAGCGATCTCGTCTCGCCGGCGGCGGACCAGGTCGAGCTGGCGGCCGATGTGGCCGAGGGACTCGTCGAGGATCTGGCGACGGCGGACGGGGTCCTCGACGCCGGTCTCCCACTCGCGGCGCAGGGCGGCGCGGGCGTCC
>DASZQM010000153.1:0-12091 GCA_035549645.1 Solirubrobacterales bacterium | reverse complement strand
CGAGATGACGCTGGTGAATATCGAGGGAAATCGCGACCCGGCCATGAACTCATACACTGAGCAAAAGCTCACGTTTTCGCTACTCGCGTTTTCCGCCGCTCAAAGTGCCCGCGAAGAACCTCATAAAGCCGCGCCGCATGCCGCGGCAGGGCCGTTCGCGCGAGACCGTCGAGGCGATCGTCGAGGCGGCTGCTCAGGTTTTCGAGCGCCACGGCTATGCCGCGGGGACCACCAACCGGATCGCCGACCGGGCCGGCCTCTCGATCGGCTCGCTCTACCAGTACTTCCCCAACAAGGACGCGATCGTGGTCGAGCTGGCGCGCCGCCACATCACCGACATCGGCGAGGTCGCCTGGCCCGCGCTCGAGGCGCTGGCGAGAGAGATGCCACCGCTCCGCGAGGCGCTTGCCGCGATCGTCTTCGGCACCATCGAGCTGCATGCCCGCTCGCCGGAACTCCACCGGGTGCTGTTCGAGGAGACCCCGCGCTCGGACGAGATCCAGGCGCTGATGTGGGAGCTGTTCGACCGCTCGAGTCGCCTGATCGGCGACTACCTCGCCGCCTGTCCAGAGGTGAGCGTGCGCGATCCGTATCTCGCCGCGCGGATGGTCGCCCAGGTCGTCGACCAGGTGAGCCACGGTGCGGTGATCCATCCACGCGACGGAGAGGCCCCGGAGGTCTACGCGCGTGAGACGATCACCATGCTTGAGCGCTATCTCACGGAGTTAGGGTAGGTCTCCCATGCTGCTCAGCTTTCAAATGCTCCCCGAGCAGCCGGCGCAGGAGCTCCTGGATGCGGCTGAGCTGGCCGATCGACTCGGCTACCACGCTTGCTACAGCGCTGACGAGATTTACCACAAGGACGCATGGCTCCTGTTCGCTGCGATCGCGCAGCGAACCGAGCGCATTCGGCTCGGTCCCTGCGTGGCCCCGATTTTCATGCGGGAGCCGACCTACGTCGCTCAACTCGCCGCCACGCTCGACGAGCTGAGCGACGGCCGCGCAGAGGTCGTCTTTGGGATCGGGAACATCGCGATGCTCGAGCAGTACAAGGTCGAGTGGCGCGGAACCCGGCCGATGGCCCGCCTCCGCGAGGCGCACCACGTCATGCGCACCTTCCTCGACGAGGGCTCGATCGATTTCGCGGGCGACTTCTACGCCTACTCAGGTGTCACCACCGCAGCCCGGCCGGTACAGGAGCACCTCCCACTCAAGCTCGGCGCAATGGGCGGCCCCAAGTCGATGGAGCTTGCGGGCGAGATCGCCGACGGCCTGCACACCGCCTGCGCGTACTCGCCGGAGGCGCTGGGCTACGCGGTGGAGCACTTCCAGGTCGGCGCGGAGCGCGCCGGTCGCAACGCAGCCGACCTCGACCTCGGCGACTCGCTGCTCGGCGCCGTCGCGCCCGACCGCGAGGTGGCCCGGCGCGCCGGTCGGACCCTCGCGTCCTTCTACCTGCCCTCGATGCCGCCGGCCCTCCTCCAACGCCACGGCATCGAACCCGATCAGATAGCGCCGGTCAACGAGGCCTTCGCCGCCGGCGATGTCCAGGGAGCGCTCGCCGCGACCCCCGACGACGTCGCCGACAGGATCATGGTCGCCGGCACCCCCGAAGACTGGCTCCGATGGCTGAAGGAGACCTACGCTCCCGCAGGCCTGGGCCACGCCCTGGTGTCCTTCGCGGACCCCTTCACCTTGAAGGCATGGGCCGACGTCGAGATCGACGGCCTGCCCGACCTAGGCGAACAGGTCCGGCTCGTCGGCGAGCAGGTCCTGCCTGAGCTCGGGACCCTTTAGCCGTCGTCTCGGCACGGCCCGCAACGACGAAATCCTGCTGTAGAGCGGGATTTCGGGTAAATCGGCTGATGGAATTCGAACCCACGACCACTAGGGCAGCCCTCGATGGGAAGCGGGTTAGCGGGTGCAAATCACTCAGCGGCGCAGCTCGGCTCCCAGGCGGGTGGCGAGCCGCACCGAAGCCTCGATCTCGGCCTTGCGGATCGAGACGCTCTCGACATTGAGCCCGAACGGGACTCCCAATCTCCGGCAGAAAGCGATTAGGTCGACGGCCGTCGCGACGGCCTGCTCGTAGGAAGCATCGAGGGTGTCGTCGGCATGGCGCAGCTCGTTCTCGATCCAGCGCGGGACGGTCACGCCGAGCCACTGGAGGAACTCCAAGGTCTTGAGCGAACCGCAGACCGAAAAGCTGAAAACGATCGGCACCGGCTGGAGGTTCTGTGCGGCGCACTCGTGGTGGTAGTCGGAAATCAGGTTCTTCGCCGCGTTGACGTCATAGACGATCTGGGTGATGAAGAAGGAACAGCCCGCGGTCTGCTTTGCGATCAGCCGCAGGTGCTCGTCGCCAAGGCGCGCGTGTCGCTCGGCGATCGCAACTCCACCGAGCAGCAGCTCCGGCTGTACCTGGTCGCGTAGCTCGTACGCTCGGGCAAGCGAGGTGAGCACGGCCTTCTCGCGCGAGGAGGACCCGACGAACACCGTCAGCACCCGGGAAGGATCCTGCTGTTCCAACCAAGAGCGGAGACGATCCTCCCCGTACTTGCCCACCGCGCGGTAGACGATGGCGGGAACCTCCAGCCCGGCAAGGTCACGGACGAGATAGTCGGCAGGGTCCATCGTCGGCAGGAACGGGAACGGGCGCTCCTCGGGATTGCGGTCGCTTTCGTCGTCGATGTCATAGAGGACGAGGCCGTCGATAGCCAACGGCCGCAGCCGTTCCAGAGTTACCCGACCGATCTCTGTTGACTCAGGCAGACTCGTCGTCAGTCGCGGCGGAGTCACCGCGAAGAGCAGGAACCCGCCCGAACGAGCAGCGATGCCCCGGTGCAGATTCACGCGCGTAACCGTAGCCGAGAGCCGCCTGGCCTTCGCATGGCAACTAGGTCCCTGAGCCACGTGGCAGTGGCCCTACCGGAGGTGGGCCTGAGAGGCGTGAGGTATCTACGATGGCCCCACGACATCTGTCTCCGATGTCGGGACACAACACTTGAAGCGGCTGATGGGATTCGAACCCACGACCTTCTGCATGGCAATTAGGGAGGTCATGCGCAAGCCTCTGGACTGAATAGGGCTAATTTGCAGGGCTTTCGCAATTGGCGAAAATGGACACGCCCCGCGTGGATACGCATAGATGTGCGCCGATATGCGGCGATTTGGGAACTTCGCCGCAGAAGTGCCCGAAACTCGCCCTGCCGGTTCCATTCCGGCACCGACGACCCACGATCCCAGGTTGGCCATCGATCCACCCCTGGCGAGTAAGCTGAACCGATGTCTACTTCCCGGGAGTACGAGGTCGTGCTGACGCCCGAGGCCGAGGGCGGGTTCAGCGTGGCCGTCCCCGCCCTCCCTGGCTGCACGAGCCAGGGCGAGACCCGCGAAGAAGCCCTATCGATGATCCGCGAGGCGATCGAGCTCTACATCGAATCGCTCATCGCACACGGCGACCCCATTCCCGGGCCGGTCGAGATCGAGCGAGTCACCGTCGTCGCCGCGTGACCCCGCGGCTCCCGGCCGTGACGCCGCGCCAAGCGGGCCGCGCACTGGAGCGCTGCGGCTGGAAGCTCGATCGGGTCAAGGGGAGCCATCATGTCTTCCGACATCCCGATCACTCCCACCGGGTCGTCGTCCCGATGCACAGCCGCGACCTGGCCAAGGGAACGCTCAACCAGATCGTCAGCGCCTCTGGCTTGGACCGCGCCAAGTTCCTGAAGCTTCTCTGAGCTGAGCGTCGCTCAGTCGTTCTTTGGAAATTGGCGACGCACTAGGCATCGTGGCTGCCCTCTATCTCCGCCTTTAGGGCGTGTCACCCGGGAACAGCTCCTCCCAGGTGGGCGGCCGAGAGGCCCAAACCGTAGACCCGTTTGAGGATCCGCCGTCGAGTCGGTCCACCACGCCCAGGCGATGAAGGTCCCTCCCGAGCCAGTCGTAGACAACGTCTGCCACTGCCGATTTCTTCCCCACTTCGAAGGTGAGGCCACCGTGGGTACCTTGAAGCCACCGGCGTGCATTTGGTCGAGCTGCCTTCTGTGCCTCAAAATTGCCATCAGCGACCGAATAGTCGTAGTTAGCTTCATCGATGCGAACGTCGACTTCGCTATCAGTGCCGTCCGGCAGCGCCTCGAGATAGCCCGCCAGCGTGGGGATGACCATCCCAATGGCCTCGCCTCTCATTCGCCCCGGCTGAAGAAAGGCGACAATCTTCATGGGGAGGAGCACTCGATGTTCAAGCTGAGGGGCCAGGCTTGGTAGCCAGGCATCGACAATTTCCCGGTACGCCTGGATAGCCCTCAGATACATCTCTTCAGCGACTGTCACTAGGCGTTCGTCGCTGTAGAGCTCTCCGATCCAATGTCCGGCATCGAGTTGATCGGGTGGCTGAATGGGCGCCTCAAGAGCGGAGCGACCTTCTCCCTCAAGTCGGCGTAGATAGGCGAGTACCTGCATCAGGTCGTGCCGTCCGTAGCGGAGACGTACGACTGGGGCGACCGGGTTGTCAGACACGGCGAGGGCCAACTCGTTGATCCGCCGAATGAGCTTCTCGATCTCAAATCGTTCAGAGGCGATGAACGACTTGCCTTCAAGCTCTACCGCGCACGACCACACCTCCTCTTCAGCAAGTGGTCCGTCGGGCGCGATCGGAAACGCACGCTGCCTCACCAATCTCTTGAATCCGTCCTTGATCACGTCCCGCGACCAGCGCCATGCCCAGGCCGCGCCCGGCCCGACCGGGGCGGCGCGGAGCGATCCCCACTCTGGACCAGCGCGGAAGATGTCAACATCGTTCGGAAGCTCCGAGAGTGACCCCTTGTCGGCTCCCCTGTAGAAGGCAACGGTCAGCCGCGTACCATTCGTCGCGATCGCCATCGGCGCCAGGCCGCCGTCGTCATCGGAGTCGGTAAGTAGAGGACCTGCCGGCGCGAGCGCATCGCGGAGGCGCTCCAGAGAAGCACGGATGGCTTCTCCGGCATCCCGCCAAGGGGGCGCGGGAGACCCTTCAAGAACAGCCTGTTTGAAAACGGTGTCGAGGACCCTCAGGGCAAATCCCGGTTCGGATTCCAACAAGCCGCCGACAAGATGTTCAGCATTCTCGCCCGAGCCGTAGCTGATGCTAAGGGCCATCGGATACAGCCACAGCTCCAGATCATCCGGAGCCTTAAGGATCTCCTCGAGCCCGAACTCCGACTCGAGGATCGCTTCGGCGGCGAACCACTGGGCAAGGGCTGGCAATGCGAATTCGAGACGGCCGGCCTCCTCGATGACAATCCCGCTGTCGAGGAGCGAGATGCGCTGAGCGGGCTTGACGACCTCGCCAGTCGAAACGGAGCCGAGGTCGCGGGCCACGGAGCGCGTCGCGAGCTTGCGGAGAAGGGTGCGGTCGGTGTCTGAGGGAGCAGCACGTCTGCCCAACTCCCCCAGCAGATCAATGGGAGCCCGCGGCAGTCCTTCGTTGCCGCGTAGCCAGAGCCCGGCGAGCAGCGCAAAGAGTGGTTGGACAAGCGTCGCCTCGAGCTCCTTCGGGAAAGGGGCCAGCTCACCATAGGACACCCCCCGCCCGGCGCCGAGCTCGACGCAAGCATGGGCCTCCGCCTCAGAGAGCGGCGGCAGCTCGAAGTGCTCATCGGGATCGAGCGGGATCTGCACCGGTCGGGAGACCAGAAGAACGGTCGTGTTCGGCCAGGTGCCACAGAGGATCCGCGCCTGGCCTAGAAGCTGGGCTGCGATCTCCTGGCCGACCTCATCGAGCCCGTCAACGATCACCCGCGCCCCAACCTGCCGTGGCTCGCCGACCTCCGCCGCCTCACCCGCACAGGCATCGGCGAGACCGCCCACAGCGTCGCGGGCGTGGAGGAAGACCGGGAGGGGAGCTTCGGGTTCCTCCAGCGCGAACTGGATCGCGGCCTGGTGTTCGCGCTCGGCGGCGATCGACTTGCCAGCACCGATCTTCGCCGTCCAGATCACAGTCGGTCGGGATGGATCCGGGCCGAGGGCACCGGACACCCTCCCGATTGAGCGGTCCTCGGCCAACTCCGAGGCCTCCTCTCGTGGCAGGCCGACGGCCCGCCAACGTTGGGCACATCTCGCTACTGAGGCCCTCATCATCTCTTCGAGGCGGGCGGCCGGTTCGAGGCCCTCGGGACCGAAGTCGATGTCCAAATATTGCAACCGAAGCCCGGCCATCTTCGGTCGATCGAGAATCGCCGCCAGGCGCTCCAGGTGGAAGATCTCGGTCGGCCCCCCGACAGCCTTGGCGAGGTCGCGTCGCTCGCCCTCCTTCAACTCCTGGTTGGTGACGAAAGCCATGCCTTTGGCCTCGTTCTTAGCGACCCCCGCAAAGTCGGCGATGAACTTCTTTTCGATCTCGTTGTAGGACTGCTGGCCGCGAGGGAAGTAGACGGACATGATCCAAGGCTCCCCGTCCTTTTCCATCAAGGCGTCCTTGCCGCCGTCTTTGCCACCCAGCGGGTGGATCGGATCGACGTTCTCAAAGCCCCCTTCGAGAACGATCTGTGCCGCGAGTCGCTCCGACGGCGTCTGCCCTCGCGTCCACTCCAGGAGCCTCTGCCAGGTCTCGTCGTAGCGATTCACCAAGCTGCCCCCACCACCATGTCGATCAGCTTACGAGGGACCTAGCGTCCTGGCCAGGGCGAGCGCGAAACCCGCGACGGCAAACAGAACACCGATGTACTCGAGGGCGCCAACCCCCAGCGGGTAGCCGAGCGCGGCACAGACCATTCCGATCCCGGTCACCACCAGCTCCAGGCGGGCCGGCGAGATCATGGTTCCAACCGCCGGTGGCTTGAGACTCTGGACATGGCCAAGAAGATGGACGGTGGAGGGCGCTTTTCACAGGTGGCACTTATGGCGCGTGCCCGCGCCTTAACTGCCACCCCGCCCGAGCCTGGAATCGGCAACTCCCTTCTCGATCCGCCGTTGCCTGAGTGGATCTTCGCGGTCACCCCCGTGGGCGCCGACGTCCTGTACACCAATACGTCGGTGCTCCCGCTGACCGCGGCACCATGGACCCAGGTCGAGCGCCCTTCACAGATGAAAAGAACCGAAGGCAAAGATGGGCAGATCACCTATGAATCGCGATCCTCTCCAGACGCCTACCAGCCAACGCGCCTCCCTTGGCAGGCGCCACGGAGCAAAGAACGCATACGTGAGGAACGTGTCGCCGAGGCATGGGGCAAGGCCCATGCCCTCTGCCTCGCGCTGAAGGAACTGGGTATCGGACCTAGAGGCGTCGGGCGACGCTCGCTCGCCCTGGCCGAGACCGCACTCTGGCTCTCGGGAGTCCTAACCCGTGAACCGGGAGTGCCGATTTTTGCGGAGTTGCCGCTCGTTTCCCGCGCTCACTTTGAAAACCGACACGAAAACCAACTGCGAGGAATACGACTCGGTCGAAACGGGGCGAACATCATTCGTATCGAGTGCGCCGCGGCACATGATCTCGTCGCAGCCCCCTTTGCCCAACTGAGCCGGGCGCAAGGTTGGAGCGACCACGAAGACCACGCAGGACGCCCGGGTGGCTCATCATCGGCGAAGCGTTCGGTCCGAGAGGGCCGAAACCTTCTCGCCGGTCTCGGAGCTTGGCCCTGGACGCACGCCGAGAAAGGTCGCCTTCACGATCACCCCCAATGGTGGTCGGATCCACGGTTCTTGACCCCGCTGCGGACTTGGATCGCTCAGGGCTGGGCAAGGCTGCTGGTCAACGAACTGACCCGCCATCGGCACGGCGTCCACCTCGAGCCCCGTCTGGGTCCGGAGGGAATGATCGGAGAGGCCAGCTTCGAAAGGCTCGCGGAGTTCGCCTCCGAGATTGCCGTCACTCTCGACGCCGAGCGATTTCTGGAGTTCATGAAACCGGGCGCGGACAAGACACTCTGACGTCTCCGGCGATCAGCGCCGGTACAAAGAGTCGCTCTAGCCCGGGAAAATCTCAGGACGATGAGGCAAATGGTGCAACCTGGCCACCATGAGCGTCGCCGGGCACTTTGCTTTGTATCGGCACGGCGACCGTAGCTCCGCTGCTGGCGCAAAGCGACCCGGAATCGAGCGAAATCGCCGCTCATCCCTGCGCATCGCCGTCATTTTGGGAACTAGTGCCCAAAATGGAGGGGATATGCGGGGGTGGTTAGATTTCCCGAACGCCCCTGCCTGAACGACGAAATCCCGCCCTAGAGCGGGATTTGCGAAAAAGCGGCTGATGGGATTCGAACCCACGACCTTCTGCATGGCAATTAGGCCCATCTCCGAGACCGGCTGGTGGCAAAGGTGGCGACTTGCAGGGGCTTCGCGAGGCGGCGGCCAGCGGCCCCGAAAAGAAATGCGCGGGGATATGCGCGGATATGCAGCGATTTGGGAACTTCGGCGCAGAAGTGCCCGAAACGCGAGGGGGCGGTTCCATTACCAGCGGGGCGACCCCGGGCCTCAGTAGCCGGCCGGCGATTTAGCCGGTCTGCCGATCTATGGCGCGGCGTCACCCACGCGGCCATATCGGTCCTCCAGGCGAACGACGTCGTCAAGCTGCGGCGTCGAGACCTCGATTATCTCCGCGTCCTCGACAGCCTCAAGGGTATGGACGACACGCGGCGAGCTTCGCCACGTATCGCCAGGCCCGAATTCCCGAGCGGTCAGCGCGTCAGGCGACTCGCCCTGGGAGACGATCACGCGGCCGGACAGGACGAAAGAGGTCTCGTCCTTCTCCTCGTGAAACTGGACCGAGAGGCGACAGCCGGCGCGAACCCGGAGGATCTTCCCGGCGTATCGGTCGGTATGCGCGAACCACAGCTCGCTCCCCCACGGCTTGGATACCTCGCGCGGCAGATCCCCCTCCATGCAGCTAGATCCTTTCAGCTTGTCGTTCAGCCTGGTCACAGAGACGCCTACCGCCCCGGTGCGTTTCGCTCCCCGAGTACGGCTAGGACAAAAGCGCTCTTGGCTTCGGTGTATTCCTCTCGATCGTCGCGGTATCGCTCGGCGAGTTCGCGCTTCAAGGAGGCGTAGCGACCGGCAACCTTGGGATCACCGCGGAGCCGATCACGGAAGGCCAGCTCGTCGCGATATCGCTGTGACCCCACCGGCACGAGGTGGAGATGATGAGTTCGCCGAGCCGGATCTGGCTTGCAAAACCAGTGCATCACCTCGGGCAGGTAGGGCGCATAGAGGTAGTCGAGCTCGGCCAGCGGCCCGAAGCAAGCGCGGGCGGCCTCAAGGTCGCTAACGCCGACGAGAATGTCGATGATCGGCTTAGCTTCGAGGTTGGGGACCGAGGTGCTGCCAACGTGGTGAATGCCGCCGCCGGCCCACTCGCCGATTGCTTCCTCGAGTGCCGCCCGCTCCAACTCGAACTGAGCGGGCCAGCCTGGGTTGGGAGGCACTAGCTGGATGGGTTCGTTTCCGGTCATGGGAATAACGTGGCTGGGATGAGCTTCTCCGATTCATATCTGGGGCAGCTGCGAAAGCGGATCGGCAGCGACCTCGTCTTGATGCCCGGAGCGATGGTCGCCTTGCGGCGGCCGTCCGATGGTCGCGTCCTCTTCACGCGCCGAACGGACGATGAGACGTGGTGCCTTCCTGCTGGTGCGGCTGAGCCCGGTGGCAGCTTTGCCGCCACCGCGATCGGCGAGCTGAAAGAGGAGGCCGGCGTCACAGTTGCCGAAGACGATCTCATCCCGTTCGCGACGCTGTCTGAGGCTGGGCTGCACACGATCATCTATCCGAACGGAGACGAAACCCACTGCTTCGCCGTGTGCTTCGTCGCGGAACGCTGGCACGGCGATCCCCACCCGGACGGCGAGGAGACGACGAAGATTGAGTTCGCTGACCCGGCGAGCCCGCCGGCGCCGATACACGGCCCGACCGCTCATGCCCTTGAGCTGCTGAACGCCTACCTCCTCTCGGGTCGGTTCCAGCTTCGGTAGCGATCAGCCAAAAGGCCATCACGCGGGCTGGGTGCTGTTCGAGCTTTCGTACTGCAGGGCCAGGCTTGACCGGAGGGGAGCGGTCTTGCCGGTGAGGGTCATCCCGGCTCGCTCGTAGAGCTTGCGAGCGGGGCGGTTCTCCTCGGCCGTCCAGACTCCGACTCGCTGGTAGCCCATCGTGTGCGCGACATCGAGGACGTGAAGTAGCAGCGGGAGCCCGACTCCTGTGCGCTGCTCGGCGGGGCGCACGAACACCATCGAGATATGCAGGAGCGAGGCGTCAAGCCCTCCTGCCCCATCATCGAGCCTCCCAGGCTCGGCCAGCGCCATGCCCACGACGCCTGGCCGCAGCGCAACGAACGGCAGGGCGTCTGGGGCTGAGAGTTTCTCGCGGATGCGAGCAGTCCGCTCCGGGCCGTGAGGGGCGCCGCGGACGATGTTGGCCTCGCGCCACACAGCGACGGCCGAGTCGACCTCATCGGCGCTCATGCTCCTGACTACCACCGCTGGATGTACGGCCAGGCCACGACCATCGGTCCGCCGGCTAGCGATATTCGGTCCCTCCGGCTTCTGCGCCACCTTCGGTTTCCCGGCAGCGTTCGTCGCGCCCTTCGGTCCTGCTCCACACGTCTTCTTCTTCGGCCCAGCCTTCTTCTTCGATTTCCCAGCCGCGTTCTTCGCTCGGCGCTTCGGAGACTCGCTGCTTGATCGCCTGTTCGATGGTGGAGATTTCTTCCTTTTCGACTGCTTCTGCCTGTTGTTCGCAGCGTACGATGGCGTCTTCGACGGCTTCGGCTTCGAGCTGTTCTTCTTCCCTGATCTTCGCTTCGGCCGCTTCCGCTTCTTCTTCGGCTTCGAGGGCAACGCCGTACTCGTGCTGCCACGGACCCATGACGCCGCCCTGCGTGAACTGGGTCCAGCCTTCGTGGGCAAGCTGGCCGCAGATCGTCGTCGCAGGGCTGGTCAGCGATTCGGGGTTGACCTCGACCATCGCCGTGCCCTGTTCGCCCTTCGGAGCGTTGAAGCCGCAGACGATTTCGGGGGAGGTCGAAGGCGGTTCCGGCAAGCCAACCCGCCAATAGCGACCTTCGCCCGAGAGCTTGGCCGCGAGACCGTCGCAGCCTTCCTCAGCTTCCTTCTGAGTGACTTTCCCGCGCACCGTGAGGACCGTGCTGCCGTCTGAGTCGGATACCGAGCAGTTGAACGTGACGTTGGCCGGTTCGCTGCCTCCGCTGACGGTGAGGATCACAACCACAGCAATTGCCACTCCGGCGAGAGCCGCCGTTGCGGCCCAAGCAACGCGCGGTTTTCTGCGGTACAGGCCACGCAACCTGCCCGCCGCGCCCTGCTCCAGGTCGTGGCTCTCGCCTGACTCCGCCACGGCTAAACCCTAGCCCGCGATCTCACGGAGCACAGCTACCGTAGGCGTCAGCCAGCGACGCGACGGTCGACGCGACGCCCACGATCTGCAAACCACGACCGACTACCGTCCCGAAGTCGCTCACCTCTGAATCAGCCGAAGTTGACAGCCATTTCGCACCGGCACTGGCGACCGTTTTGGCGCCACCTTCCCATTCAGAGCCCGCCACGCCTCCAGAAAAGGGATTGGGGAGAGCAAACGGCAGTTGGCCGGCGCCAACCTCGAATGCGCCCGAGAGACAATTGAATGCGGTGCTGATTGCTTCGCAGACATCGTCACCGAGTTCAGCACAACGAATCTCAGTATTAGCGACTCCGAGGTTGAAGGCGTCCTGCCCGGTTTCCAGTTCTTCCCAAGGCGTGGGCTGATTACCGCAGTTCTTGGAGAACGACTCCGCATCCTGCACCTCGCCAGCCGAAATGTATGGAGCAGTAGTCACCGCGCCACAAACGTAGTTGGGGGTGCTCGGCCCGCCCGCGTCACCCCAATCCACATACGCGGCGTCGATCGAGCACCCCGTGCCCCAATCACACGCCGCGATTGCCACACCGTTGTGCGCCATAGATCCGCGCATCAGGCTGTGTCCCGAGCCGTAGACCTTGAGCGCGGTGCCGGCGTAGCTCAACCTTGCGTGCTCGATGTCGACGGAGGCGTTTTCGCCGTCGACCACGATCCCGTACCAATCGCCCGCAGCCGGGGAGCCGCTGCCGGTGGCGCCGCCGACTGAGTT
>DASZQM010000152.1:0-2493 GCA_035549645.1 Solirubrobacterales bacterium | reverse complement strand
GGCTCCGAGCTGAACCTGCCGCGCCTGCGCGAGGCCGGGGTCGAGTTCGTCCACGGCGACGTGCGAGAGCCCGCCGACCTGGCCGCGGCCGGCGAGTTCGAGGCGATGGTCGAGTGCTCGGCCGAGCCCTCGGTCCTGGCCGGGTTCGCCGACGCCTCCTACTCGGTTCACACCAACCTGCTCGGCGCCTTCAACTGCCTCGAGCGGGCGCGCGAGGTGGGCGCCTTCGTCGTCTTCCTCTCGACCAGTCGTGTTTACCCGGTCGCCCCACAGCTCGAGCTGGAGCTGGAGGAGGGCGAGACCCGCTTCGAGCTGGCGGCCGCCCAGCCCGTCACCGGCGCCGGCCCGGCCGGAATCTCCGAGCAATTCCCGATGGCGGGCGCCCGCACCCTCTACGGCGCCACCAAGCTCGCCGCCGAGCACCTGATCGAGGAGTACGCCGACGCCTTCGGCCTGCGCGCGGTGACCAACCGCTGCGGCGTCATCGCCGGGCCCTGGCAGATGGGCAAGGTCGACCAGGGGGTCTTCTCCTGGTGGCTGCTCAGCCACCGTTTTGGCCGGCCCCTCTCCTACATCGGCTACGGCGGCTCCGGCAAGCAGGTGCGCGACCTGCTCCACGTCGATGACCTGGTCGACCTCGTCGATGAGCAGCTCGGCGAGCCGGAGCGCTGGAGCGGCGCCGTCGCCAACGTCGGCGGCGGCCGCGAGGGCAGCCTCTCGCTATTGGAGACGACGACGATCTGCCGCGAGCTGACCGGCAACGAGGTGCCGATCGGCAGCGAGGCGGAGACCCGCCCGGGCGACGTCCCCGTCTACCTCAGCGATTGCGGTCACCTTCACTCACTAACCTCCTGGCGACCTCGCCGCGGTCCCCGCGACGTGCTCGCCGACTTGCTTGACTGGTCGGCCGCGCACGAGGACGAGCTGCGTGCGGCACTGGGCTTCGAGCGATAGGCAAAGGAGGCAAGCGAGAACGATGCCGAAGGCGATAGTCACAGGATCCGGGGGTCTGATCGGCTCCGAGTCCGCATCACGCCTGGTCGAGGCGGGTTACGACGTGATCGGGATCGAGAACGACACCCGCGCCGTGCTCTTCGGCCCGGAGGCCTCGACCGCCTCGGTGACCGAGCGGCTCAACCGCGAGCTGGACGCCTTCCGCACCGAGGACCTGGACATCCGCGACGCCGCGGGGATCGACCGCGTCTTCGCCGAGGCGGGCAAGGAGATCGAGCTGGTCGTCCACACCGCCGCCCAGCCCTCGCACGACTGGGCCGCGAGCGACCCGCAGGCCGACTTCGGCATCAACGCCAACGGCACCCTCAACCTGCTCGAGGCGACCCGCAGCCACTGTCCCGAGGCAACCTTCGTCTTCACCTCGACCAACAAGGTCTACGGCGACACGCCGAACCGGCTGCCGCTGCTCGAGCTGGAGACGCGTCTCGAGCTGCCCGAGGACCACCCCTACTTCCCCGGCATCGACACCTCGATGTCGATCGACTCCACCCTGCACTCGCTCTTCGGCGCCTCGAAGGCGGCGGCCGACCTGCTGGTGCAGGAGTACGGGCGCTACTTCGATATGCCCACGGTCTGCTTCCGCGGCGGCTGCCTCACCGGCCCCAACCACGCCGGCGCGCAGCTGCACGGCTTCCTCGCCTACCTGATGAAGTGCACCGTGACCGGCGACAAGTACACCGTCTTCGGCTACGAGGGCAAGCAGGTGCGCGACAACGTGCACGCCGCCGACCTCGTCGACGCCTTCCTCCTCTTCCACGCCGACCCCAAGCCGGCCGCTGTCTACAACATCGGCGGCGGCCGCGAGAACGCCTGCTCGATGCTCGAGG
This sequence comes from Solirubrobacterales bacterium, assembly GCA_035549645.1. Classification (GTDB taxonomy): domain Bacteria; phylum Actinomycetota; class Thermoleophilia; order Solirubrobacterales; family 70-9; genus VRUE01. Next base: position 652 of record DASZQM010000152.1, on the reverse strand, counting down.
CGATCGATCTCTGCGAGCGGGTCGCCGGGCGCAAGCTCGACTGGGAGATGGGCAGTGACGCCCGCATCGGCGATCACCGCTGGTGGATCAGTGACCTCGACGAGTTCGGCTCCCAGTACGGCGGCTGGCGGCCGAAGCGGGGCCTCGAGCAGATACTGCGCGAAATCTACGAGGCCAACGCCGAACGCTGGGCTTCCACGCCCGCATGAAGCTCTCGGTCGTCATTCCCGCCCACAATGAGGAGGAGACGGTCGCGGAGACCGTCGAGGGAGTGGTCGCCGCGCTGAGCGAGGAGAAGATCGAGCACGAGGTGATAGTCGTCGACGACTCGAGCAGCGACGACACCGCCGCCGTGGTCGAGGGCATCTCCGCGCGCCACCCGCAGGTGCGCTGCCTGCCCTCGCCCTTCCGCAACGGCTTCGGCTTTGCCGTGCGCGCCGGCCTCGACGCCTTCGAGGGCGACACGGTGGCGATCGTGATGGCCGACGGCTCTGACAGCCCGCGGGACCTCGTCACCTACCAGCGCCTGCTCGAGGAAGGCTACGAGTGCGCCTTCGGCTCCCGCTTCATGAGCGGCTCGCGGGTGGTCGACTACCCGCGCTCGAAGCTGTTGATGAACCGGATCGTCAACTGGGGCATTCGCCTGCTCTTC
>DASZQM010000151.1:0-2930 GCA_035549645.1 Solirubrobacterales bacterium | reverse complement strand
TCGAGCCAGGTCATCGTGATCGAGCACGCCGATGTTGGTGTGCGGCAGCATGCCCCTCTCCAAAGCTCGTTCGCACGACCAGACGACGTACGAGGTGAAGTCCTCGTGCCCCCACTCGGCGAGCTTGGCCGCTACGACGGGGTTGACCTCAGGGCGCTCACCGGTAAGGACCAAAAGCTCCTTCGCGTTCCTGCGAACAGCTTCATCGAGAAGCCCTTCGACCTCCTCCGGATCGCGGATGTGTGCCTGGTGGGTCGCGAAGGCGCAGTACTTGCAGTAGCACTGGCAGGTCCGCGAGAGGGAGAGGGTGTAGTTGCGGGAGAAGGTGACGCGCCGCACGGCTGCCCAAGCTACTGCAACAAAGCTCCGGGCCGGCGATGCCGGCCCGGAGTCAAGTCAGTCGAATCAGAAAGCGGGGTCCCGGCTCAGCGGGCGCCCTCGGAGTACTTCGGGGCCGGCGGCCGCACCGGCTCGGCCGGCTCGGTCGGCGGCAGGCCGCCCTTCTCCAGCACGAAGCGGAAGACCGCGGCGGCGAGCAGCGAGCCGACGATCGGGCCCACCAGGTAGGGCCAGACGCCGCCCCATTCGTTGGCGACCAGCGCCGGGCCGAACCAACGGGCGGGGTTGAAGGAGCCGCCGGTCAGCGGGCCGCCGACCATGACGATGAAGCCCAGGGTGGTGCCGATGGCCAGCGGCGCCCACTCCTTGAAGCTCTTGCGCGAGAAGACCGCGGCGAGGATCACCAGGACGAGGCAGAAGGTGCCGATCGCCTCGATGATCGAGCCCCGGAAGTCGCTGCCGAGGATCGGGCTGACGCTCGCGGCGCCGTAGTGGGTGGCGCGACCCTCGTCGAGCAGCAGGCCCTTGCAGAGCAGCGCGCCGAGCACGCCACCGGAAAGCTGGGCAAGCATGTAGATCAGCGCGTCGACCGAGGAGATCCGCCTGATCACCCAGGCCGCGAGCGTGACCGCGGGGTTGAAGTGCCCGCCGCTGACCACGCCGAACATGACGATCAGGCCGAAAAGCAGGAAGGCGTGGACGAGCCCGATGACCGCGAAGTCGGACCCGAACTGGGCCTGTTCGCCGGTCGAGACGAAAAGCACCACGACGCTGGTAATGAAGAAAACCAGCAGGAACGTGCCTATTAGCTCGGCAAGGTATGCCGGAAGTCCTCTCTCCTGCACTCTCTCCTCCTAAATCCCTGGTATTCGACTGGGGCGGCGCCAGTCTACCCATATTGAGCGAATGAAATACCTTGCCGCACCAGATGAAGTTGGCTGTCGCGCTGCTGGCGGCCGCCTCACTGCTCGCCGGCGTTGCCGGCTGCGGCGAGAGCGGTGCGGAACCGGGCGCGCCTCACGGCGCGACGCTCGTGCTCGACTTCACGCCGAACGCGGTCCATTCCGGGATCTACGCCGCCCAGCGCGAGGGCTACTACGCGGACGAAGGGATCGACCTGACGATCCGCCAGCCGGGCGAATCGACCGACGCCCCCAAGCTGCTCGCCGCCGGCCGCGCCGACTTCGCCATCCTCGACATCCACGACCTCGGCATCGCGGCCGAGCGCGGGATCGAAATCGTCGGAACGATGCCGTTGGTGCGGCGACCGCTGGCCGCCGTGATCGCCCGCGCCGACCGCGGCATCTCCTCGCCGCGCGACCTCGAAGGGCGCACGGTCGGCGTCACCGGCCTCCCCTCCGACGAAGCGGTGGTCGACTCCGAGGTCAGCGCCGACGGCGGCGACCCGGCTGCCGTGAAGCGGGTGACGATCGGCTTCAACGCGATCTCCGCCCTCGCCGCCGGCAAGGTCGACGCCGCGACCGGCTTCTGGAACGCCGAGGCGGTCGCCCTGCGCCGGCAGGGGGTGCCGATTCGCGTCTTCAAGGTCGACGAATACGGCGCTCCGCCCTATCCGGAGCTCGTCCTCGCGACGTCCCGACAGACGGTCGAAGACGACCCCGACATGGTCCGCTCGGTCCTCGCCGCGACGACACGCGGCTACGAATTGACGGTGGCGCACCCCGACCAGGCTCTCGACGACCTGCTCGCCGAAGTGCCCAGCCTCGACCGGGCCGAACAGCAGGCGCAGCTCGACGTTCTTCTGCCGGACCTACATCCCGACCCCTTCGACCCAGCAGTGCTCCACGCCTGGGCGCGCTGGGACTTCCAACACGGCCTGCTTGAACGACCCCTCGCTGTACACAGGGCGTTCGAGCTAGGCTTGCAGCCGTGAGCCTCGCAGCCGACTTCCAGCAGGTGCTCGACGCGATGCCGCCCGACTGGACCGACCTCGAGCTCGATCTGCGGATCGACGACGAGAGCCGCTACATCGACGCGGCGGTGGCGCTGAGCCAGGTCAACGCCCGCCCCTACTCGCAGGCCGACTGGGACTGGCGCCTGATCGTCGCCCACAGCTTCGGCCATGCCGCCGCGGCCGAGACGGTCAAGGGCGTGCTGGCGAAGCTCGACGCCGATGGAATCGGCGGCGAGATGCAGCTGCGCGAGGTGCGCGAGGGCCGCTCCGAGGTCGTCCAGATGTGGGGCCGCCCGGAGAGCGTGCGCGAAGAGTTCCGCCAGCGCCGCTCGATCTAGTGGCCCGCGTCATCGCGATCTCCGCCGACCTGCTGCTCGGCAGCAAGGTCGAGGCCATGCTGGCAGCGGCAGGCCACGAGGTGACCCTCTCGCCCGCGCTAGCCGAGGCGCCCCTCGACGAAGCCGAGCTGATCGTCGCCGACCTCGACGCCGAGAACCCCGAAGCCCTGGTCGGCCTCGGCATCCCCACCCTCGGCTACTACTCCCACGTCGACGTCGAGACCAAGCAGACCGCCGAAGCCGCCGGCGTCGACCTCGTAGTACCGAGATCGCGCATGGCAAGGGAGCTGGTGACCCTTGCAGCACGTCTTCTCGACCCTTGAGCGTCGTAGGTGAGT
>DASZQM010000150.1:0-2908 GCA_035549645.1 Solirubrobacterales bacterium | reverse complement strand
GCTGCCCGACGAGGAGCGCAGCCGCTTCGGCGAGATCGTCTTCCGCGGCAGCTTCGGCTCGATCTACCACCTGCAGCACTTCAACGCCGACCCCCACCCCGGCAACTACATGCTGATGGAGGACGGCCGGGTCGCCTTCATCGACTTCGGCATGACCAAGAAGCTCGACAACGAGCAGATCGTGCTCGAGCAGCGCGCCTTCGACGCCGCCTCCCGCGACGATCCGGAGGAGTTCCGCCAGGCCCTGCACGACCTCGGCTTCATCAAGAACCCCTCCAAGCTCGACGCCGAGCGGTTGATGGAGCACATGGGCGCGGTCGGCGGCTGGTACATCGAAGACCGCGAGATCGAGATCAGCGCCAAACGGGTGATGAAGATCATCGAGTCGACCAACGACCCGCGCTCGGAGTACTACGACCTGATGCGGCGCGAGGCGATGCCGGCCGACGAGCTGATGGGACGGCGGATGGAAATCGGCGTCGTCGCCGTGCTCGGCCAGCTGCGGGCGAAGCGCAACTGGCACCGGATCATGCGCGAGTGGATCTACGCCGACCCGCCCTCGACGCCGCTCGGCGAGGAGGAGTGGGAGTACTTCGAGGGAAGAGGCGTGATGCAGAGGCCGATCGTCGAGCGAGCGATGGAAGGAGACGGGCTGTGAGCAAGATCCGCCGCGGCTGGGAGCTGACCAAGAAGAGCTGGGCATTGCTGCGCGAGAACCCCGACCTGTTGCGCTTCCCGCTCTACGGGGGCCTCGCGACGATCGTCTGCGCCCTGATCGTCGTCGGTCCGGGCGTCTTCCTGATCGAGGAAGACCAGGCCGTCTTTGGCGGCGCCCTCGCCGTGATCGGCTTCTATCTGCTGGCGGTGATCGGCACTTACTTCAGCGTTGGCCTCGCCGCCGCTGCCGACATGATCTTCCACGGACAGCGTGCCGGGGTGAGCGAGGGGCTCGCCGTATCGCGCAGCCGCTTCACCCAGATCGCCGGCTGGGCAGCCGTCTCCGCCACGATCGGCATCGCGCTCAGCGCCCTGGAGAATCAGGGTGCGATCGGCCAGATCGCCGGCCGCCTGCTCGCCGTCGGCTGGTCGCTGATCACCTTCCTCGCCGTGCCGGTGATCGCACTCGAGGGCCTCGGCCCGTTCGAGACCCTGAAGCGCTCTGCCGGCCTCTTCAAATCGCGCTGGGGCGCGCAGATCACCGGCAACATCGCAATCGGCGGCGCCGTCTTCCTCGTCGGCGTCCTGCCCTCCGCCCTGCTGATCTTCGCCGGCTTCCTGATCTGGGCCTCGGCCAGCTTCGCCGGCGCCCTGCTGCTGGTGATCGGCGTGATCGGCCTGGCGATCTCGATGCTGGTCTCCAGCGCCCTCACCAACATCTTCGGCGTCGCCCTCTACCGCTACGCCCTCGACGGCCAGGCCCTGGGCGGCTTCACCGCCGAGGAGCTCGAGTCCGCGGTGCGGACCAAAGGCGGCCGCAACGCGCCGCCGACGGCGACGCCCGGCACCGTCTGAGCAACGACTGGCGACTTAGGGGCGCCAGGGACCCCCTAACTCGCCAGTCGATTGAAGAGACGGGGGTCGTTGGAGACGAGGCCGTTGACGCCGGCATCGACGAGCTTGTTCATGCGGGGGAGGTCGTCGACGGTCCAGGCGATCAGCTCGACCCCGGCGAGCTCGGTGATGCGGGCGAGGCGGCGGCTGACCAGCGGGTGGTAGACCCACATCGACTCGACGTTGAACTTGGGCAGCTTCTCGGCGGCGAGGCCGGGCAGGCGCTGCCGCATCCCCACCAGGGCGGCCATCATCGGCACCTTGGCCCAGCGCTTCGAGGCCCAGTCCTTCGTCACCTTGGGGTAGGTCCAGCCGCGGCGCAGCTCGGGAGCGAGTTCGAGGATGCGCTTGAGCGAGTAGAGCTCCATCGTCGAGACCATCGCCCGGCCGACGAGGTCGCGCTCGCGCAGGGCGATGACGATCTCCTCCTCGCGCCCCGGCAGCTTGATGTCGATGTCGATCTCGACCTCGGCGAGCGGCGGCTCGAGGAAGGCATCGAGCGCCTCGGTCAGCTTCAGCGGCGTGCGACTTTCCGCGTCCTCCCAGTCGTGAGCGACGACCAGCGGCGCCCGCTGCTCCAGCGGCAGGTGCGAGTCGGGCAGCCAGAGCACGTCGAGCTCGATCGTGTCGACGCCATGCTCGACCGCGGCGTGAAAGCTCGCGATCGTGTTGCCGGGAGCGATCAGGTCGGCCCCCTTGTGGCCGACCAGGCGCAGACCCTCGGGCGGCACTAGAAGAGCTGGTTCTCGCCGGCGAAGATCTCGGAGACCGAGTCGTCGGTGAAGATGCGGCGGATCGAATCGGCGAAGGTGCCGGCGGTCGAGAGCACCTTGATGTTGTCCGGGGCGCCGGGGCGCAGCGGGATCGTGTCGCTGACGACGATCTTCTCGATGCCGGAGTTCTCGTAGGCGAGCCGTTCGTAGGCGGGTCCGGAGAAGACGCCGTGGGTGGCGCAGGAGATCACCCGCGCCGCGCCCTCGTCGAGCACGGTCTGGGCGGCGGCGCAGAGGGTGCCGGCGGTGTCGATCATGTCGTCGACCAGGACCGCGGTCTTGTCTTTGACGTCGCCGACCACGTAGCCGATCTCGGCCACCTGCTGGGCGGGGCGCTCCTTCTCCATCACCGCCCAGTGGGTGCCGATGCGGCGAGCGAAGTTGCGGGCGGTCTTCACCCGGCCGGCGTCCGGCGAGACGATCACGAGGTCCTCGGCCGGGTACTGGTCGGCGAACCACTGGGTCAGCATCGGCATCGCCGTCATGTGGTCGACCGGGACGTGGAAGAAGCCCTGGACCTGGCCGGCGTGGAGGTCCATGGTGAGGACGCGGTCGACGCCGACGCCCTCCAGGCACTTGGCGAC
>DASZQM010000149.1:0-14883 GCA_035549645.1 Solirubrobacterales bacterium | reverse complement strand
CGAGGAGAAAGCGGGCGACCCGGCGGGCCTCGCTGCGGTATCCGGCCGCCGCAAAGGCGATTGCTGCCGTGCCGGCGTCCCGCGGCCAGACGTAGGCCCAGCCCTCACGCGCCCCGGCGATCACGGCGCCGTCGCGGTCGGTGAGCCCGTGTAGCACGAGCAGCGAGCGCCTGTACATCCGCCGCGCCCACGCTGGCGCGCCGGCCGCCAGCGGCCGTGCCCTCGCGAGCCAGGCCGGGCGGGCGCGGATCGCGCGCGGCTCGCCCAGGGATCGCACGCTGACCTCCCGCGCGCTCCCGTAGCGATTGACCGTCCGCAGCTCGTTGCTCCCGGCCAGGTACTGGTGCCGCACCGAATCGGCGCGCGAGCCTCCGGAGATGAGGATCGCGCCGACGGCGAGCAACGCCGCCAGCATCAGCGCGGTTCGCATACTGTGCGAGCGTGACAGACGGGGAGCATCGCGGCTGGCCGGTGGTGGCCGCCTTCGCCGCGGTCTGTGCCGGCACGCAGCTGCTCTGGCTCACCTACGCGCCGATCGACACCGGCAGCGCTCACTACTACGGAGTCTCCGCGAGCGCGATCGGCTGGCTCGCCAACGTCTTCCCGCTGCTCTACGTCGTCCTGGCGATCCCAGCCGGCCGCCTCTTGGACGAGCGCTTTCGCCCGACGCTGGCCGGAGCGGGCGCGTTGATGGCGCTCGGCGGCCTGGTTCGCCTCGGTGGACCGGCTTTCGCCTGGGCGATGGCCGGGCAGCTGATGATCGCCGTCGCCCAGCCCTTCGTGCTCAGCGCGATGGGCAAGCTCGCCGGTGAGTACCTGCCGGTCGAGCAGCGCGCGGCCGGCATCGCCGTCGCCTCCACCGCCAGCTTCGCCGGCATGCTCTTCGCCCTCCTGCTCGGTCCCGCCCTCGGCGGCGACGGGCACGTCGAACGGCTGCTCGCGATCGAGGCGGCGCTGGGGGTGCCGGCGGCGCTCGCGCTCGCCTGGGCCCTGCGCCGGCCAGGCCCGGCTGGGGACGACGAGGAGCACGCCGCGATCGAGGGTGGCGTGGTGAGGACGCTCTGGGCCTTGCCGCAGATGCGGACGATGTGCGGGCTCGTCTTCGTCGGCTTCGGCGTCTTCGTCGCCCTGACCACCTGGTTGCAGACGCTGCTGCACCCGGACGGCGTCTCCGAACAGGCGGCCGGAGCGCTGCTCGTAGGGATGCTGATCGCCGGCATGATCGGCAGCGCTGCGCTGCCGCCGATCCTCGCCCGCCGCGGCGCCGAGGCGACCTTCATGCGCACCGCGATCTTGGTCAGCGCGGCCGGCTGCGTTGCGCTGGCGGCGATCGAACCGATTGGCGTCCGGGCCGCCGTGCTCGCGGCGATGGGCTTCGTGCTGTTGCCGGCGCTGCCGGTGATCATCGCCCTGGCCGAGCGCCTGGCGGGACGCGCCGCAGGAACTGCCGGCGCGATCGTTTGGATGGCGGGCAACCTTGGCGGCCTGGTTCTGGCACTGATCGTCCAGGCCCTGGTCCATCACCAGACCGCCGCCTTCCTGACGATGGCGGCGGTGATGCTCGCCGGCCTGCCTTTTGCCACCCGCTTCCCGACGAGCGCGAGCCTCAGCGCTCGGGATTGACGATCCCGAGCACGATCGTTTCCCGCGCCCGGTTCAGCACCTGCTCGAACTCCTCGTCGCTGAGGTCCATGTTGGCCGGTCCCAGGTGAGAGGCGATGACCCCGTCCCAGGCGGCCCAAAGGAAGCGGGCGGTCGAGAGCGGGTCGACCTTGCGGACCACCCCTTCGGCGATCGCTTCCTCCAGCAGTCCCGCCATCCGCTTGGTTTCCTCGTTGATCCTCTGCGCGACCTTGGCCTCCGCCTGCGCGCCGCCCCTGGCGCCGGGCCGGTCCTGGGGCGGAAAGCGGAAGAGCCGGAAGTAGCCCGGATGCTCGCGGGCGAAGCGCAGGTAGCCCTCACCAAGCCCGACGAAGCGTTCGAGCGGCGAGCTGCCCTGCTCGAATCCGGCCTCGCTGTATTCCCGGTCCAGCTCCAAAGCGCGGTCGATCAGCCCGGCGTAGACGCCCTCCTTGTCGCCGAAGTGCGAGTAGATCGAGCCGACCGCGACGTCAGCGGCCGCGGAGAGATCCTCCATCGTCGTCGCGGCGAAGCCGCGCTCGAGGAAGAGCTGCTCCGCGGCATCGAGGATCGCCCCCGCCGTTTTCGCTTTGCGCCGCTCGATTCTGGACATTGATGTAATGATATTCAATCTTGAACTTCCTTCCACTCAGGAGCGAACAATGCCTCTCCTCGCGCAACTGGGGATAGTCGAGCTGACCATCGGCGTCCTCTCCGGCTGGGTAATGGTTTTGATGGTCGAGAGCCCCGAGGGGCTGCTGCGAATGGGCGTGCGCCACCCCGGCCGCATCCGCCAAGCCCACCTCGACGTCCTCTTCCAGGGCGTGATCCTCGTCGCCGTCGGCCTCGCCGTCGACCCGCTCCCGACCTGGATCGGCATCCTCCTCGTCCAAGGCGCCTTCCTCGCCCCGCTCCTGCTCGGCGTCCTCGCCTTCAACGGCAAGCTGCAAAAAGGCTCGACCCCCTACCGGGCGCTCAACACGATCGTCCTCATCGGCTTCACCGCCGGCTGGGTCGCCCTCGCAGTCACCGCGCTCGGGCGCTGAGGCGCCGCCAACCCCTCCGCCGATACCATCCCTCGTCTGCGGCGAGGTAGCTCAGTTGGTAGAGCACACGACTGAAAATCGTGGTGTCGTGGGTTCGATTCCCACCCTCGCCATAGGGAGGCCTGCCAACTTGTCCATAGTCTTGGGCCATGCGGCTACTGGGAGTCGATCTCGCCTGGAAGGACGGCTCGGAGGGGAAGCGCGCTAACGAGACCGGGGTCGTCGCGCTTGAGCCGTCGGGAGAGGTCGTCGCAGCGGGATGGACGGTCGGGATCGAGGAGACTTTCGAGTGGATGTCCAAGTGGGCGACCGAGGAGACGATCGCTTTTGTCGACGCCCCTCTGGTGGTATCCAACCCGCCGGGTACCCAGCGGCCCTGTGAGCGCGACGTGGGGCGTCGCTACATGCACCCCTGGAAGGTCGCGGCGAACTCAAGCAACGTGGCGACGAAAGGACTCGGCGGCGTGCTCCTGCGGGAGATGCTCGAAGCGGCGGGGTGGAGGTACGAGGACGGCCTGACCAAGCCGGGGGAGCAGAGAAGGTCGGTCTCTGAGTGTTACCCGTACACCACCATCGTCGGCGTGGCCGAGCTGGGCTATGACGTTCGCCCTCTCTACAAGCGCAAGCCGCGAAATATCGCCGCAGCCGATTGGCGACCGGTCAGGGCCGTCGCCTGCGACGAGCTGATCAGCCGCATCGCGGGACTCGCGTACTTCGACCCACCGATCGATCTGCGTTCCCATGAGGTCACGCGAAGCCTGCTCGAGCCCTCGCCACTTGCGGACCGTCCCTATAAGAGTCGAGAGGATCTGCTCGACGCGGCGATCAGTGCTTGGACCGCGGCTTATTGGTGGCGCCACGGCTCGAGTCGCTGCGTCGTCCTTGGCGCGGAGGAGCCGTGCGATACGGATGGTCGCCGCGCGACGATCATCGCACCCTGGCGGGAGGCGGCGGATGGCCGAGCTTGAGCTCACGGCCGTAGGGCGAGTCGAGTCGTCGCTGACCGACCGCGCCGAGGCGCCGAAGCAGGGCAGCGAGGGGGCGCCGGAGGCCTGGCTGGTCTTCGAGCCCGAGTACGGCGATGCGTTGCTCGGGATCGCCGACGGAGACCAGGTGATCGTGCTCACCTGGCTGGATCGCGGACGGCGGGACGTGCTGCAGACGCGGCCGCGGGACGATCCGGCAAGCCCGGTTCAGGGGGTCTTCAATACGCGCTCGCCCGATCGGCCCAATCCGATCGGGCTGCATCCGGTCGAAGTCGTCGAGATCGATGGGCTGCGGTTGCGGGTGACGGACATGGAGGCGCTCGACGGAACGCCGATTCTCGATCTCAAGCCGGTGATCTGATGCCGCTGATCGCGACGATCACGAGCTCGATCGCGACCTCTGTCGGCGTGCTCGGCGCTTTGATCGCTCTGGCGACTCTGGTCAAGGCCCTGTTGGAGTACATGCAGCAGGGCAGGCAAAAGCGGGCTGAGCATTTCTTCGAGCTGCGCCGGAAGCTCAAGGAGAACGTGGAGTTTTCGCGGGTCGCGGGCCTGCTCGACGAGGCATCCCTCAACGACGACGAGGCGGCAAGCGCGCGAGAAGAGCTCAGGAGGCTTTCGTTTCAGATCAAGCGCGATTACCTCGGACTCTTTGAGGAGGTTGCAATCGCGATGAACTCTGGGCTGATCAAGCCACAAGTCGCGCATTACATGTTTGGCTACTACGCCCTTCTTTGCTGGACGAGTGACGACTTCTGGATAAACGTCAACAAACTCAGTGACTACTGGTCATTGTTCGACGACTTCTGTAAGCAGATGAAGGCCGAGCAAAATAGCTTCGAGTTCCGTCGTCGGGACTTCAAGTTCTGAGCGGCTCTCCCCTCAGATGGCGCCGAAGTGGCGCTGCAACCGCCTGTGGCGGTGGCGGAAGAACCAGGCGATCACTGGGCGCAGTGGGCCGCCGGGGAGGCCGAGGCGGGGGCGCCAGGCGACGCGGTCGGTGACAGTGCAGCCGCCGTCGGCCGGCTCGATCGTCCTTTCGTGTTCCCAGAGGCGCTGGCTCAGCATCTTCGAGCGCTCGAGGAAGCCGCGGCCGGGTTCGAGGCGGGCGAGGCAGACCTCGTCGTAGTCGAAGGGCAGCAGGCCGAAGAGGAGGATCCAGCTGCGGCCGATCGGGGTGCCGATCTCGACGGTTTCGGGGTCGATCTGGTCGACTCCCGGCGGCAGGGTCATGCGCAGGTAGGGGCGCATCTCGTCGTTGACTCCCTCCGGCGTGATCACCCGGTCCCAGACCGCGACCGGTGAGGCTTCGAGGCGCGAGGAAACCGAGACCTCGGCCGAGGCGGGGGGCGTGGCGTCCACGCCGGGGAAGCCTATTGCGGACGTAGGCGAAATACGGATGCGGGCGCGCGACGTCGCCGCGATCATCGGCCCCTGTGACCCCGACGACTCGACAAGCGATGCCCGCCGCGGACGCCGCTTGGCTCCACATGGACCGGCCGACGAACCCGATGGTGATCAACTCGCTCTCCCTGCTCGGCGGCGCGTCCGATCCGGCTGCCACGACCGAGCTGATCGAGCGACGCCTGGTCGAGCGCTACCCCCGCTTCCGCCAGCGGGTCGTGGATCCGCTCGGGCGGCGGCCCGCTTTCGAGGACGACCCCAACTTCGACGTCGAGGCCCACCTGCATCGTCGCGCGCTGCCGGCGCCGGGCGACCGGACCGCGCTCGAGGAGCTGATCGGCGATCTGATCACGGCGCCGCTCGACCCCAACCGGCCGCTCTGGCACGCCTACCTGATCGAAGGCGAGGAAACCTCGGCGGTGCTCTGGCGCATCCACCACTGCATCGCCGACGGCATTTCCCTCTCCCAGGTCCTCTTCGACCTCACCGACGAGGGCGCAGGAGAGTCGACCGGTCCGGCCGCGGAGCGGGCCGGTCAGGGCGGCCTGGTCCGGCGGTTCGGCGGAATCCCGGCTGGAGCGCTCGTCACGGGCCGGCGCCTGGGCGGCGCGGTGCTGCACGAGGGCATGAGGGCGCTGGCCGATCCCGAACACCTGCGGCAGCTGGCTTCCGGCGCGGTCCGGGACGCGGCGACGACGGCGAAGCTCGTCGGCGCGGGCCACGACGCGGAGACAACCCTGCGGGCGCCGCTCACAGGCAGGCGCCGGGTCGCCTGGACGCCGCCTTTCGAGCTGGCCGCGATCAGGGACGCGAGCCACCGGCACCGGGTGACGATCAACGACACGCTGGTCGCGGCGCTCGCCGCTGCCCTGCACGCGACGCTGGACGGCGAGGGTGACATGCCGCCGGATATCCACGCGATGGTGCCCTTCAACCTGCGCTCGCTCGAGGGCCCCGCCCCGGCCCAGCTCGGCAACGACTTCGCCCTGATCCTGCTCGAGCTGCCGATCGGGGAGATGCCGCCGGCCGAACGCCTGCGCCAGGTCAACAGCCGCATGCGGGCGATCAAGCGCTCCAACGAGGCGGCGATCGCCTACGGGATGATCGGCGCGATCGGGCTTGCGCCGCCGTGGCTGGAGGACCGCCTGATCGGCTTCTTCACCGACAAGGCGAGCCTCGTCGTCACCAACGTGCCCGGCCCGCCCCGGCGCCTCAGCTTCGCCGGCGTACCGATCGAGGGCGTCCTGGTCTGGGCGCCATGCTCGGGCAGTCTCGGGATGACGGTCAGCATCTTCAGCTACGCCGGCGAGGTGACCGTCGGCTTCATGGCCGACTCTGCCCTGACGGAGGCCCCAGGCGCCCTCGCCGGAGCCTACGCCGAGGAGCTGGCGCGACTCTGCTGAGCAGCTGGGCGCGCCGGAAGGCGTCCCCTCCTGCACCACACGTACGCTGCCTCGGGTCTGATGGTCTCGCAACGGGACATGCGCATGACGCTGGCGGCGATGACGCTTGCGAGCAGCATGATCCTGGTCGACCAGACTGCGGTGCCGCTGGCGAGCCCGGACGCGATCGAGGCCATCGGCGGCTCGGTCTCGCAGGGCCAGTGGCTGATGACGGCCAACATCCTGCCGCTGGCGGCGCTGATGGTCTTCGGCGGCCGCCTCGGCGACCTCTTCGGCATGCGCCGGGTCTTCCTTTGGGGCGCGGTGCTCTTCGCCGTGGCGACGAGCGCGATGGGCGCGGCGCAGGACATCGAGTGGGCGATCGCGGCGCGAGCGATCCAGGGCGCCGGCGCGGCGCTGATGATGCCGACCGCGCTGGCGATCGTCAGCGCGGTCTACCCGAAAGAGAGGAAGGGCGCCGCGCTCGGCATCCTCGCCGGCGCCGCCGCCTTCTTCGCCGCCCTCGGCCCCGTCCTCGGCGGGGCGCTGACCTCGATCGACTGGCGCCTGGTCTTCCTCGTCAACGTGCCGCTGGCGCTGCTCGCGATCGGCCTCACGCTGCGGTTCACTCCCTCGCTGGAGCCCGAGCCGGGCGCCTCGCGCGACCTCGACCTGCCCGGCGTCGTCACCTTCGCGATCTCGATCGGCGCCCTCGTCTTCGGCCTCAGCCAGGGGGCGACGGAAGGCTGGGGCGCGCCACAGACGGTGATCCCACTGGTCCTCGGAGCCCTCCTGATGCCGGTCTTCTTCGCGATCGAGCGCCGCGCCGCCAACCCGACGATCAAGTTCAGCCTGCTCCGCCACGACAACTTCCTCGCCGCCAACATCAGCCAGCTGCTGGCCGGCATGGTCGAGCTCGGCCTCGGCTTCCTCACCCCGTTCTTCCTCCTGCTCGTGGTCGGGATCTCGCCCGCCGCCGCGGGCGTCGCCCTGATCCCGGCGACGGTGCCGATCATCCTCGCCGGGCCGCTGGCGGGAAAGGCGTTCGACCGCTTCGGCGGGCGCTGGCCGCTGGTCGTCGGCTTCCTCGTCCTCGCCGCCTCGGGCGTCGTCCTCGCGGCGTCGGTCTCGCAGGAAAGCGCCGTGGCCCTGATCCCGGGGCTGCTCCTGCAGGGCCTGGGGCTGGGCATCGTCCTCACCGTCAACGACCCGACCGGTCTCACCGCGGTGCCGCCGGAGGACAGCGGCGAGGCGGCGGGGATGATCAACACCTCCGAGCAGCTCGGCGGGGCGCTGGGGATCGCGGCGCTGACCGCGGTCGAGCTCGGGGTCAACTACCACCAGATCCACGAGAAGCTCGCCGCCAGGGGCATCCACCCGACGCCCGAGCAGGACGAACGCTTCCGCGAGTTCATCCTCCACGCCGAGCAGTCGGGCCTCAAGCACCTGCCGGAGCCGCACCTGATCAAGACCGCGATCGGCGTCGTCGTCGAAGCGCACGTCGAGGCCTTCCAGGTGATGTTCTCGGTCTCGGCCGGCATCGCCCTGCTGGGCGCGGTCTTCTCGCTGCTGCTCGTCCGCCGCACCGATCGGGTCAAGCGCGGCCCGGTCTTCAGCCGCCGCTCGCGCTGGATCTACGCCAGCCAGGGCCGCTCGCCGGCGATAACCAGGAGGCCACCGCTAGGCTCGGATCGATGAGAACCGCGGTGATCACGGGAGCATCGAGCGGCATCGGCGCCGCCACGGCGCGAGCGCTGGCGGATGAGGGCTATGAGGTGATCCTCGGCGCCCGGCGCCTCGAGCGGCTCGAAGAGCTCGCCGCCGAGACCGGTGGAGAGGCGATCGCGCTCGACGTCACCGACCCCGTTTCGATCGAGGACTTCGTCGCCGCCGTCGAGCGCTGCGACGTGCTGGTCAACAACGCCGGCGGCGCGCTCGGCCTCGACCCGCTCGCCGAGGCCGACGACGAGAAGTGGCTGACGATGTACGAATCGAACGTGATGGGGACGATGCGGATGACTCGGGCGCTGCTGTCGAAGCTGATCGCCTCGGGCGATGGCCACGTCGTCGGCATCACCAGCATCGCCGCGATCGAGCCCTACAAAGGCGGCGCCGGCTACAACGCCGCCAAGCATGCTCAGCGGGCGGTGCTGCGGGTGCTGCGCCAGGAGCTGCTCGGGCAGCCGGTGCGGGTGACCGAGGTCGCCCCCGGCATGGTCGAGACCGAGTTCTCGCTCGTCCGCTTCGCGGGCGACGAGGAGGCCGCGAAGCGCGTCTACGCGGGGATGCAGCCCCTGACCGCGGAGGACGTCGCCGAGTGCATCCGCTGGGCCCTGGCCCAGCCACCGCACGTCAACGTCGACGAGATCGTCGTCCGCCCGCGCGACCAGGCGACCGCCACCGCCGTGCACCGCGCGACCGACTGACGAAACACGTCACGTGGCGCGACCGCGCCGCTCAGTTCAGGCTTCGCCCGGCAGCGGCGCAAGGAAGCCGTCGGGCTCCTCGACCACTGTGTTGACCAGCTCGCCGACGCGCTCGATCTCGACCCGCACCGTCTGGCCGACGTGGAGCAGGTTCTCGCGCACCGGTTTGCGCCCGAGGCCGACCCCGGCCGGGGTGCCGGTGGCGATCACGTCGCCGGGCTCGAGCGTGAACGCTTCGCTCAGGTGGGAGACCTGCTGGAAGCAGTCGAAGACCATCTCGGCGGTGCTCGCGTCCTGGCGCAGCTCCTCGTCGACGTAGCAGCGCACGCGCTGGTCCTGCGGGTCGCCGACCTCCTCCGGCGTCACCAGCCAGGGTCCGAGCGGGCCGTGGGTGTCGAATGACTTGCCGATCGTCATCGTTTTCGCCTGCCCCTGCCAGTCGCGGACGCTGACGTCGTTGGCGCAGGTGTAGCCGGCGATCACCTCGTGGGCGCGCTCGACCGGGACGTGGCGGCAGCGCTTGCCGATCACCAGCGCCAGCTCCGCCTCGTAGTCGAGGAAGGTCGAGATTTTCGGCATGTGCACGCCGGCGCCGGGCCCGACGACGCAGCTGACCTGCTTGTTGAAGAAGGTCGGGACCTCGGGCGGCTCCATGTTCATCTCGGCGATGTGGTCGGCGTAGTTGAGCGCGATCGCGAGGTACTTGCGCGGGACCGCGGGCGCCAGCAGGCGGACCTCGGCGCGGCAAAGGCGCGGCGCTCCGTCGGCGGCTTGCTCAATGCCATCGCGACCGACCTCGCCGAGCGCCGTCGCGGGTTCGGCAGGCAGAACCGAGGCGGAAAGGTCGACGACCTCGTCGCCCTCGACGATTCCCAGGGCGGGTGTTCCGGCCGGTGTGGCGAAGCGGCAGAGCTTCATCTCTCGCAGACCCTTACAGATCGACTCCCACGATAGGAGCGGTCTCATCGGTGGTTCGGCTCACCGTCGACGGGGTAGCGGTGCGCATGCGATTCACCCAACGCACGATCACACTCGTGCTTGCCCTGTTTGCCCTCGCTTTCGCCGGCTGCGGGTCCAGTGACGGCGGCGACGGGAGCGGCAGTATGACCGAGAGCACCACGACCACCGACTCTGACTCTGCCGGAGAAGACCAGGCGACCACACCCGGCGGCGTCAGCGCGCCGGCGCCGAGTGGTGACGCGGCTCGCGCCGAAAAGGTCTCGATCGCCGAATTCACCTACAGCCCGGACCCGGTGGTGATCGAGGAAGGCGGCAAGGTGATCTGGGCCAATCGCGACTCCGCTCCGCACACCGCAACCGCCGATGACGGCTCCTTCGACACCGGCACGATCGAGACCGACAAGCTCAAGTCGGAAAGCTTCAAGCAGCCCGGCACCTACGCCTACCACTGCGAAATCCACCCCGACATGCACGGAACCGTCGAAGTGGTCGAGAGCAGCTAGGCGCAGCGCGTTCCTGACTAAGATCACCACACGAGCGATGGGGCTCGCTCTCCAGAACCGCGGTTAGGTCCGCTGACGGTCCCTCTCATCAGTCCACCGACGCTGATAGGAGACCGCCGTGCGCACCAACGGAATCGACCTTCGCCGCCTCGCCGCGATCTACGCCGGCGGTGTGCTGGGAGCGCTCGGCCGGGTCGGGCTCGCGCAGGCGACCCCGCACGGGCCAGGCGGCTGGCCCTGGGGGACCTTCGCGGTCAACATGGTCGGGGCGCTGGCGCTCGGCTACTTCTTCGCACGCCTTGGCGACCACCCGGAGGACAACCTCACTCACCCGTTCCTCACCACCGGCATCTGCGGCACCCTGACCACCTTCTCCACTCTGCAGTTGGAGCTGTTCGAAATGGTCGACCACGGGCGGCTGGGGTTGGCCGGGCTTTATCTCGGCGCAACCCTGGCGCTCGGCTACCTCTGCGTCCGCGTCGGCATCGCGCTCGAGCGGCGACCGGAGGCGGTCTCGTGAGCGCGGCGGGGTGGATCGCGGTCGGCCTGCTCGGCGGTGCCGCGGCCGCCGCTCGCTTCCTGATCGACACCGCCGTCACCGCGCGCAGCGACCACCCATTCCCGCACGGCGTGCTGGCGATCAACCTCGCCGGCGCCCTCGTGCTCGGCCTCGTCGCCGGCGTCGCGCTCGAAGGCGAGGCGCTGGTCATCGTCGCCGGCGGCGGCATCGGCTCGTTCACCACCTTCTCCACCTGGATGCTCGATTCGCACCGCCTCGCCGAGGCCGGACACACACACTTGGTTTGGCTCAACGTCGGCCTCTCGCTGGTTGCCGGGTTCGCCGCGGTCGTGATCGGCCACTGGCTCGGGACAGTGCTCTAACCCACACTGAAATGCCCTGCAAAACGCGGGTAAGAATGATCGTCCGCGCTCCTGTTTACCTTGGGTCGTGATGAGTCAGGAAGCCTTCATCGATCCACCTGAGCAGGCACTTTTCGCCGAACCGGAGGCAGCGCCGGCGATCGAGCCGGAGGTTCCCCCAGCAATCGAAACGGACTCACCCGCAGTGGAGCCGGTGTTGGTGCGGGTGCCGCTCGGGGAGCTCGAGGACGGGCAGCGGGTCAGCGGCGTCTACGCGGTGCGCGAGCGCGAGCTGCGCCGCAAGCGCAACGGCGACCCGTGGCTGCGGCTGCGGCTCGGCGACGCCAGCGGCAACTGCGAGGCGGTGGCCTGGGAGGAGGCGGAGGAGCTCTACGCGCTGGCCGCGCTCGGCGCACCTGTCCACGTCCGCGGCCTCTTCGAAATGAGCGAGCGCTGGGGGGCGAAGATCAAGCTCAGCGGCCTGCGCGAGGCGAGCGAGGAGGACTACCGGGCCGAGGATCTCGCGGTCGAGTCCGAGGTCTCGCTGGAGTTGATGGAGAGCGACTTGCGCGAGCTGCTGGCGACGGTTCAGGACCGCCAGCTGCGCTACCTGCTCGACCGCTTCTTCGGCGAGGACTCCGAGAACTGGGCGCGCTTCCGCGACGCGCCCGCGGCGAAGACCTACCACCAGGCTTACCGTCACGGGCTGCTCGAGCACACGGTCTCGGTCGCGCAGGCGGTCAGCGCGGCCGCCGCCTACTTTCCCGGCATCGACCGCGACGTCGCCGTCACCGGGGCGCTGCTGCACGACATCGGCAAGACCGAGGCCTACAACGACGACCCGCTGGCGATCGACCTCACCGATGCCGGCCGGCTGCAGGGCGAGATCCCGCTCGGCTACTACAAGGTGCGCCGCGAGATCGAGGAGATCGCCGGCTTCGACCCGGCCCTCGCCCAGGCGGTGCTGCACATCATCCTCGCCCACCACGGCTCGCTCGAACACGGCTCGCCGGTCGTCCCCGCCACCCGCGAGGCCGTCCTCGTCCACATGATCGACAACCTCGGCGGCCGTCTCGGCAGCTTCGACCGCCTCGAGCGCCAGCTCCCCGCGGGCGAGTCCTGGTCGGGCTTCGACCGGGCTCTCTCCGGCTCGGCCTACTTCGGCCGGCGCGCCGCCTGAGGCTCATGCTGAAGCGCCACTGGTCGATCCTCGTGCTGGGCTGCGCGATCGTCGGCTCGACGCTGTTGCTGTTTTATCTGGTCCGCGGCTTGACGCCCCTGGTCGACGTCTGGGGCTACCTCTACGCCTACCGCTCGTGGTCGCCGGAAACGCTGCTCACCCCGCACAACGGCCACCTGATGGTGCTCTCGATCCTTCTCTACAAGGGGATGTTCGCCACCTTCGGCCTGGAATCGCAGGTGCCCTACCAACTGGTCAACCTCGCCTTCTCGGCCGCGGTGGCGGCGCTGCTCTTCGCCCTTGTCCGCCGCAGTCTCGGAGACCTGCTTGCGCTGGCCGCGGCGACCCTGATCCTCTTCTACGGCGCCGGCGCCGACGTCATCCTGCCCACCTTCGCCTACCCCAACCTCTTCGGCCTCGCCACCGGCCTCGCCGCGCTGCTCCTCCTGCGACGCAGCGACCTCGAGGGCGACATCTGGGTCTGCATCCTGCTGACGATCTCGATCGCCGCCTACAGCCTCGGCATCGTCTTCGCGGCTGGGGCGATAGCGGCGCTGGCGTTGCGGCCCCGCGGTGAGCGCCTGCGCCGCTGCTGGGTCGTCGCGGTTCCCCTCGTCGCGTACGCCGCTTGGGCGATCTGGGCGACCAAGTTCCACCAGCAGCACCTCTACGTCCACAACCTCAAGATCATCGGTTCCGCTGTCGTCGACCAGGCGAGCGCGGTGATGTCGGGCCTGACCGGGCTCTACACCACCCCCAACGGACCGAAGCCGACCGAAAACCTGGTGCCGATCCAGACCACCTGGGGCCCACTCCTCGTCGGCGGCCTCGCCGTGCTTGCCTACTGGCGGTTGCGCCGACCGCCGCGGCTGAGCAACGACGCGATCGTGGCGATCGTCGTGCTGCTCGTC
Organism: Solirubrobacterales bacterium; assembly: GCA_035549645.1. Lineage (GTDB taxonomy): Bacteria > Actinomycetota > Thermoleophilia > Solirubrobacterales > 70-9 > VRUE01. The sequence continues at coordinate 1,604 of DASZQM010000149.1, read as the reverse complement.
TACTTCCTGCTCGTCGGCATTGCGCTCAACCAGTTCCGCAACACCTTCGACACGCGGTTCGTCTACGTCGGCTCGATCCTGATGCTGATCGCCGTCGCCGAGCTGATCGCGCCGTATCGCCCCAGCCGTGGCGGCACGATCGCGATCGGGGTCGTCTTCGTCTTTTCGATGTGCGCGAATGTCGCCGAACTCGGCGACGTCGCTCAGAGCTTCCGCGCGACGTCCTCGGCGATTCGCGCCAAGCTGGCGGCCGTCGCGCTCGCGGGGCCCGCCGCCGACGACTCGATTGCGGTCGAGGATCCTCCCGGGGCCGTGAACTTCTCCGTCGAGCAGTTCCACGAGCTCGACGCCGACTTCGGCCTGCCCGCCTATTCGCGGGAGGAACTGGAAGCCTCGGCGCCGGGGGCGCGGCAGATCGCCGACGAAGAGCTGGTGCGGGTGCTGCAGATCGCGCCGGAACCGGTGCGGGACGTCGTGGCGACGCCGGGCGCGCCGCCGCTCGAAGTGGCGGTGCGCGAAGGTCAGCCTCCCGCGCGCCGGCGCGGTGACTGCGTCGTCCTCGTCACCCAGGGCGATGCGAAAACCAACGCGCTGGTCAAGTTTGGAGGCGCCGGTGTCGCCTATCGCTCGTCGGCTCCTGTCGAAACCGCGATCGGCCGTTTCGGCGACCTGCCCGCGGCGCCGCTGCCGACCACCAACGGCGCCAATCGGATCGTCATCCGAGCCCCTTCTTCGCTCGCTCCCTGGACACTGGCAATGAACGTCAGCGCGCCGACGCTCGTTTGTCCGGTGGCTGGCTGACCTAGACTGCTCCGCTCGAATGGCTTCGCCGCGCTCCGAAGAGCCAGATCCGCGCCCTGCCGTGGACCCGATCGCCTGGCTCGGAAAGGCCGCCGGCCGTTTTGGCGCCTGGGCGCGCCGGGTCGGCGAGGCGCGCGTCGCCTACGCCGTGCTGGCGATCGCCTACGCCATCGCCGCGGTCCTGATCCTCTACTGGAGCCGGGGGCAGACCTTCGTCAACGACGAGTGGAACTACCTCGTCGTCTTCCGTGGCTGGAACCTCGAACTGCTGCTGACGCCGCAGAACGGGCACCTGATCCTCTTCCCGCTGATGCTCTACAAGGTGCTGTTCGGCACCGTCGGCGCCAGCTCGCACTTCCCGTACATGGTGACGACGGTCGTCCTCCACCTGATCGTCTCGACCGTCTTCTTCGCCTTGGTGCGTCGCCGCCTGCCGCTCGCCGCCGCCGTCGGCCTGACCCTGCTGGTCGTCTTCTTCGGCGCTGGCTGGGACACGCTGATGGGGGCCTACGAGATCCCCAACCTCTCCGGCATGGCGGCCGGCTTGGGCATGCTGCTGGCGCTGCAGCGGCGCACGCGCGGTGGGGACATCGCTGCCTGCATCCTGCTCGTGCTCTGCCTCGGCTCCTTCAGCGTCGGCATCGCCTTCGCCCTCGGCGCCCTGATCTCGCTGCTGCTCGGTGGCCGGGCGGAACGGCGGCGCCTCTGGGTGGTGCTCGTTCCCGGCATCGCCTACGCCGCCTGGTTCATCTGGGCACGCAAGTTCGGCGAGGGCGACATCACCGTCGAGTCGGTCAGCAGCG